>JAZORM010000129.1:0-18739 GCA_045656585.1 Acutalibacteraceae bacterium
GTTCGTTTATACCCTGCTATAACCAAACTGCCGTTTATTTTAATCTTAACAATAACTCTATGTAAAACTTGATTTATACCCGCGCTACGAAATTCATGTTCAAAATCCACAAACGCGGTCGTAGTCATTTGCATTTTAAAATTAATATCAGGACCAAAGCCGGAAGTAAACGTGTTATTTAAAAACGTTCCAATTGGAATTGCCACGTTATAGCGTTCTTTCGGGGTTATAATTTTTGAAATTTCGTTCGAAATATGACTTTTAAAATAGTTCACTTTATAAGTATCGATTTCAAGACTTTTAACGTTTCCACTTTTATCTCGAGATAAAACCGCGATTTTATCATACGAAAAATCTTCATTTCCCAAAATATTAACTATCGCCTTGTTGCTTGAGTTTAGCATAATAGTTTCCGCTTGACTTTCGGCATATCGAAGAATTACAGGCTGTATTGTAACGTAAACATAACCCAAAATCACCGAAAAAACAAGCAAAACCACGAGCCACGAAACCAATATTCTTCGAATTTTTTTGTTTTTATAATTTATACAAAACACCGCCTTTCGCACAATACATTTTACGGAAAGCGGTGTTATATGTTACGACAAAATTAATTATTTATCCAGACTGTCAACAAGCGATTTGATCAAGTTTGCGGCATTTTTTAGACCGATTCTACTATTTATAGAAAGGTCATATCCTGCAGCTTCGCCCCATTTAAACCCTGTGAAATGACTACAATATCCAATTTTTCTCTTATCAGCCTTACGAATAATACTTTCAGCCTCGCCGCGAGAGATATTTTCATATTCACAAATTCTGTCGATACGTTGTTCGATATCAGCGTGGATAAAAACGTTTATAACGTTAGGATAACCTTTTAAAATACTGTTGGCGCATCGACCAACAAAGATACACGATTCACCCTTGTCGGCAATTTCGCGGATTACGTCAGCTTGAGCGCTAAACACACGATCTCCAAGCGGTATATAAGATAAACCCGAAATTGAAGAATTAAAAGGATTTACACCCAAAGACATAGAATAAAGCAAACTGTTTGTAGGATGTTCATCATACATATGGAGTACTTCTTCACTGATACCGCTTTTCACAGCACCAAGTTCGATAAGCTCTTTATCATAAATTTTTATACCAAGCATTTCGCCAAGTTGTCGGGCGATTGCGCGACCGCCGCTACCATATTGTCTACCAATAGTAATAATGAAATTTTTTGCCATTTAATACACCTCTAATGCTAACTATCTTTATTATTTAAATTATAACTTAAATTGGCGTTATTTGCAAGATATTTTTAAAGTGAAATTATAATGCAGAATTATGCTATATTATATTGGATTTTCAAACAAAAAATATAAAAAGAACCTCAGCACGTAAATTACGTGTTGAGGTTCTCGATGGTGCGGGTGACAGGACTTGAACCTGCACGCGTAAGCGCTAGCTCCTAAGGCTAGTGCGTCTGCCAATTCCGCCACACCCGCGAATAAACAAATATTATATATTTTTCACACAAAATGCAGACGCACTCTGCGTGACTCTTGCGGTTCCCGAAATTTTTTCAAGCTTGGAGCGCTTGAAAATTTCGACCGCGGCGCCTTTTTGAACTTCACTTCCTCGTCCACAGGACGCGCTTGTTCAAAAACTGCCAATTCCGCCACACCCGCACAACATTGTTTATTTTAACTCAAATAATACAATTTGTCAAGCAAAAATAATTAGCAAACCTACAAGCATACCAACAATCGTTGAAAATGCGGGTAATTTGCTATGATACATAAGAATTGATTGTGGCAAAATTTCGCCAAATACAACATAAAGCATTGCACCACTTGCAAAACCTAGACTCAAGGTTAATCCCATAGGACCGATCTCACCGAGCCAATACCCCAACAAAGCACCTATAATAGTAGGAATACCTGTTGAAGCAGTAATCAAAACTGCATTAATTTTTTTCATACCGCCACTTATGAGCGGAACCGAAACCGCCATACCTTCGGGAATATTATGAAGTCCGATAAGAATCGCCAAAATAAGCGAAGATTTACCCAAAACAGCATTATCTACTGCGTAAGAAGCACCGATTGTCATACCTTCAGGTATATTATGTAAAGCGATAGCACAAGCCATCACGATACCCGCTACAAAAAGCGAAATTTTGTTATCATTTCTAGTGATATGATGTTCTAAATGGTCGCTATGGATAAGCTCGTCCAAATCATCGGCGGTTTTAGGATGGCTTTCATCAATATGCGCAATTTCGGGAGTTGTCTTACAGTCTATAATATAATTCAAAATATACGTAACCGCAACGCCCAAAGCAATCGACAATATAACAACGAAAATACCTGTTCCTGTATTTATAGCTTCGACTGCCAAATCGAAACATACAACACTAAGCATAACACCCGCCGCAAAGCTTAAAAGAAGACTAACAGTACGGTTTGAATCCTTTTGAAGCAAAGCACCGATAATTCCGCCAAGTCCTGTTCCGGCTACACCGGCAATCGCTGTAGCAGCTAATAAAGTTCCAATAACGCCCATTTTTAACTCCTTGAAATCAATATAAAAAATAATAACACAATAAATATAATTATGCAACTTATTTTCGACAAAAAATAAAAAATCGCACTATAAAAAGTGCGATTTTAATCATTTATTCAATCTTGCTTCTATGTAGAAACGTTTGTCACAAGCATTACCCATTGAGAAGGTCTTTCTTGGCAAAGAACCATCTTGTTTAATTGCGGGGAAAAGTTCGTTCTTTTGCATACCGTCGAATATAAAACCTAGTGTATTCGGCTTTTTAGATAACGAATAAACAACGTCTTCGCCGTGAATATAATCAATTTCAACATTAGAAAGATAATTATCAAGCCAAGATTGCAAAGTCGCAACCGCTAATTTTCCTGTCGGCTTAACCGAAATTTCTTTCACAACGTCACCATAACAACAAGTGAATTTTTGAGCATCTTGGCCATTATATTCGCCACCGTGGAAAGCAACAAATTCATCAATGACTTTTTGGGGTTCAACGTCGAACAACACACGGTAAATCGGTTCAAATTCTAAGGAATCATCATGGATATTTACAATTTCAACCATTGCATATTCGGAATTACACTCTTTAGCAGTAGCAAGAGAATGGTTTCCGTCACCAACTGCAAACAAGAATTTATCTTGGGCATTTTCAATCAATTTGCCCAATTTAGCATCCAAATCAGTTGCTGTTTCTTTATCAATGGCATATCCCTTAATATGACCGCTATTTTGCATTAAATCGAAATCATATACCTTTTTGAAATCGTTAGTTTTTTGTGACAACGATTCAATAACCAACTTGTTCTCATCATCAATCAAAAGCATAATATGAGGAAGTTCTAAAGCCGCGTCCTTACGAATTTCAACACGGGGTGGGATTCGCTCTATAACAGTAGCTTCGGTAGCTCTAATCAAGGTTTTAGCGCCTTTTTCGTATGAATAATCCGAAAGTTTAATAAGACCAACAACGCCCTTTCTGATTTTTCCGCCCGAAACCTCTCGCTCAACGTAAATAAAGGTATCATTTACTTCTTCAAAAACATCGCCTTCAATATATTCCTTCATTTTAGCATTAATTTTTGAAATTTTTTCGCTATTATCTTTTTGAAGATAAACCTCAGGTAAAATGATATTAAGCGCTGAAGGTTTATCACCAACGAATTCTGCAACCTCTTTCCAATAATCAGGCTCGGAAGTATATTGGTCACAGGCAACTACCGACCATTTTTCAAAATCTGATTTTGGTAATAAAAAATTACATGGATAAAAATATTTATTCATTTATATTCTCCTTAGAATTATTAGCCGTCACAAATTGACGGCTAATATATTATTTATAATCCGAAAATTCTATTTCAGTCACAGCATCTTCCAAAAGGTTGATATGAATTCTAATTTTATTTCGACGATCTCGTTTTTCCAAGAAATAATCAAAGTAATAGGTGTTATCGGTCTTTTTATAAAAATGTGACGGAGTTCCTAAAACATTGATTATATCGGTAATAACCGAAGTATTAGTTATTCCGCAAACGTTAAATTCATCGTAATTTTCTTTATTTTTTAAATAAGAATTTTTGATTGTAAATTTAACGATTTCACAATTCAAAAGTCTAACCGATGAATTAGAAGAGTTATAGAATAATGCAGTAATTTTCGAGCCGTCTTCATTTACAAAAACAAGCTCAACCGTTTCTTTCGCATATACGAGCGATTTTTCATCGTAATCGCTTCCCTTTTGAAGTTGCCAACCGCTTTTGGCAATCTCATCAATAGTAGTAGGAACCGAGAAATAACTGTTAGCATAAACCGCATTTATTTCAAACTTTTTGCCAAGATAAATATCAGCATAATTTTCTTCATCAAAAAGGCTTATGTCAAAATATTTCGGCATTTTATTGTCGAGAGAGGTTATTTCAGGAGTGCTAACCGATTGGGCCGAATCGTTCTCTTCACTAGAAACAACTTCACTTTCAACACCGTAGCTATCATCCGCAACCTTACATCCGCACAATGACAATACCATAACCAATATCAAACATATTGATAATGTTTTTAATAACTTCATATTTTTTCTCCAACAAATTTATATTTTAATTCTATTATCAAACCCCAAAATTGTCAACAAGTTTTAAAGGTCTTCAATACAATATTTCAAAAAACTTTTAAGTTGTTTTAACACCTCATCAGTTTCAACCAAAAAACTAAGTCCGTGACCCGCTTCTTTACATAAATACATTCTACAATTTCCCTTACAATTTTCAAAGGTTGTTTTAGTCATTTCGCAAGGGACAAAATTATCCTTTTCGCCGTGTATGAAAAAAATCGGCAAATTTGTATTTTTAACAGCGTCGATCGTTGAATCTTTTGTAATTGAAAATTTACCAAAGATTTTACAAGCCAAATCCAAAAACGGAATGAAAAAATGAGCGTTAATCTTAAAAGAATCTTTGCCGACCTTTTCAATAATTTCACAAGGTGATGTGAATCCGCAGTCGGCGATAACGCCTTTAACGTTGTCAGGTAAATCGCGTTTTAACGAAAGCAAAACAGTAGTAGCACCCATTGAAATACCACTGATTATTAGTTGTTTTGGAGAAAATTTCGCATTTACAAATTCTGCCCATGAAACAACGTCACGGCTTTCTTTTACACCAAAGGTTATAAGGTTGCCCTCGCTTTTACCGTGTGCGCGTTGGTCAACAAGCAAGATATTAAAGCCCATTTTATAATACATTTCAACCGCACAAGAAAAATCGTGATTCGCGCCCGAACGATAACCGTGGAACAAGAAAATAGTGCAACTGCTATTATTATCATAATAACGCGCGGCAAGTTTCAAACCGTCGAATGAAGTAATATAATACCATTTATGAGGGGTATTTTTTATAAACTCCTTCCCTTTTTCTATAACTTCCGAATAAGGCTTTAGCGCTTCTTCAATAGTGTTATCCATTTTATCAATGTCGCTCGATTGTTTTTTGACAAATGCAATATTGAAAAAATATAAAACAACACAGAAAAAAATAATAAAAAATGCAATTATAAAATAAAACAATATATCACCATTTACTTAATTTTTTTAAAAACGATAGCCGCTCTATTTGGTAAATAACAATTAAATCCAAACCAATTAGCAGGAGTTACCCAAGCTTTATATTTGTAATCCTTATCAACTCGCGAATAACCGCCAAACGCTGCATCATCGCTTGTTAAAACAACCTTGTAATTTCCCAGTCTTCCAACAGGAACAAAATAATCATCGAAAGATTTTTCAGGATGGAAATTAAATACAAATACATAATCGCCCTTTGTATAAATCAAAATCTTGTCATCTTGATGCATCCAACGGTTTTCCGCATTAAGTTTTAAAATTTTGCCCTTCTTTAAAAGTGAAACCATCTCTTTATCAAAGTCGTTTAATTCCCCGAAACGCAAGTTTGGATCATCAACAAGACTCCACTGTCTACGACAATAATGATAACTCCAACCGTTTCCTTCGCGAGGGAAATCAATCCACTCAGGATGACCGAATTCATTTCCCATAAAATTCAAATAACCTTCACCCGCAAGAGAAGCGGTCAAAAGTCTTATCATTTTATGAAGCGCAATACCGCGATCAACAACATAATTACCGCCAAACTTTTGCATTCCATAGTACATTTCGGCATCGCAAAGACGGAACATAATTGTTTTATCACCAACAAGCGCTTGATCGTGCGACTCGCAATAACCAATATTCTTCTCCATCGGTCTTCGAGAAGTTAGTTCGTACCAAAGTTTAATAATATCCCAATTTTCATCGGTTTGTTCTTTTATTGTTTTAATCCACAAATCAGGAACACCCATAGAAAGACGGAAGTCAAAACCAATACCGCCGTCTTTAATCGGTATACACATACCGGGCATACCCGACATATCCTCAGCAATTGTAATCGCATTTTTATTTAACTTATGAATAAGTTCGTTTGCTAATTGTAAATAGGTTACAGCCTCGGTATCAGTATTCATCGAAAAATACATACTATAATCGGTAAATGCCGAACCTAAACCGTGGTCGTTGTAAAGCATTGAGGTTACACCGTCAAAACGGAAACCGTCAAAATGAAAAACTTCCATCCAATATTTCAAGTTTGATAACAAGAAATGTAAAACTTCGTTTTTACCGTAATTAAATAATTTCGTACCCCAAGCCGAATGGTCACCTTTTGGACCTTCGTGGAAAAACTGATATACAGTGCCGTCAAATTCGTTCAAACCTTCGTTTGTATTTTTAACAGCATGAGAATGAACAATGTCCAAAAGAACTGTAATACCCATACTATGCGCGGTATTGATAAGTTCTTTTAAATCTTCGCTATTGCCATAACGAGAAGAAGCCGCAAAAAAGTTTGATACCTGATATCCGAACGAACCGTAATACGGATGTTCCATAATCGCCATAATTTGAATTGTATTATAACCAAGTTCTTTAATACGGGGCAAAGTGTTGGTGGTGAACTCGCGATAGGAGGTCACTCTACCCTCTTCACCGGACATACCGATATGACATTCATAAATAAAGGGAGTTTTTTCAGGTTTGAAATTTTGATCGGTCCACTTATAATCCGCAAAAGTATCTTCAATTTCAGCGCACCAAGCATAAGTCACAGGGTCTTGAACTACGCGTGTCGCATAGGTAGGAATACGGCGAAGTTCATTTCCGTTGTTGATAATAATTGCTTGAACCTTTTGCCCCACCTTTAAAACATCGTCGCCTTCTAATTCGATTTCAAAAACGCCGTTTTCAAGTTTTTTTAATTCATGGCTTCTTGTGTTCCAATCATTAAAATCGCCCGTCAAAAACATTTGCTCAGCCGATGGAGCCCATTCTCTATACACAAAGCCTTTGTTTGTTTTATGAAAACCAAAATATTTATAACCATCAGCAAAATCAACCAAGCTTTTTTTATTGCCCAATAATTCTTTACGCTTTTCATTGAATAAAGACATTCGCAAATCTAAATCATCTTTAAAAGGAATCAAATATGGATCGATTTCTAAAATTTTAAGCATTTTTGATTTTGGCATAAATTTCTCCCCTCAATTTTATCTTTTTATATTATTATAACAAATTTTAACACCAAATAGCAATAGAAAAACAAATTTTTCAATAATATAAAATTTTACAAATTTAGGTGTTGACATTTAGAAATATTTGTGTTAATATATTATGGTCGCACGGAGAGGTATCGAAGCGGTCATAACGAGGCGGTCTTGAAAACCGTTTGGCGCAAGCCACATGGGTTCGAATCCCATCCTCTCCGCCATTTTTTTATTTAAATACAAACGTAACCTACGGAGTAGTACTCAAGTTGGTGACGAGGCGCCCCTGCTAAGGGCGTAGGCCGGCTAAACCCCGGTGCGAGAGTTCGAGTCTCTCCTACTCCGCCAAGAACAGCATCGATTAAATTCGGTGCTGTTTCTTTATTTTACAAGAAAACAAACTCGAGCACATGTTTATTATCGTCATATCCTACAAAACAACCCCCTACGAAGATTCAAATCTTCATAGGGGGTGATTTTAATCCATCTTGAAATAATCGACAGGTTCTTGTTTTTGAAAATCCTCAAACATTTGTCTACGGCGTTCGAGACGTTTTTCTTTAGCTTTCTTACGCTTATACATAACAATTTTTTTTCGAATTATAAAACTTAAAAATAAAATTATTAAAAATCCAATTACCGCGATTGTTATATAAACGTATAAATCTATCGTATGCCAAAAAACAATCAACTTACTTGGCGAAACCGATGATTTTGCAAGAACATCGCATTTGCCAATCACTCGATTATCAAGAACAATTTGAGCTTGTCCGAAATAATCACCCAAATTCACAGGAGAAGCAACCTCTCCGCTTTCCAATATGTTTTGGGGTATGTAGTTAATAGAGATATTCGACAAATTCGAATCTTTTGGCAAAGTAGCAAAGACGTCATCTTTCAAAACAACTTCTACCGATTTCGAAAAGGTTTCATATACCGGAAAAGTTTTTACCAATGTTCCTTTTTCGGCAACCTTAACAGTTTTATATGTATTAAATGCGTATTTAAAAACTTCAGCCGCTTCCAAAAAGTCGGTTCGAAGAATACCGTATCTATTCCAAACCTCAGGCACATCTAAAAATATACAAATAAATCTTTTGCCGTCTTTTTCGGCACTCGAAGCCAAACAACGACCTGCTTTATCGGTATTTCCTGTTTTAAGACCTGTAGCGTAGGCATAATAATACCCACTCTTGTCAATCAACATATAATTCGTTGAGCGAATTGGTCTTTCGGCTTGGAGATTTGTTTTTGGAACAGTATATTCAACACAACGAGCAATTTTATACAAAATTTCATTTTGAATAAAATGGTCGGACAAAACAGCTAAATCACGCGCGGTTGTATAATGGTTATCATCGTGCAAACCGTGTGGATTGCAAAAATTCGAACTATCCATACCGATTTCTTTCGCCTTTTGGTTCATTTTTTGAGCGAAAGAGAGATTATCACCGCAAAAATGTTCAGCCAAAGCATTTGCCGCATCGTTGCCCGATGGCAAAAGCATCAAGTAAAGCATTTGCAATACCGTAAACTTCTCACCCGCTTTAATTTTAGCGGTTGAGGACTGGGTGCCGTATAAAGAGGTTATCGCATTTTCGCTAACCGTAATAGTCTGGCCCGACAAATCAGAACACAAATCCATAACTGTAAGCGCCGTCATCATTTTTGTAAGAGACGCGGGATACATTTTTACGTTTTCATTTTTTCCATCGACAACCTCGTCGTTATCGGGGTTGTAAAGTACGTATGCCGAAGCCGAAACACTAGGCTTGGATTCAGCGGTATTATCAGCAAAAACAGGTGTTGTAAACAACAAAATCACCAATAACACCACAACAAATTTTTTCAACATTTCAACACCATAAAATTATATTTTTTTAGGACAAATATCATTTAAAGGACAAACGTCGCATTTAGGATTTCGCGCAACACAAACATCCCTACCAAAAAGAACGGTCCTATGACAAAAATCATTTGACTTTTCGGCAGGTAATAATTTTCTCATCTCATTTTCAACCTTCAAAGGAGTATCGGTATTTACAAACCCCAACCGATTGCAAATTCTGATAAAATGAGTATCGGTAACAACGGCAGGTTTGCCGTATATGTCGCCGCAAACCAAATTGGCGGTTTTTCTTCCCACACCCGAAAGAGTTGTGAGTTCCTCAATAGTATCGGGAACCTTTCCACCAAATTGGGATTCTATTTTTTGCGCAATCAAAATCAAATCTTTGGCTTTGGTTTTATATAGACCGCAGGTTTTTATCAGTTCTTCAACCCTACTCAAATCAGCGGTTGCCATAGCGCTCGAATTTGGATACTCAGCGAACAACTCAGGGGTCACCATATTTACACGTTTATCCGTACATTGCGCCGAAAGTCTTGTCGCAATTAGCAACTGAAAAGCATCTTTATATTCTAGCGAACAAATAGCGTCGGGATAAATTTTTTCGAGTCGCTCAACAGTTAAATTTACCTTTTGTTTTTTAGTCATTTGCAGAAACCAACTTTAAATCATTTGGTTTTATAAGCTTTAATTTGCGCATAGCTTCACTTATAACAAGACAAAGAACAGCCGGAAGAACAAAATGCATAAGTGCAATCTCAAGCAAAGAAACTACAGGAGTAACACCTGCCGCCACCATACTGTCATACGCCATAAACTGACCAACAAGACCTGCTGAGCCCATACCGGAACCTACAGGATTGCTTACCATTTTAAGCAAAGCAGAAGCTACCGGTCCCAAAATAGCGCTTGATATAATTGAGGGCAACCAAATAAGAGGATTTCTAACGATATTCGGCATTTGTATCATCGAAGTACCAACACCTTGAGCAATAAGACCGCCAACTTTATTTTCACGATAACTAATAATCGCAAAGCCTACCATATTACAGCAACAACCAATTGTTGCAGCACCCGCAGCCAAGCCCGAAAGTCCCATTGAAATACCAATTGCGGCTGAAGAAATGGGCAATGTCAAAAGTATACCCATAACAACCGATACAATCATACCGCCGATAATTGGACTTTGTTCAACGTTGATGTTAACAAGTTCACCAACCCATTTCATAGCAATAGATATGTATGGTCCAACAAAATAACCCGCAGCGGAACCTGAAAGAATACAAGAAATAGGTGTAACAATTATATCAACCTTAGTTTTTCCCGAAACAAATTTACCGATTTCAATAGCAACGTACGCAGCGACAAAAGCGCCCAAAGGCTCACCCGGAGTGCCAATACCAAAACCTTCAACCGAAACGTTTGGAAAAGCACCAACCATACCGCAAACCGCAGCAGCAACAGTTGTAAGAGGCGAAGATTTCAATTTACACGCAACGCCGACACCAATACCGGCACCTGTTAAAGTTTTTGCAACATTTCCCATCGCACTCAGATATTGCGCCACAACGTTAGCACCAACAAGTTTAGCAATTTGGCAAATTATCGTACCGATAATAAGAGTCGAAAAAAGACCGTAAGCCATACCTGAAAGACCATCAATAAATAAACGATTCAAATACTTTTTCATTTTTAAAATTCCTTTCTTTTAAAATAACACATTTATATCATTATATATAATTTTTCTAACTTTTACAAGTCCCAAAAGAAAAAATAGACAACGAAAAAACGTTGTCTATTTGCAAAAATTTGTATTATTTTTTATAAGTATTGTTTGCTCACCGATAACCGCTATGCTTTCCCAAGGAATAACAATATCTTCCCTATTCCCGAAAAGACCGAAAACACGCGGTTTTCCAAATATAACTATAGCGGACACCTTGCCGTTTTCGCTATCAAATTCCAAATCACAAACAAAACCTAAAACGTCGCCTGTATCCATACAAACAACCTGTTTATGTCTAAGTTCTTCAATTCGGCAATACATATCTTACACTCCCATATCGTTATGTAAAATATATATGCAAAAATTTTCAAAATCAGTCGCTGAAAATTACTCCGTCATCATCTTCTTCAATTTCTTCATCAGAAGAATTTTCAACAACCTTTGGTTTATTTTCTTCAACTTCAAGACCTAAACTCTTACGCTTTTCAATATCTTCATCAGGATGTTGAGCATAATAAGGGTCGATAATATATTTCTTTATACTTGGGAAGGTACAAAATTGAACAAGTAATGCATTAAATGCAGGGTAAACAAGAATAAAACAAGCCAATTCAATAAGTAAAGCGAATATCCAAAACTTTGAAACCATGAAGATAATCGCAACGTTTAAAGCGAAAATCAAAACATTTACAAATAAACAAAGGAATGAATATTTAAAGTTTATAAAAACAAATTTAAAACTATTTTTATAAACTTGCTTCAATGTGAATTTAAAGGTAATGATAAGGGTCCACAAATAATAGTTCATCATCGTAAAAGTAACAAGAAGCGCTAATGTTATACCTGTACCCACAATACCAAAAGTGCCTTCGGATGCACTAAAGAACCACAAGTCAAAAATCAAAAATCCATAAATCACAGTATTGATGATACCTGCGATAATTGATTGTTTTAAATTTTTACGAATAGTTTCAAAAAAGTCGCTAATGCCAAAAGAATGTTTATCTCTTGCGGTATTTCTTGCTACGTTTGTAATACCAACGTTAGCCATTCCGTTTGTCAAAATCGGAAGCGAGATAATCGAGTAAACAAGGTTAATTGTGATGAATTTCCAAAAGTTTCTAAAAAACATTTCGAAAAATACAACAAAGCCTTTCTTTTTAGGAGCATCCTTCGATATACCCGGACCCTCTTTTTCATAATTAAATAAACCAAATAATCCTGCCATTTTCTTCTCCTAATTTTTCTTGTAAATAAGTTTTTCGCTGACGAGTATAGATTTATATCCCAAAAGATAAGCAACGTAAGCTATAAGTGGAACAAAAGCTAATAGCGCATAGAATACAATGATCTGCCACCATTGAAGAGTGGAAATATAGCCTCCGCCATTTGTAAACAACATAATCGCTTCGTACAAATGAGGATTCAAGAAAGCGTAAAGAGCAATTGACAAATTTTTCGTAAAGGTTGCTTTACCGATTACCAAAACAGTCAAAAGAACGATAGAAGGAGCGGTTGTTAATAAACCAATTTGTAAACCTTTAAATTTGTTTTCTTTTTTAATTCCGATTTTTACAGAGTTATAATCTTTGAAACCCAAATTCCACAACTCGTTATAAACAAAAACACCCATCATAAAAATCAAGAATATTTCAGAAACCATATTCCAACTTCTAGCGGTTTTAGGGTTTATTTCAGAACGAAAAGTGAATTCGTTTACCGTATAACCTTTATCTATGTACTCTTGTTTTTTGGTATCATCGCCATCTTTGTAATAATGAGTATAAAGTTCAACCTGTTCGGCACCCTCTTTTACTCCATAAGCTTTATATCCTTCAACTTCAGTAAATAAAGCAGTTTCGATAACGTTTAGGGTTATAACAAGGAAAAAACACATAATTCCCCCCAAAACACACTTACCGTAGAGCTTTAAACTTTTTAATAAAATCTCTTTCATATTAACACCTTTGTAAAAATAATAAGTATATTATATAACTACCCGCCAAAAAAAGCAAGTAAATAAACATTATAATTTTAATATTTACAAAAAATTCAAAAAGAGATGCACAGCACCTCTCTTTACAAAAACAATATCATACCAATACAAAAAACCAAAACAGCTACTGTTATTATACTGTATTTTAAGACTAATTTGTTTTTATGTTTTTTTCTAAGCGGTTTTCGGTTCATAGAATTATCAAAATTAAACGAAAACGTACTAGCCGCTTTTTTTAATTGCTTTGCGCTCAAATTTCCGTACTGCGGAGTAACGTAGAACACAATTTTCTCAAAATATCTACTCCCAGTATTATTAACCTCTATAACAGTTTTATTTACACCTTTTACCATAAAAAACTCCTTTTTTGCTTTGGAATTATTTTTGGCAAATTTTTCTACGGTTATTCAGGTTGACATAAAATTGTGGATAACTTGGTGGAAAAGTGGTATAAATAGCGTGTTTTACGCGAAAAGTTATCAACATTTTACATTTTACGACACATTATGTAAATTATTCCACAGAATAATGTCTACCGTTTAAGAATGCAACCGTACGCTCAACAACGTCACGGCTTGTACCCCAATCCTTTTCGCCGTCGTTTGCGCGATAGTCATACATAGAACAATATTTTTGCAAATCGCTGTGGAGTGACTTTATGTATTCTCCAGTAATTCTTGTGAGATTTTTCTCAAATTCACTTTTGTATTTTCTTAAAATTTTCTTATCGGGGCTATTCATCAAAAGCTCGTAATGAGGTAAACAAATAGTATCTTGACCGTCAAACATATTGCGAAAATCTCTATCGTTTTCATAGGTTAAGAAAATTGTTTTAATCATATTTTCAAAACCCCACTCAATTTTCGAACAAACAAAGCAAGACTCGGAAAGTTTCTTTGCCCTTTCCCCTTTTTTAGTGCTTGTATTAAAAAGGCTTTTATCGAATATCTTTTTGCCGATTTCGTCAACGTGCGACTCCAAAATAAGCGCTAATTGAAGACGACCGCGAGAATTCAGCATCATATCAAAATGTCTTTCGCAAAAACCCGCTTTATTGGTTTCAATTCTAACGTCGGGTTCCATCATAGCGGCACCCATAATATATTCAACAATTCTCTTTTCAACAGTCTCTCTCATTCTGCAAATAGGACAACCGTCGTTCACTTCAAATACTTCGCTAATCGGTATTGTACAAATATCTTGACGCATAACAAAAAATTCCTTTACATTTTTTATTGATATTATACCACAAAAATTATATAATGCAAATACGGAGTGATTATTTTATGATTAAAATTGAATATAAAAACAATAATACATATATTTCGGGGCTTTCAGAGTTTGATTTACCCCATACTCTAGACTGTGGTCAGGCTTTTCGTTGGGTTTGTGAAGATAATAACGTTTGGTCGGGTGTGGCTTTTTGCAAATATTTAAAACTCGAAAAAACAACCGACGGTACAATTATTTTATACGACACCTCAAAAGAAGATTTTGAGAACGTTTGGCGAGATTATTTCGACCTTGACCGAGATTATGAATCAATCGTTAAAGACTTAAGCCAAAACGAAACTTTGAAAAAGGCTTGTGAATATTCATATGGTATTCGTATTTTGAACCAAGAACCGTTTGAGACACTCTGTTCGTTTATCATTTCGCAAAACAACAACATAAAGCGAATTAAGGGTATTATCGAACGTCTTTGTGAGAATTTCGGTGAGTATAAAAACGGATATTACGCTTTCCCGACACCTGAAAAAATGGCAAGTTTATCACTAGATGATTTGGCGGTTTTGCGTAGCGGTTTTAGGGCGAATTATTTGCTAGATGCTGCAAAAAAAGTTGTCAGCGGTGAGGTTGATTTGAAAAACCTTAAAAATCTTCCGCTTGATGATGCCCGAATGGAACTTATGAAAATTGTGGGTGTTGGACCGAAGGTTGCTGATTGCTGTCTTCTCTTTTCCCACCGCCACACTTCCGCTTTTCCAAAGGATGTTTGGATTAAACGCGCTATGGAAGTCTTATTCGACGGTGAATTACCCGAAAACGCAAAGAAATACGCCGGTATTGCCCAACAGTATATATTCTTTTATGCGCGAGACACAAAACTTTTGGGCGAATAATCTTGACATATAAAATAAAAGGTATATAATAGACATATCAACAGAGTAGATAACAAAGCGTTAAGTGTCTTGCGGACGGGGAGTTGCCGTAAGAACGAAGGATTATTTCCCGCGGTTTTGTTATCGCATCCCGCTGTCAAATAATATGTGATTATAAAAATCTCCTATTATCGACAATACGGGTAATGGGAGGTTTATTTTTATGAAGAAAAATCAGTTGTTTAAAATTATTCTCACCGCCGTCCTTGTGGCGCTAAATGTTATTTTAGAACGCTTTATGCCAAGTTATTCAGTGTGGAACAACAACATTAGTTTTGGCTTTATCACTGTGGCTTTTGCGGCTTGTTATCTGGGTGTTCCCTATGCTATGGCGGTTGGCGGACTTGGAGACTTTATCGGCGCACTTATAAAACCTTTCGGTCCGTATTTCGTGGGCTACACCATTACAAACTTGCTCGTTGGTTTAGTGCTTGGATTTTTCCTTTACAAGAAAGCCAACGTTATTCGCATATCTATCGCAACCGTTATAAATAAAATTGTATTTTCACTTGTGGTTAATACAATTTTCATTTCAGTTCTATACCGTGGCGGTATAGCGGCATTTTGGGTTGTATTTGTAGGTCGCATTCCTTTTGTAGCACTTATGACAGTTGTTGAAATTGCAGTTATCAGCCTTTTGTTCACACAAAAGAGCAAGGTTAATACTTTGATTAGAAAAACTTTACCAAACTAGGTGATATTATGGCAAAAGAAAAAAGATTTGTTAAAGTATATTCCGAATCACTCGGTTCAAACGAAATATGGGTAGACCGCGAAACCGGTGTTAATTATTATTACCACAACGCAGGCTACGGCGGCGGGCTCACTCCCCTTTTAAACGCCGATGGCAAACCTGTTGTTACACCAATAGAAAGATAATAGCAAACAAGGCTTAAATCACTGTGATTTAAGCCTTGTTTTTTATTCTACTTCAAACCCGAACAGGCGGAAATTTGGGGCGCCGTGGGTTTTAATCGGTACGAAAGTCACCTTTTTAACCGACCAATCAACGCTATGATAAACCAAGCGTTTACGGTTGTTTAAAACTTCAATTTCAAAAGATTCACCGCTCTCCTTTTCGCCAACTATCTTATACTCTTTAATGAGTGTTTGTGGCAAAGGCTTTGGTTGCTCGTGGCGAATATAATAATTCGAAAGCATATTATAAGTTTCGCGGTTTAAATCGCTATCAAACACCAAACGAATTTTACTGATATTAACTTCATTTTCGAAACTATATGTAACAGTATCACCATTATTCCCTTTCCAAAGATTTTCATCCTTACGGTATTGCCCGTTTCGTACAATATCGGCAGTACAATAAGCTGTTTTAGAAAGTTCACTCACTTTTCGCTCGTGCCAAGGAATAAAACAGTCGTCATCCATCAGCGTTTGTTGTAAATCTTTTATATCAATTTTTCTGATGTCACTACCTGTTTTTACCGATTGCGCCACAGCAGTGCCGAGAGCTTGACCCAATATAGCGCATGTAGCCATAACACGTGAAGAACTGAGCGCGGCGTGGGTAATACTAATATTTCTTCCCGCAAATACAAGGTTTTGTATATTCTTGGAAATCATACAACGAAGCGGTAAACCCCAAGGACAAGGAGCAGGATGGAAAATTGTTGGATATCCATCTTGATAGTAAAAACCGCCCGGGAAATGATCGTCCATCGGCCATCCGCCATAAGCCACAATATCAGAGAACTTACCCTCGCTCAAAACGTCGTTTTCATTGACAGTATATTCTCCAACGTATCTACGGCTTTCACGCTTACCAGGAAGCATTCCGATCCACTCAAGCTCGTGATTATCCATACCGTGATTACCATAGTTTTTAACGTGGTCCCAAACACCAAAAGCAATCTTCAAAAGTTCATCTCGGCAACGGTCGGTATCGTGGATACAGTCCCACTCTCCTCCAACCTCGAGCCACCAAAAATTATCCTTCATTATAAGCTCGTGCGGTTTGTATTTAAGCATTTCTTCAGTTTCGTATTTATAAGCCCACTCGGGCGGAATAAACTCGACCTTGTGGTCGGTTTCACGAATTTGCATAAGACAACTCATTCCCATTGTCTTTTTATCGGCAACTTCGGGTGGAATTGTTTCGGAAAATTCAGATTTTGCTTCCCTGCCGTAACGGTATTCAGCATTAGTTAAAGGCGCTAAAATACTGTCACCCGAACAATCGGCAAAATATTTAGCCTTAATGATATGAAAAGTTTCGGCATTGGATTGCCAAGCCTTAATGCTTTCAATTTTTTCGCCATTCATTTTGGCATCAAAGCAACTTGTGTTTAAAAGCAAGGTGAGATTTTTTTCTGCCATTGCTTTTTCATACAAAACAGTATCCCAAATGCTATAGTTTTGTTCAGGATTGCGATAAAAGTTTTCAAGAATTATTTCTTCCAAAATACCCGTTTCACGCATATCTTCTTTTCGTGAACCCGAAACATGCATTCGAATTTCACTCGACGCGTTACCGCCCAAAACAGCTCGGTCATTTAAAAGTACAGTTTTTATCCCGTGTCTCGCCGCCGCGATAGCAGAGCAAAGACCCGAAAGTCCACCACCTACAACACATAGGTCAGTATCATAATTTAATGTTCTCATGTAATCTCCCTGACTAAAATTATTTTATAATTCTCAACGCGTTTTTATAACATATTTTCTCAGCTAACGTTGTACCAAATTTCTTTTCAATCTCGTTTACCAAAATCGAAATTTCGGCGCATGTTTTAAGGAACATCTCACACGAAATTCCATCAAAATCAGTTCCCATAGCCGCCACGTCTTTTCCACCTATTTTAATCAAATATTCAAGGTGGTAAAGAATGTCCGAAATTTCAGTTTTACCGTCGTTTTTCAAAAATCTATTATAAAAATTTATACCGACAATACCGCCTGAATTAGCAATAGCTTTGATTTGGTTGTCATCAAGATTGCGTGTGTGGTCGTGAAGCGAACGACAACAAGAATGGGTTGCTATAAAAGGTTTTTTAGAAAGCCTTGCAACATCCCAAAAACCGCTATAATTAAGGTGTGCTACATCTATTACCATATCGGTATTATTTACCGCATCAACAACCTCTCTTCCAAAATCTTTTAGTGGAAAATCGGGTTTTGTATGCGGAAAGCCTATACAATTTTCCCCGTTGTGTATAAGCCCCAAAATCTTAACACCGTTATCTTCCAAAAGTTTTAGTCTTTCGGTTTTACCACCCAAGAGTTCGGCATTTTCAATCGTTAAAATTGCGGATACCTTTTTATTTTTATTGTTTTCTTTAATGTCTTCAAAGGCTTTTGCGCTTTTTAAGAATTCGCTCTCATTTATCATTTTTTGATAGACTTCATATTGCTTT
>JAZORM010000130.1:0-13096 GCA_045656585.1 Acutalibacteraceae bacterium
TGGTGTATTTGCCTGTGAACAAAGCGATAAGGGTGTAAGCAATAGCGCCGATACCGATACCGTTTGCGATTGAGTATGTGAGAGGCATCATAACGAGTGTCAAGAAAGCAGGAACTGCGCTGAGCATATCGGTCATATCAACCTTGCCGAAGTTCTTAAGCATAAGAACGCCAACGAAGATAAGAGCAGGAGCAGTAGCAGCACTTGGGATAATACTAGCAATAGGTGACAAGAAGAGGCAAAGAGCGAAGCAGAGAGAGGTCACAAGACTGGTAAGACCTGTACGACCGCCTGCTGCAACACCTGCAGAACATTCAACGAATGTTGTAACGGTTGAAGTACCGCAAACACCGCCTGTGCAAGTAGCGATAGCGTCGCAAGCCATAGATTTTTCGATTTCAATTGGGTCGCCGTTTTCGTCGAGCATATCAGCTTCAGAAGCAGCACCGTAGAGAGTACCGATTGTGTCGAACATATCAACCAAGCAGTAAACAACGATAATCATAATAACTGAGAAGATAGAACCGATTGTTGTGCCGTCGAAAGCAGCCTTCCAAGAATCAGCCTTGAATACGCCGGTGATACCGATTTCGGCGAAATCCTTGAAGGTTTGACCAACTTGACCCATATCGAATGTTGGGAGTTGCCATGTAGCAAGATAGTAAATAACGGTTGTAGCCAAAATGCCGAGAAGAACCGCACCCTTAACGTTGAGCTTAGTAAGGATAGCGATGATAATAAAGCCAATCAAAGCAACGATAGGAGCTGCGAGGTCTTTCCAAGCAACACCGTTAATCTTAACGAATTGAACGAGTGTGTATTGGTTATCTTGGATAATACCAACGTTTTGGAAACCGATGAAAGCAATAAAGAGACCGATACCTGCAGGAATAGCTTTCTTCAAGCAGTCAGGCATAGATTTAGCGATTTTTGAACGCAAACCTGAAACTGACAATACAAGGAAGATAAGACCTGAGATAAGGATACAAACGAGACCTGCGTGATAACCCTTTATAACGTCGCCCTTGTCGCCAAGAATAACTTGGGGCAAAATAAACGAAGTAAAGAAGAATGAGTTAAGACCCATACCGCAAGCTTGTGCGAAGGGGAGTTTCGCATAGAGCGAATAGAGGATGGTACCTACGAAGGCACCAATGATGGAAGCAATGTAAACTGCGTTCCAAATTTGGGGGATGCCGGGAACATCGAAGCTAAAACCTACTAATTGGTTGGGGTTTACGATTACAATGTAAGCCATTGCAAAGAAGGTTGTAAGACCCGCAATAATTTCGGTTTTAACGGTTGAACCGCGCTCTTTGATTTTAAAGAACTTGTCCATGTTTTTTCTCTCCTTTTTATTTTTATTTTAGGATATTTCCATTTTACCACATTTTGTGCAAAAAGCAAGTGTTTTGTGCTACAAATGGTAGAATTTTGTTAAAAAAGACTGTGCGACAGGGCACAGTCTTGTGAAAAATGTAGGTTTGAATTTTTGTGAGTTTACGTATGATTGCTGTAATTTCCGCTTTCTTTATAGATTTTTTTTGCGATTTCGAGCATTTTTTCTTTGTCGACCTTTAAAACTTTGCGGTCGTAACTTAAAAGTCCGTTGGTTTCGTCCTCAACGTCGGAGACTTGGGTGTAAACCGTAGCGCAAAGACCTTTTTTGATTTGGGGTATAATTTCGTTGTTGTAAAGGTTTTCAAAAGCGGTCATAAACTCTTCTTTTGTATTGAAGAAGCGATAGCCGTAGGTGTTGGAAATATTCGCAACGTGACCCTCGGGTTTGTAGGAATATCCACCAAATTCCGAAAGCACAATTGGTTTTTTGCTCTTTTTAAGCTTCACTTTTTTGAAGTAGACGTGCTCACTCTCGACGTCTGTGCGCTTCGCTTTAAACCAACCCGAAGTAGTGTCGATTATTCGAGAGCGGTCTTGGAATTTAATAAGGTCGTACATACGGTTGCTGTCAAATTGTCCCCAACCCTCGTTGAAAATTGTCCAATAAACAATCGACGGGTGGTTGTAAAGGGTCGCGATTGTGTCGTAGGCCGAGTGCTTAAATGCTCGGCGGGATTCTTTGCTTCTATGGAGCAGTTTGTCGGGGAATTTCTTCATACCAACGGTGGGCAAAGCGGTGTCGCGGAAAAAAGAATAGTCTGAGTTGTTGACAAAATCTTGGAAAACCGCCATACCGTAAATGTCGCAATAATAGTAGAACAACTGCGGTTCAACCTTGATGTGTTTGCGAAGCATATTGAAGCCAAGCTCTTTCATAGCAAGGATGTCGTTTTTATATTCTTGCGGTGTGGCAGGGGTGAAAATTCCGTCGGGGAAATAGCCTTGGTCCAAAAGTCCGTGGAAAAAGTAGGGCTTTTCGTTAAGGCAAAGCCTTGGAACACCGTCTACGACCTTTGCTTCGATTTTTCTAAAAGCAAGATATGATTCAACCCTGTCTTCCCCTGAAGTTATTGTGAAATTGTAGATATTTGGGGTTTCAGGTGACCATAAAAGCGGATTTTCGAGCACAATTTCGGTCTTGCCGTGTTCAATGTTAAAAACCTTGTCGCCGTCGGGGGTTTTAAGGGTCAAAACACCTGTTTTTGCGCCGAAGATTTGAACCTTTGCGGTTTTGTCGTCGGCGTCGGTTTTAATATAGGTTATATAATTTTCGGGAACGCTTTCAAGCCATACCGTTTGCCAAATGCCCGAAACGGGTGTGTACCACATACCACCGCGTTTGTGCTTTTGTTTGCCGTAGGGTAAGCGATAGGTGTCGAGGTCGTCCTTTGCAATCACAATAAGTGTGTTTTCGTTCTCTAAAAATTCGGTTACGTCAAAAGAGAAAGGGTCGTAACCGCCTTCGTGAGAGCCGACTTCTCTGCCGTTTACGAAAACGGTTGCAATTTGGTCAACTGCGCCGAAATACAATAATATTTTACCTTTGTTGAAATTTTCAGGGAGTGAAAACTTGCGCATATATATAAGGTAGTCGCTGTCGGGGATTGGTTGGTTTATACCCGAGAGTGCCGACTGCGGACAAAAAGGCACAATGATTTTTTGGTCAAAAATTTGGGGTATCTCCCCTGTTTTGTTGGTTGAAAAATCCCACTCTCCGTTAAGGCACAAGAAAGAATCACGCTTTAATTGTGGGCGAGGATATTCGTTCCACTCGTTAATATCAAAATTTTCACCGTTTTCGGTATAAAGGGTTATAATTTTATTCATCGTTTACATCCTTTTCATATTAAAAGCATCGACCTGTTGAAGCTTGCGGCCAGATGCTTTTTAGAGGGAATTGATTATAAAAAATTAAATCTATGCTTTTGCGCCGAGTAAAGACTTATTTTGCCTGAGAGCAAGAAGCAAATCGTAACAGTCGGCACAAAATACCAAATCCCGATGCCTGAAAATAGTTCGATTCCTAAGAACAAAGACGCCAACGGACAATTTGTAACACTGCAAAACAGTAAAATCATACCGAGTGCCGCACCGAAAGGAACCGAAAAGCCTAAAACCGAGGCAATAAGTGCGCCGAAGGTGGCTCCGATAAATAGGGTTGGAACGATTTCGCCGCCTTTAAACCCTGCCGCCACACAAATACAGGTAAAAATAAGTTTTAACAAAAACGCTTCGGGGCGGAAAGAAAGCGAGTCGGGACTAAATTCACTTTCGAAAATGCGTTCAATAACCGAAACTCCCGCGCCGTTGTAATCCCTAGTACCCACCAAAAGTGTGAGACCGAGAATTACCGCACCACCTACTGCGATTCGAAGATATGGGTTTTCAAAAATCTTTTTGGCGAACTTTTCGGAGTGTTCCAATAAATGACAAAAACCAATTCCCAGAAAGGCGGTTAAAACCGTTAAAACCAAAATTTTCCAAGAGATTGAAAGAGAAAATTCAGGAGCGATAGCGAGATGGAATCGTTCGGGATGTGCTCCGAAAAATATAGCGGTGTAGTAGCCGATAAAGGCGGTGACAAAACAAGGAATGGTCGATTTTAGGTGGAGTTTTCCAACGAAAACAATCTCAAGCGCAAAGAAAAACGCCGCGAGCGGTGTTCCAAAAACTGCCGCAAAAACCGCCGCCATACCGGCTCTCACTAAAATTTGTCGAGAAAGGTCGGATAATTTTAATTTATGGGCAAAAAAGGTTGCCGCGCCGCCGCCGAGTTGGAGTGCCGCGCCCTCGCGACCTACCGAAGCGCCTAAAAGGTGGGAAATTGTTGCGGTTATAAAAATACCGAGGGGAAGTTTTGTTGAAAGTGAGTTTTCTCCGTCGGCGCTTTTAATGACCGTGTTGGTCCCCTGCCCTTCAATTTTTAAAAGTTTATATGTAAGTACTATTAAAAGCGATGCTATGGGCAAAAGGCAGACAAGCCAAGCGTTATCTGTTCGAAGCTCGGTCACAAAAGATATCGCAAAAGAAAATCCCGCGCCTATTATACCGCCCGAAACTCCAAGCAAAAAACAGGCTAAAATAAATTTGATGCTTTTCATCCGCTCTCTCCTTTTTGGAATTATATACACACGGAAATTATATCATATATTTATCTCTAGCGCAAGAAGTCGGTAACAAAAACCACTCCGTTAGTCTAATATCATACATCTCAAATCATGTCAACGGATATAAACAACCGAGCAGAGTGTAATACTCTGCTCGGTAAATTGGAATTTATTTCTTGGTTATTTTTTTGCACCAAGTCCATTTTCCACATTTAGTACACTTCAACAATCTTCTGGTTGGAGTTTGCATCAACAAGGCAATCTCTTTATAGTTAGGAACAAACATATGTTGACAGTTCTTACATTCATAATATCCTGTCTCTACCTTAAATTTAAGAGCAATAATACAAGGAATTATAAATAGTATAATAGATACTATTATCAAAAAGTCTTGAAATCCACATTCAGGTATAAGGAGTGATATTAAAGTCATCAGACAAATAAGTGCTATAAGGCCGGTTGTGACAATCACATAAGCGGAATGCCGCAATCGTTTATGATATCTTTCCTCATTTTTTGCCATCTGAAGAATCAGTTCATTTAATTGTTCGTCCTTTTGTTCCATATCAATCGTCTCCCCGCATAATAATTCATTTACATTTATTCCAAGAATATAACAAAGGTCGAGCATAATATCGGAATCGGGCATTGCTTTGCCAGTCTCCCATTTTGATATGGCTCTGTCGGTTATATTCAATTTTTCTGCCAACTGTGCTTGTGTAAGATTTTTCTTTTTTCTGCACTCGGCAATAAACTTTCCTATTTTGATTTGGTCCATAGGCTACCTCCTTTTACTTTAATTATAGCGACTTTTAAGAAAAATAACACGAACTAATGGTCGAAAGGGGAGAAATCAACCATTAGTAGAGTGTTTTACTCTGCTCGGAAAATTGGAATTTGTCGTTATATTTTATTTAGAAATTCTTCTGCTTGGATGCGATTTGAAAATATATAAATATCTTTGTGAGAATATCTTTTCAATAGTTCTATTACTTTTGGTCTGCTTTGTGAATTGTAGTTTTTTATAAACTCAACAAATCCTGCATCATCTTCATCGCTTTCTATCCAAGGCATATCACTTCTTGGTTTTCCTTTTCTCTCCTTAATACCATCAAGACAAACATCTAATGGATAGTCAAGAAAAATAACTGTATCACACTTTTGCATTCTTAATTCCATTGTGGAACCATAATTGCCATCAATTATCCACTCACTATTTTCGATTATTTTTAATAGTCTATCAAGAAAAACGGATTTTTCAACAGTTGTTTTATCTTCATTCCAAAACAACATATCTAAATGATACAATGGAATTTTTGTGATTTTGTGTAATGACTTGGAAAAGGTACTCTTACCACTTCCGGGACACCCGATTACAATAATTTTTTTCATATCTCACTTACCTACAAATTCTTATTTACCGTTTAATTTATTATATCATACAGCACAAAGCATTTCAACGGATATGAAAAACAAAAAACCAACCATAAAGGCCGGTTTTGTTGATGGTGGAGACGGTGGGGCTTTATCGCGGCGCTCCCGCGCCTATCGCCTCGCTTACGCTCGTTGCCGCGTCGGCAAAAACAACCATTTAGGTTGTTTTCTTCCGCTTCGCTCCCTCCTTGTTCGAGCCCTTTGACATATAAATAAAAGAACTGCAAGTCATAAAACTTACAGTTCTTTAAAATGGTGGAGACGGTGGGGCTCGAACCCATGACCTTTTGACTGCCAGTCAAAAGGTCTCCCAATACACCCACAAAAACGCACCCCAAAACTAATCGCCAAATTTAGCTTTTATTTGTTCATTTTCAACTGCGTACATAATTGGTACAACTTCCATATCGTCTTCGTGTATAGAAATCGTTGCGATGTCATCGTTTTCTCCGCATTGAGGGAAATTAACAAGCCATGATGAATCAATGCTTCTGTTATCACATATCCAACCATACATACCCTTGTGAACGCCTTCTTTGGCATATTTGCTTTTTTCTACTGTGATACGCACAGTATCCATTTCTTTCATATCATTTACCTCCGTAAGGTGTATTTAATTTGATTTTTACGTTTGGTAACACTGACCATCCTGTTATAAAACTGACATTTTCAGCCTTGTTTTTGCGAGGAATTTCAATTCTTATACTTATTCTTTGCCCATGTTTGTTAAGAGTCCCCAATTCATAATTGCCTGAAACATATTTTTCTAACCCTTGTTTTTCAATTTCGTTTTGCAACCATTTTGAATCGTCAATCGTATATCCCCAACTGTTAAATAATTTCTCCTTATTGTGTGGATATTTTCTATCTCGATTAAATAAATATGGATCGAATTTAGTGTACGAACATTCACAGGAACTTCTTGTCAATACATCATTGTATGGAATATCTACCAATACACAATGACAAAATTGATGATGTGGCCATTTGGGTGTTTTCTCTTTTAAAAACCAGCAACCATCAAGCATTAAACATTCCGGACAATGATTATCACTTAAATTACGATGTATCCATTTTTCCCATTGTGGTGCGGAAATAGGTTTATCACCCCACACACCCGCCGAAAACAAATCGGTTAAAAAGCTCATTTTTATAATACTCCTTTCTTTTTTGTATTTCAAGAATATTATATATAAAACCAAACCGACATTCACCGACATCTTTTTTAGTTGCGTATTTTATTATAGCATCATTTTGTCAATAAATCCATTTATAGCATTAAGTAGCCCTTATTACCACCGAAACCCTCTCGGGTTTGATTTGTTTGATATATAAATAAAAAAACTGCAAGTCATAAAACTTACAGTTCTTTAAAATGGTGGAGACGGTGGGGCTTGAACCCATGACCTTTTGACTGCCAGTCAAACGCTCTCCCAATCCACCCAAAAACGCACCCTAATAAAAACTGCTCCGTTAGGATAATACCTAGCAGAGCGGTTTTCTTTTTGGATAGTGTTTATTTATTCATTCGTCGTCATGATAATTGTTTGCCATCTGTTGTGCGTAACTAATATTAAAACAGTGCTCTTCATAACAATTATAAAAGTGCATGAATTTCGATTTTTCAGAAAGTGAAAATATATCTTTATTGATACTAGTTAGCGCTTCATCAAATAATTTGTTCCCATACATTAAGCCAATAAGTTTATTGAGTTGTTCCCAGTATTTATCATCGACGCTTCCTTTTGTAAAAATATTAACTATTTCCTTTTTCATTTCTTCAACAGTTTCTAAGGTCAAAAGAGTTGCGTAAGGATTAGAAAGTTCCTCTTCTTGAAATCTCTTTTTATTTGATTTGTTAACTGCTTTTATAAGTTTTGATGTTTCAACATTACAGGGCATCTCATCTCCCCAAGGCGTATGACCACACCATTCCTCTTCATGAAAGATATGTACTTTACCATTTTTTCTAGTTTCAAAATTTAATTTTTCACAAATACTAAAAGCCACAGATGTTTTTAAAATATCAATTTGATGATATTTTAAAGCTTCGAATATTGATATTATCTTCTCCTGAGAATAAAAATATGACAAATCTTCCGTTTCTATTTTTTCGGTTATCTTACGTAATAATTTTTCTATGTCAACCTCGTTCAACATATATAAATTATATAATTTGCGAATATCTCGAGTGATTTCTACACCTGCTGTATTTTCAACTCGGTGTATTCGTTGCTTAATAAACTCTATTTTAGGTTCTGCTCCCGAGACATATTCTATCAAATTTTCTTTTCCTATAATTTCTACAAGATTAGCTACTATTTGTTGATGGGCTTTTTCATCATAATAATAAATTTTAACTTTTGAAGATTCACAAAATATTAAATCTTTAATAATGTCACTATCCGTAGCATCCAATGAATGTCCAAAAAACATCACCTCTATGTTTTCCTGAATTCCTTGGCGTTGTTGTAGCCATTTTTTATGTTCATTACCTGTTTTTTTAGTAATTCTCTGAAAATACTTTTCAAACTCAACGTAGTAATTTTGGAGATTTTTCTCATTTGAAGTAATACCTAAAATTATACCTGGTTCTTTTGATATTGTTCCGTTGGCTTCGCCATGCACATGGTCGATGGTTTCTCTCCACCGCAAGCCACCATATACCCTCTCATATGTGTTTGAATAATTGAAAGAAAGAATATTTGTTGCTGCAAAATCTATTATATCCGGAGAAACACCTTCAATAGGGGTTGAATTGATGAAAGTATAAATATAATAATCTAAAGCGGCCGAAAAATTATTGAGAGAGTAGCACAAATCTTTATGTAATGCAGCCAAACGTATTTCATCCCATAAATCAGAATCCATACCGCTAAGTCCTAAATCTTTTAATATTTGATGGGCTTTATGTTTAGAACTGATGGTATAATTATATTGATTAGATTGACTTAACTCGAATTCTATAACTTTAAATTCACTAACAATACCTTTGAGTTCGCGCTCGAAGTCAATCCAATTTTCACCTTGAGCTTGTAGTTTTGTATTGAAATAATTCAGTAGATGATTATTCATTAAAAGAATTGAAAATGTGTTTTTAACTGGTTCGCTAGACCTCAAGAGTTCCACATATTTAAGTTGAGATGGTTTAAGCTTTTCTATCGTGATAGAATCGGGGTTATCCATATCAAGCACAAAATTACAGAAGTTTAAGAAGTCTAGATAACTTGTCGGAAGATTGTGGTCCAAATCAAAACCATTTCCCAATACTAATATTTTCAATGAGATTTCCTCTTTTCCGTCGATAAAAAACATATGACAAAATACGACAATATTATTATAACATAAATTTATCAACAATACAATTAGCGCTTACATACTATCAATGTGCTAAAACTTTTAATTCTGCCGATTTGAGTTTCACACATTCGCAAAAAGAAATCTCCTTTGCTACAATATAGGCAAAGGAGGTAATTTTATGGGAAATTTTATTGAAGAGTTTTATTACGGTAATCTTGACCCGCAAGCGCGTAGCACCAAAGAGAACAAAACGGTGCAAAAACAAATGGAGGTATTGATGCTAAACGAAGATTTTCTAACCGAGAATCTTTCGGGCGAAAGCAAAAAGAAGTTTCTTGACTTTTGTAACGCTTGGGGTGTGGTAAACGGCGAATCCAACCTTGATAGTTTTATTATAGGTTTCCGCCTCGGTGCTAACTTCACCTATGACACCTTCGTAAACGACGACGCACCGTTTCAAGACTTGCTCAAGGAGGCGTAACGATGGAACAATACATTTACGACGAACGGGGCGGCTTATGGTACGAACGCAATGGCGATTACTACCTCCCTTGCTTGAAGCTACCCGAAACAAATATTGGTGTATGGGGCGAGCGCTATCTCACCTACATCCGCGAACATAAGAAACTGCTACACACCAAATTAGTGATAAACGGCACCCTCTATGACCACCTTGCCGAGATAAACATCCAAGCAGAAGAAATGTTTTCAAAGCTTATAAAAGAAATGAAAAAGCGCGAAGGCATCACCGAACAACTAAAAGCTACTAACCAAATGGAATGGGTCCGCCGCATGAACAACATCCGCCACCGTGCAAACGAAATTATATATAATGAACTAATATACGCATAACCTAAGGCGGCAGAGAGAAATCTCCGCCGCTTTACGTTTTACAAAGGTTGACTATTTGCAACGTTGGAAGTATAATATTAGTGCAATTCATAAATCTGAACCTTTTCAATGTTACCGTTGAAAATTGGCTAACTAATCTTCTGTAATGCTATTATGAGGATTGCCCTTTGAGGTTTATAGCAATAGGTCGCCCTATGGTTAGTCACATGCTTTTATGGATTGACTAACATCTAGGGAGGCAATCGGCTTCTTTCCAAAACACTATGGAAAAAAGCAACCAAAAATTTATGGACTTAAACAGAGAAACAGCAATGCGTCTTTGGAATAAGTCTTTCGGCAAAGAAACCAAGGTTAAAGACTTTGCCGGCAGAACAATAGCCAAAGGTGCCTACAACGACCGTAACAGTGATTGCGGTTGGAATGTGGATCATATTTTGCCACAGAGCAAAGGCGGCACTACCGCCGATCACAATCTTGTCTGCTGCCATATTCTTACTAACGATGAAAAAGCAAACAAATTCCCGTGCTTTAATGCCAACGGCGTATCTTTTGAAATAATCAAGGTTCAAAATCATTATGAAATACGCCATAAATCCAACAAACCTGAGCAACAAAAAGAAATTCGCGAAACTGTTGATTTTTTTGATTCCGCATCGGGCGTAAGGTTTTTCAAAAAACTTAAAGGCGTACAGAAAAAAGGTCGTTTTGTCGGCACTGTGTTTGTAATCCTTCATAACGTTACAAATAATGCGGTTGTAGATTTCATTGAAGAATTATTTGACGAGGAAAACATATCTTTTAGCGCTAAAACAAATTATTCTTCTTTTTACACTATGGGCAGTAGTGCACGAGGACAAAACATTCAAATAAAAATCAACGATTATAATATGCCACTAAAAGAGAATACAAGCACATTACTTGATAAATGTGTTCTCTTGAATACATACTTGTCTTCGTATTTTTTAGAGTGCGAGTATATAAACGGATTTGATATATACTATCGTGTTGACTCATTTGATGACAAGTCGAAAATGTACGGCAGTAATTTTGAATCTGTAGAAAATCGTTACATCCAACCCAAGAACTCAATGTTTGTGAACGGGCTTGTACTTGATAATACCGATGCAGGTGAAAAAGTTCAGATTGAACCATATTCTGAGTACGCAGAATATAATTATGTATTTACCAATCTTTCTAAAAATTTAAAAAAGGAGGCAAACGGAAAGTAGAATTGCCCTTGCCTCATAGATGATAATTTTAAAGAGAATGACGGGCGACAGTCATTCTCTTTTTTCTACTATGCTGGAAATTCAAATTGTTATATGGTATAATGTTCTCAATACGATTTGCGAGTGATAAAAATGATTGAAACTGAAAGACTAATACTGCGCGTCTTTACCGAAAACGACGCCGAAGACGCTTTTGAATATTTACGCGAGCCGATGGTGCATTGCTTTGAGTGCATGCGGGTAAATTCTTTGGAAGAATCTAAAAAAGCGGTGCTTGAACGAGGCAAAAATAAAGAGTTTTATTTTGCTATTGTGCTTAAAGAAAACGGCAAAGTGATTGGCGAAATTGATGCTATGCCCGAAGCCACCGCACCCGACCAAGAAAATGCGGTACGCGACACCTTTAGCCCCTGTTGGATGCTTCATCCCGACTATCACGGTAAAGGTTATGCTTATGAGGCTGCTTACGCTTTCTTTGATTATTTGTTTAACGAAAAAGGTGCAAGACGAATCTACGCCTACACCGAAGATTACAATCTGCCCAGCCAAAAACTGTGCGAAAAACTTGGTATGCGCCGCGAGGGTATGTTTATGGAGTTTGTGTCTTTTATAAACGACCAAGACGGCAACCCCATCTACGAAAACACTTGCCAATACGCCATCCTAAAAAAAGAATGGGAGAAACAAAACTAATTATGAAAAAACTTAAAGGAATGATTATAATGCTCTTAACTTCACTTTCTTTGTTTGGTTTAACCGCCTGCTCTGGCGATAGCGCAAACTCTTACGAGCAAATCACAGCCCAAGAGGCGAAAGCCATTATGGACACCGAAAGCGATTATATTATTATCGATGCGCGTACCACCGAAGAATTTGCAGAGGGACATATTGAAAACGCAATCCTCATCCCCGAATATGAAATTGTCAATAGAGCCGAAAAAGAGTTGCCCGATAAGGACAAGCTGATTCTTGTCTATTGCCGTAGCGGTAGGCGAAGTAAAATAGCATCCGAAGAGCTCGTTAAGCTCGGCTATACCAATGTAAAAGAGTTCGGCGGTATTATCGATTGGCCGTATGAGATAGTTAAATAAGGGAGAAAAACAATGAACAATTACGATGTAGAAGTAAAAGAACGCTGGGGCGAAACAGAAGCTTACAAAGAACATGCGGAAAAGACGGCAAACTACACCAAAGATAAATTGCGACAGGTAAACGATGGTCTAAACGCAGTTTTTGCCAAATTTGCCGAGTGTATGAATAACGGACACACCGCTGACTCGGATGAAGCTCTGGCACTTGTAAAAGAATTACAAGCCTATATAACTGAAAATTATTACACCTGCACCAACGAAATCCTTGCAGGACTCGGACAAATGTATGTAGCGGATGAGCGCTTCAAAAACAATATTGACAAGCAAGGCGACGGAACTGCTGAGTATATCAGTGAAGCAATAGAAATATATTGTAGATAACAAACAACCGCTGAAACAAAGATTTCAGCGGTTGTTTGTTTATTTATTAAATGAAACGGGCTCGGTTTCGCCGGTAGCAAAAGCATTAGGACCAGGGTCTGACATTGAGAAATACATTTTTGCGGCCTTGGTTGTACCAAAATCTCTGTTAGAGCCTGAATTCTGCACCTTGTTAAAGGCATCACGGAACATCTGATTATGCGCTTCCTCACGGTTTAAGAGAAAATCAATAGTTTCTCGCACCTTTTTGTCATCAATCTGGCGGTAAAGATATTCGTAAACCACCTTTGCACGCTGTTCG
>JAZORM010000131.1:0-9277 GCA_045656585.1 Acutalibacteraceae bacterium
TTACAATATCGATAAAGCAACCTATTCTTATATCGACATAACTTTTTGTTACGCAACAAAATTCAACAAAAAGCTTTCTATTCCAAAAGACAATCCCCTATTCAAAAAAGCCAAGATTATCAAAAACAAATCTGACTATACCCTTAGACTTTATCTGAAAGAAAAAGACGCATTCTATGGTTGGACCGCTTCTTACGACAAAGAAGGCAATCTTTGTTTTGAGTTTCTAAATCCCGCCAAAATCAAAAAAGCCAAAAATAAATACGGTGTCGACCTAAAAGGTGCCAGAATTTTAATCGACGTGGGTCACGGCGGTAAAGACTGTGGCGCAGTTGGTTTCAAAAACACCAAAAAAACCGAAGCCGAGCGAAACCTTACTCTTGCAAAAAAACTCAAAAAAGAGTTGAAATCCATAGGTGCTAAGGTATATATGACCAGAACCAATAATTCAACCAGCACAACCGATGACAAAACTGAAATGTTGCTAAAACTTAAACCCGATTATTGTATCGCTATTCACCACGACTCGAACGTATATTCATCTAAAAACGGTTTTGGCGCATACTACTATTACCCCTTCTCAAAAAAAGCCGTAAAATACGTATTAGACAGCACAAAGAAAACCAAAATATACAAAAACACAACATTCAAATGGCATTATTACTATATGGGAAGAGTTTCGGTTTGTCCTGTTGTATTGACCGAAAACGGTTATATGTCCAACAAAAACGATTTTAAAAATATAAAAATCGGCAGCGTTAACACCAAAAAAGCCGAAGCCTTAACAAAAGGAATAGTTAAGTACTTTAAATCGATACAATAATTACTTGAATTTGTATATCCGCTGTTGTATAATTAAAAAAAACGATAGAAAAGAGTTTTATATGAATTTCACACCAATTGACAACAACTCTCTCGTAGAAGGCTTTTGCATAATAAAAAGCGTAGATAAAAAGACTTCTTCAAAAGGAGATTGCTACCTTGATATGACTTTGGGTGACAGCGACGGCGAAATCAACGCTAAGCTTTGGCGCTACACCCCCGAAATTCACGGCGAATACGAATCAAACCAAATCGTAAAGGTTCGCGGAACTATATCTCAATACAACGGTTCCGACCAACTACGAGTTGAACGTATCCGCGCCGCACTTCCCGAGGACAATATAAATCCCGAAGATTTTGTGAAAAGCGCTGATTTTTCGGGCGAAGAAATGTATAACGAACTTTTTACAATCGCCGAAAATTTTGCAGACAACGAATTAAAAACAATCGTTTGTGAAATATTAAAAGATAACCGCATAAAGCTTCTATATTGGCCCGCGGCATTTAAACTTCATCATGCGGTTCGCGGCGGTTTGCTCTTACACACCTTGTCAATCGTTCGTTTGGCACAAAACGTTTGTAAAATTTACCCGTTTGTCGATATTGAACTTTTGATTTCGGGCGCAATTTTACACGATATCGCAAAACTTTGCGAATTCGAGGTTGCCGATACGGGTATCGCTTCGGGTTATTCGGTTGAAGGAAATCTTTTAGGTCACTTAACAATGGGCGCTATGATTATCGACAAATACGCCGAAAAATTAGGTATTTCGAAGAAAACCGCTATGTTGCTCGAGCATATGGTACTTTCCCACCACGGCGAACCCGAGTTTGGCGCGGCAGTAAGACCTTCGTTTATCGAAGCCGAATTGTTATCCGAGCTCGACCTTATGGACTCCCGCGTTTATGAAATGAAGGAAGCGGTTGAAAATACCGAAGCCGAAGCTTTTTCGGGCAAACTTTGGGCTATGGACAACCGCAAACTATACAACCACAATCGCACCGACCTTTCTAAAAAAACAAATTTATTCTAAAATATAAGGAGAAACTATTATGAAAATCACAAAAGACATGTTAATCGGAGACGTATTGGATATTGATACAGGCTGTGCTAAATTTTTCTTTGAAATTGGTATGCACTGTCTTGGTTGTCCCGCTTCTCGCGGCGAAACAATCGAACAAGCTTGTCAGGTTCACGGAACCGACTGCGACGCTTTAATCGCAAAGCTTAACGAATATTTCGAAAACAAATAATGATCAATTTAAGTATCCGTCTTAAAACCATCGCTTCCCTTGTGCCAAACGGCGCAAGGGTTTGTGATGTTGGAACAGACCACGCGCGTTTGCCGATATATCTCAAACAAAACAATATCGCAAATTCGGTTATCGCTACCGACCTTAATGAAAAACCTATTGAAAACGCTAAAAAGAACCTTTTGGAACACGGAGTGACCGATATTTCACTAAGGCATTGCGACGGGCTTTCGGCGGTTGAAAGCCACGAAGCCGATACCGTAATCATAGCAGGTATGGGCGGAGAGGTTATAACGGGGATTATAGGTGGCTGTGACTGGCTTAAAAACGAAACCAAAACCCTCATTTTACAGCCTACCACCTCTGCCGAAATTTTAAGAAAATTTTTGTGTGATAACTGTTTTGACATTGTAGAAGAGATACCTTTATGCGAAAACCAAAAGCTATATTCAATAATGCTCGTAAGGTATAACGGTATCCGCTTTTCCTTTAGCGAACCGTATTATTACATAGGCAAAATTCCGCGCACACCTGACGGTGTTTTATATATAAAAAAGCAATTAAAACGTATTGAACAATGTATGTTGGCTTTCCAAAATATAGAAAACCGCAAAAACGACTATTTGAACTACAAGTATATTTACGACGAAATAAATAACTTTTTAGTGGGGAATCCTGATGTCACTTGATGGCGCTTTTCTTTACAAATTAAAAGAAGAACTAAAAATTGCAATCGATAGCCATATAGACAAAATCTACCAACCGTCTCGCGATGAGTTGGTGTTTTTGTTGCGCAAAAAAGGTTTCCAAAAACGACTTTTCCTATCGGCAAAATCGGGCGCACAAAGGGCTCATTTCACCGAAAACAAATACGAAAATCCCGCAACACCGCCAATGTTTTGTATGCTTATGAGAAAGTATCTTTTAAGCGCAAGACTAGTCGATATTCTCCAACCCGACCTCGAGCGAGTTTTAACCTTTGTTTTCTCGGCAACGGGTGAAATGGGAGATATTACCGAAATTTCTCTCGTTTGCGAACTGATAGGCGGAAAAGCCAATATAATTTTGGTTGGAAACGACGGTAAAATCATCGACGCTTTAAGACGAAGCGACGTCGAATCTTCGGATAGACTTATCCTCCCCGGCGCAAAATACCAACTCCCCGTTTCCCAAGGAAAACTCAACCCATTAAACGTTGCTAAAAACGAGATTGAGGCTAAAGCCAGAGAAACATCGCTCTTAAAAACCGTCGACGGTTTCTCTCCGCTTATTTGCCGTGAAATCGAAGAAGGCTATTCAACCTACGAAACGGTTCTATGCGACCTAAAGCAAAATTACAACCCCACTTTAATATTGGATAAGGATAAAAAACCAATTGATTTCACATTTACAAAAATTTCTCAGTACGGCCCTTCCTTTGAAAATATTTTATGTGAAAGTTTTTCGGAACTACTCGATAAATTTTACACTGCAAAAGAAACCTCCGCGCGAGTTAACACCAATGCGCGTGATATTTTGCGACTTATAACAAACCTCAAAAACCGAACCGAGAAAAAACTAGCGCTCAGGCTTTCGGACCTCGAAAAATGCAAAAACCGCGAAACTCTCAGAATATACGGCGAACTTTTAAAAGCCAACCTTTACGCAATCGAAAAAGGTGCTTCTTTCGCCGAAGTCCCCAATTATTACAGCGAAAATATGGAAACCGTTAGAATTCCGCTTGATATTTCGCTCTCCCCTCAAAACAACGCAAATAAATATTTTAAAGAATACAAAAAGACCTATACCGCCGAGCAAACCTTGACCGAGCTCACAAAAAAAGACCGCGAAGAACTTGTGTATTTCGATACGGTGCTCGACAGTATAGACCGCGCAACATCGCTTTTGGATATCGCTCAAATACGAGAAGAATTGACCGACGGCGGATATTTAAAACGCCAATCAAATCAGAAAAAACAAAAGCAATCCCAAAACGAATTTAAAGAATATACTTCACAAGAAGGTTATAAAATCCTCGTTGGCAAAAACAACAAACAAAACGACCTTTTGACAACCCAAATCGCAGGAAAACTCGATTTATGGTTCCACGTAAAAAACGTTCCCGGTAGTCACGTCGTTGTATTTTGCGGCGGCAACGAAGTTGCGGACGAAACAATACAACAAGCCGCTACCTTAGCCGCCGAAAATTCAAAGGCCAGAAATTCTTCAAACGTGGCGGTAGATTATACCCCAATAAAGTTTGTAAAGAAGCCCAACGGTTCAAAAGCAGGTATGGTAATTTATACCACAAACAAAACAATCTACGTCACACCGAAGGGAGAAAACTCATGAAAATCGGAGTATCAACCGCCTCTCTCTACCCCCTAGAAACCGAAATTGCTCTCGAAACAATAGGAAAAGCGGGTGTCAAAAACACCGAAATTTTCTTCAACGCCGAAAGCGAATTAAAACCCTCTTTCATCGACATTTTATACGATATAAAAACCGAATACGGCTTGAATATAACCGCTATTCATCCTACAATGTCTCTCGCCGAGCCATTTATGATTTTTTCGGAATATGAGGGGGGGTTCGTAGAATCTTTGCAAAAATTCGCCCGTTATTCCGAGGTTGCCGCCGAGCTTGGCGCAAAATATATAATTCTCCACGGTGGCAGACCCAACGGTCAAACCACCGATGAAGAATACTGCGAAAAATATATGGCGCTAAACCGTGAAACCAGAAAAAACGGCATTACCGTCCTACAAGAAAACGTTGTTGGATATCGCTCGGGAGATATCGAATTTTTACACTCTATGCGTGAAATTTTAGGCAGTGACGCAAACTTTTGTTTCGATATCAAACAATCGGTCCGTTGCGGTTACGAGCCCTTTGAGGTACTCGAAGATATATTCGAAAACATTCGCCATATTCATATAAGCGACCATTCTATCGCGAGTGATTGTATGTTACCATTAAACGGAAAATTTAATTTCAAAAAGTTTTTCGAAATCTTAAAGCAAAAAGATTATAACGGTGCTTGTATGATTGAAGTTTACAAGGATGCTTATAAAAACCACAAAGAAATTTTCGACTCACTCGATAGACTAAAATCTATTATATAAAAAAGTGGTTGATTTATGTATAAGTATAAGTTATAATATATACTGGTTTATTTTATATAACTAATTATCATTAGAAATGAGGATTATTGTGAACGAGTTTTCTATTTACCATATTTTTAAACTCATAATGAAAAACTTCTTAGTCATTATTTTATGCGCAATTCTTTTTGGTGCCGGCGCGTTTTGCTATTGCGAATTCCATTTAGAAGAACGCTATGCCGCTTACGGTTCGGTAGTTGTAACAAACGGTGGTATTTCTTCGATTGAACAAAACAGTCAAATCGCAGGTAGTGATAAGGTAAACAACTCCGATATTTCGGCTTCTATCAACCTTTTGACAACTATCAAAGATATTTTATCAACAACCGACATCTACAAACAACTTTCCGAAGAACTCGGTGGCAAATATACTTATAGCCAACTTAAAAGCTTTGCAACCATCTCAAAACGCGACGACTACTCATTATTCATCGACGTTAAATTCGAGATGAACAACAAAGACGAAGTTGCTAAAATCACAAACACCTTCTTGGAATTGACACCGGAATACATAAACGAATTTATTCCAAACTCAAAAACAACCATCGCCACAACAAGTGACGTTGCCACAAAAACCTATCCTAGAACATTGTCAACAACCGCTCTTGCTATGTTTGTTGGCGCTTTACTCGCGTTTGTTGTGGTATATATACTCTCTCTCTTCAACACAACTATCGAATCCGAAGAAGATTTCAAAGAAAGATATAACATACCTGTTTTAGGCGATATACCTGATTTTACAACCGCCAAATCAGGCAAATATGCAAAATCATATTACAAGCGAGGTGGCTACTATGGCAATTAATTCCACAAACAAAACCTCGGGCGAAAGAGTTATAAACATAGAACCCAACAAAACTCCTTTTGCCATTGTTGAATCTTATAAAAACTTAAGAACAAATCTTATTTCGGTTATGTCAAAAACCGAAGGTAAAATTTTAGCTATTTCAAGCCCTAACGCATCTGAAGGTAAATCTACAACCTCGCTCAATATTGCTATCACTCTTTCTCAGCTTAATAAAAAGGTTATAATTCTTGACACCGACTCTCGCAAACCTTCAATCCACAAAAAAGCGAAGCTCAACAACGACAAAGGTTGTATGAATATCCTTATGGGCGAGATTACTATCGATGATGCCGTTGCTCATTACAACAACTATCTTGATATCATCACTTCAGGCACAAAGGTTAAAAACCCATCCGAGCTCTTTAGTGACGTTGCTTTTGACAAATTGTTGGAAGAATTAGAACAACGCTATGATTTTATAATCCTCGACACCCCACCAATCAACGTTGTTTCCGATACTTTGATAATCGCTCAAAAGGCTGATGCTTTTGTAATGGTTGTTCGTGCCGGTGTTACAAAATACGAAGCTTTCGAATACGCTTATGACAGCCTTAAAGTTCTTGATATCGAACTCGATGGCGTTATCGTAAACGGTTCGGGCGGAAAAAGTGGTTATGCCTACAGAGGTTATCGCTACTCACGACGCAACCCCAACAACTCTTATGCAACCGAATAAAAACTAAACGGGAGAACTATTCTCCCGTTTTTTATACTATTATAAAGAGGTGATTTTTTGTTTGATATACATTCCCATATACTCCATGACATCGATGACGGCGCAAAGGATTTAACGGAATCTATTGCTTTACTTGAAGAAATGAAAGCTCAGGGAATAACCAGCGTTTTGGCAACGCCCCATTTCTACCCCCACTCCGATTTTCTTGATGAGTTCTTAGAAAACACCCACAAAAACTTTGAAGAACTAAAAAAATCGTGTCAAAACAAAAACTTGCCGAATATTTACCTAGGCTGTGAAGTATTTTATTATAGTGGCATAAGCAAAGCCGACAATATCCAAAAATTAACTCTAAATTCCTCAAACTATATGCTTTTAGAACCCCATCCTATGCAGTTGGGATTAGGATTTCAAAAGGAATTGCTCTATTTGAGAGATACGCTTGGAATCACCCCTATCATCGCTCATCTCGAGCGTTACCGAAAAGAAAAAGGCTATCGCAAACTTCTCGACTTCATAAAAGAAAATAACATTTTAGTACAGGTAAACACTTCATCGTTACTAAATTTCAAATGCCGAGGCGCATTGAAGAAACTTATAAAAAGCGACCTTGTTACCTTCCTTGGCACAGATACCCACTCTCTCGAACATCGTCCGCCGCAGTTTTTAGAAGCAATCCAAAAACTCGAGAAAATGTTTGGTAGTGAATATAAAGAAAAACTAATAACCAATTCATTAAATCTTCTTAAACAAATAACTGAAAAAGGAAATTGACCTATGTTTTCAAAGAATTTGAAAATAAATAAAAAAAATTCCGTTACCTTTATCACCTTTCCAAAGATTGAAAAAACAGGTCTTACCAACCATCTTTTTTCAACTCGTTTAGGCGGTGTGAGTCCCGAACCGTACGGCAGTATGAACCTTAGTTTCAATCGTGGTGACAGTCGTGAAAACGTTTTGGAAAACTACAAAATATTATGCGATTGTATTGATATAAAGGTTGAAAATCTTGTTTTAAGCAAACAAACCCACACTAATAACGTTAAAGTTGTAGATAAATCCCATTGCCAAACAGGAATCTTCAAAGAATCTTTTTGCGATGTTGACGGACTTGTCACCAACGTTCCAAACGTTGCGCTTGTCACCCAATATGCCGACTGTACCCCTTTGGTTTTTTTGGACCCTGTAAAAAAAGTTGTTGCCACTTCCCATGCAGGCTGGCGCGGTACCGTCAAAGAAATTGGCAAAAAGACAATCGAAACTATGACAAAAGAGTTTGGTTGTGTTCCAAGTGATATAATTGCAGGAATCGGTCCTTGTATAAACAAATGTTGCTACGAGGTTGACGACCCTGTATATTCAGAATTCTCAAAACTCGAATACTTGAATTTAAACAAAATCTTCACACCTAAAGAAAGCGGAAAATATATGCTCGATTTGGTAGAAGCCAATAAACAAATACTTATAAATTCGGGCGTTTTAGAAGAAAATATCGACCTTAGTGATATTTGTACAAACTGCAATTCCCAAGAACTTCATTCCCACCGCGCAACAAAAGGACAACGCGGTAATTTAGCCCTTATAATCGAACTAAAATAAAATCAAGGAGAGAAAACTCTCCTTGATTTTTTTATTACGTATAATCCAACCGCGCATTTTACAAGACAAGAAGCTAAATATAAAAAATATATAAAACCGTCAAGCCTTGTAAAAAGATTGCCAAACGTAACCGTACTTCCTACGCTTGAATAAGGGTAATCTAATCTTGCCGAAAAGCGAACACCAAACAGCAACACTGAATTCAAAACAGTCATCCCTAAAAAAACGTATCCTGCCAAAAATCCCGCTACCAATCTCCCTTTTCCAAAGTTCAAAATTTTACCAAATATCGAAAGCAAAAACGCGGGTAAAACTATCGTATTGAAATATGGTAAAACTTGATTAAAAAGCCTTGTTTTCGTAGGCAAGGAATATATGAAAATATTTTCTATTTGGAAATCTTTGAGTGTTGAGACAAAAAACAATAAAATAATCAAAATTGAAATTATTGCCGAAATAAGCGAAATCTTAAAGATCACGCTTATAGGCTTCATCGCCAAATACACTAAAAGCAAAATGTACGGTAAAACTATAAAAAACGAAGGAACGTTTGGCAAAAGATTGCTTTTAATAAATTGGGCAAAAACCGTAAAAGCATCTCCCACAGAATAAAACGCAGTTAAAACGAAAATCACACTTGTAAATTTATTTAGTGGTAAAAAACCGGTTATCAAACAAACACCAACCGCTACAATCCCCGAAATCAAGAATCCCAAAAATCCAAATTGGTCCGTGTTTGCTAAAGGCAAAATTATGACCGAATTGCCGAGTACGAAAAGTGTGCAAATCGCTAAGAAATGAATTTTGAATTGTGATTTATCAGTCTCCAAAAATTATCCCCCCTGTTTTTGCTTTAATTGTCGGCAACTCTACTTTATAATTATTTTTTATAATTTCAAAAAATCTATTTCCAAAAGGCTTATTTTGCTTTAAAAG
>JAZORM010000132.1:0-2556 GCA_045656585.1 Acutalibacteraceae bacterium
ACCCGAAGATTCAGGACCGTAGATTTCAACGATTCTTCCCTTTGGAATACCGCCGATACCCAACGCTACGTCGAGTGTCAAAGAGCCTGTCTTAATATGTTCAACGTTCATAGCGGCATTTTCGCCAAGACGCATAACCGCACCCTTACCGAACTGTTTCTCAATTTGGTCAATGGCGGTTTTTAAAGCCTTTTGCTTTTCTGTTTCCTCGGTAACCTTTACCGCAGTTTTAGTTTGTGCATTTTTAGAAGCCATAATTACTACTCCTTTATTCTTTTATTGCAGTGACTACACGCTCTATGTCGTTATAGTCTTTTACTATTTCTATTTTAGCAAAGCCACTGTCCTTTAAAATGGACTTTACAGCCTCAGCTTCATTTATCCCAACCTCAAAAGCCAACATTCCTCCGACCTTCAAAGCATTTTTATAATTTTTTGCAATCGCGCGGTAGAAATCTAAACCGTCTTCTCCTCCCAAAAGCGCCGTTTCAGGCTCGAACTTTACTTCGGGAGAGGTTATTGCCATTTCCGTAGGCGGAATATAGGGCGGATTGCTAACAATCAAATCATACTCACCCGTATTGGCTGTACCTTCGAAAATATCGCCCTCAAAAACCAAGGTATTATCCGCACCGTTTAGTTGGACGTTTTGTTCAACGTATCGAAGCGCTTCGGAATATTTTTCAACCAAAACAACCGCGCTATCACGAAAATCTTTAGCTAAAGATATTCCTATACAACCGCTCCCCGCACACAAATCAAGTACCTTTGGTGACGGTTTATCACTCAAAAACTTAGCGCATTCTTCAACCAAAACCTCGGTATCGCTTCTAGGGATTAAAACCCCAACGCCAACCTTGAATTTATACTTGTAAAAATCCCATTCGCCGAGTATATACTGAAGCGGATATCTAATCTCTCTTTGTCTTAAAATTGCGGTTAGGTTGTTTTCTTGAAACTCTGAAAGTTGACTACCATAATTTTCGAGAATTTGATTGTTATTAAACCCTGTAATATGCTTAATAATCAATCTCGCCTCAAAAACACTGTCCTCTATTCCTGCGTTTTTTAATTTTTGTTTTGTATGGTTATATGCCTCAAATATTGTCATTGTTTCGCTCCACGTCAGGTGTTTCAGGTTCACAAGCGATAAGTGCCGCAATAGCGATTTCTATCATATCGTCTTCAGGTTCTTTGGTGGTAAGTCTTTGAAGCCACATACCGGGAGCCGAAATGACACGAGTGATGATATTATCGTATCTTCCGCAAATTTTAAGCACTTCATATCCTACACCGCAAATAAACGGTATCATCAATATTTTTGCCAAAACCCAAAGCCAACGAATTGTATAGACGCTTGGGAAAATCATTTGAAGTACGGTTGAGAAAATAACGCTTATGAGAATCATCAATATCATAAACGACGTACCGCAACGAGGATGGAAACGTTGTTGCTCCCTAACGTTTTCAACAGTAAGCGCCAAACCTTTTTCATAACAAAAGATTGTCTTATGCTCAGCACCGTGGTACATAAATACGCGCTTGATATCCTTCATATACGAAACCGCCCAAACGTAACAGACGAAAACGGCAAGTTTCACGAACTGTTCTATACAAGAACGCAAAAGTTTCGAGGTAATTTCGGTCTTAAACACAAACTCTATACCCGAAACCAAAAGACGCGGTAAATACATAAAAAGCACTACCGACAACAAAACACCCAAAACTGCACCGATTATCATAACAGCATTAAGCAAAGCGTTGTTATCTTTCTTTTCTTCGTCTTTTTTTGTTTCTTCCTCTAAATCGGCAAAGCCCGACTTATCAGCCGAAATCATAAGCGCTTTATAGCCTTGTGTAAGCGATTCCACAAAAGCCACAACACCGCGCACCACGGGAATTCCCAAAATCTTATATTTTTTTGTCAGTCTTTTTTCTTCCATATAGGAAGTATCAATACTGCCGTCCGGCAATCTGACACAAAGGGCGGTTTTTTCGGGGCTTTTCATTAAAATTCCTTCGATTAAAGCCTGTCCGCCAATTGAAGTATATTTACCCATTATCTTGCTCACTTTCAATTTGTATTTCTTCCTCTTGTGCAACTTCTTCTACAACTTCTTGGTAGATAGGAAGCACCACAGTAGCGGTAGTTCCAACGTTTTCGATACTTTCAATAAACAAAAGTCCGTCGTGCTGTTTAATTATTTCATCAGCAACCGCAAGACCAATACCTGAACCGCGCACGGTCTTGTTTGCCTTATAGAATTTTTCTTTAACTCTATCGATATCTTCCGCGGGGATACCGACACCCGTATCCTTAACCGAAATACGAACACAAGCCTCTTCTATGTCGAGGTTTACAAGTACCTGACCTTCAGCATTTGTGTATTTAACCGCATTGTCTATAATATTTATAAACACTTGCTTCAAACGGTTTTTATCGCCCAAAACAATAATTTCTTCTTCAGGAATCGCATATGCTAAATCAATCTTTTGTTTTTTGGCAAGTTCAACGTACATATCAACAGATTCGTGAAGAATTGAGGTGACGTCCAT
>JAZORM010000133.1:0-6262 GCA_045656585.1 Acutalibacteraceae bacterium
TGTGACAATGCCATAAATCCAAAGGCAAGAACATAGTATTATACATATAGCCTTTTTGATAAATGGCTTTAAGTTGAAATTCGCATAGTAAAAGGTTGATAAAACAGAACCACAAATTACCGAGGGCAGAAGACCTTTTAAAAGCCAATCGCTTACAATACCTCCTGCGGTACCTTCTTTTGAAGAAAGTAGGGTGAAAAGTATCGAACGAAAGCCAACCTTTCCAAATACCGTAATATACCAATGCGCTGAGAAAAGCGCCATAAAACTTAAAATAAATATGCCGGTGGTAAATAACGTTTTGATTGATTTTTTGAACATTGAAATACGCCCTCTAGCAGTTGTTGGATAAAATCATATCCTGTATTTTTTTAATTGAGTTATATGCTCTTTGTAGGAATTCTTCTTCGGTGATATTTTGATAGATTTCGTCTTTCGCAAAAACTTCAAGCATAAGCGGACCGTTGTAGTTGGAGTTTTTGAGTCGTTTTGCAACACCTTCAAAATCTATTTTTCCGTCAAAAGGTATCATATGTTGGTCGCGACCGATTTCTTTATAGTTGTCGTGAATATGAGTGCAAAGGAGTTGGTCGGAGAATAGCGACATAAAGTCGATACCGCTTGTGAAACAGTTTTCGTGGCCTGTGTCCCAACAAAAACCAACATTTTCACAACTGCCGAATTTTTCCATTACCCACTTTAAATGGGAAAGAACGCGCAAGTTTTCAAAGGCGATTTTTACGTTTTTATTATTAGCAAATTCAATAAGACGTTCAAAACGTTCGGTTCCGATTCTCGAAATGGGTGGGGGATTAAAGCCTGAGGAACTGTGGACTATCATAATAGGAACGTTTGCATTGTGGCAATGTTCGGCGCAAGATATCAAACTATTAAAAAAAGCTTCACCGGCGTCTCCGTTTTCCCACATAACGTTATTGCCTCTGAAGGGACCGTGAATGAATTGGTATTCAATACCATGTTTCGCGCAAAGTTCGGCAATATATTCGGGTGCTTTACCAAACGTTATATCGCTAAATGTTGCGCGAAAACCTAAGTCGGATATGTTTTTTATATAAGCCTCGGTATCAGCGGTTATACTCTGAGGAGCATTAATATCATCGAATACATCTATATTTATGCCCAGTTTTTGCATGAAACAACCTCTTTCAAAAAATTATAATGTAATTATACGGATTTTTTCACAAAAAATCAACAAAATTGTTGACAAAACGAAAAAATGGTGCTATAATACGAGCGAATATCAATAAAAGCTTTGACGAAGACGGTCAGGAAGCCTTGTTTTCAGAGAGTCGGCGGTTGCTGCGAGCCGATAATGAGTATCCTATAAGACCCATCCCTTCCGAGCTGAAAAGCTGAAACAACAGTAGGTTTTTCCGTGATTGCTGCGTAAAGGCATAGGAATTGTTAGATTCCAAGAGTGGCAGTTTTACTGCAATTTGAGTGGTACCGCGAGTGTAAATTATCACCCGTCTCAAAGAAATTTGAGATGGGTGTTTTTAATTTTAAATTTAAATGAAAGGGAGTAATCAATATGACTACCAACACTGCAAAAGAACAACTCATGGAGATTGCGTCGCGAATTAAAGAGTTGCGCGAGATTATGGGTTGGACAACTGCTGAAATGGCAACAAAAACCGAAGTGAGCGAAGAACAATATATTATATTTGAAACTGCAAATGCGGATATTCCCTTTTCGTTTATTCACAAGTGCGCTTTGGCATTTGACGTTGAACTCACCGAACTTTTAGAGGGTAGAACCGCAAAACTTTCAAGCTACACCGTAACCCGTAAGGGTCAAGGTCAAAAGACTGCGAAAGAAGACGGTATCGATATAACCAACTTAGCGCCTAAGTTCCGCGATAAAATCGCTGAGCCGTATTACGTAAAATACGAATATTCGGCTTCTCAACAAAATAAGCCAATTCACCTATCAACCCACTCGGGTCAAGAATTCGACTTTGTATTGAGCGGTTCTTTGAAGGTTCAAGTTGGCAAACATATCGAAATTTTACACGAAGGCGACAGCATTTATTACAATTCTTCAACACCTCACGGTATGATTGCTATTGACGGCAAAGATTGTGAATTTTGCGCAGTTGTACTTCCGGGAGAAGAGGTTAAAGAAGAAAGCGTTAGAAAGAGCATTGCTTCTACAAAGAAGAGCGAAAGTCTTGTTTGTGAAAAGTTTGTTGAAACTTTCGAAGATGAGAGCGGTGCTTTGCAAGATATTAAATTTAAAAATACCGATTCTTTCAATTTCGGATTTGATATAGTTGATGAAATTGCAAATAAATATCCCGAAAAACTTGCAATGCTTCATATTGATATAAACAAAACCGAACGCCGTTTCACTTTTAAGGATATAAAACGTGCTTCTAACCAATGCGCAAACTATTTTACTTCTTTGGGTATTAAACGTGGCGATAAGGTAATGCTCGTTCTCAAACGTCATTATCAATTCTGGTTTAGTATGATAGCGCTCCACAAAATCGGTGCTGTTGCTATCCCTGCTACCAACCAACTTAAAGACCACGATTTCGAATATCGTTACAATGCGGCTGAGGTTAGCGCAATCGTATGTACCGCTGACGGCGACACCGCTGAAATTGCAGAACGCGCAGCTAAAAACTGTGACTGCGTGAAACAACTTATTATGGTTGCCGGCAAACGCGACGGTTGGCACGATTTCGACAACGAATATAAATTATTCTCGGGTAAATTTGACCGACCCGAAGATGCTTCAGCCGGTGAAGAAACCGCGTTGATGTTCTTCACCTCGGGTACTACAGGCAATCCTAAAATGGCGGCTCATAAACATACCTACGCTTTAGGCCATTTTGTTACCGCTAAATATTGGCACTGTTGCGAACGCGACGGTTTGCACCTTACAATCTCTGATACAGGTTGGGGTAAATCGCTTTGGGGCAAGCTTTACGGTCAATGGCTCTGCGAAGGTGCTGTATTTGTTTACGACTTCGATAGATTTGATGCTGACGAAATTTTGCCGATGTTTGCAAAATACAACATCACCACCTTCTGCGCTCCGCCTACAATGCTTCGTATGCTTGTGAAAGGCGACCTTTCTAAGTATGATTTGTCTTCAATTCACCATATGACAACCGCCGGTGAAGCGCTCAATCCTGAAGTGTTCCGTCAGTTTGAAGAAGCGACAGGTCTTCAAATTATGGAAGGCTTTGGTCAAACCGAAACAACCCTCACAATCGCAAACCTTTGGGGTACAACTCCAAAAATCGGTGCAATGGGTAAAGCTTCTCCTCAATACGATGTTGATATCGTTGACCCCGAGGGTAATCCTGTTGCCGACGGTGAGGTTGGTGAAATTGTTATAAGAACAAAGGATAACGTTCCTTGCGGTCTTTATAAAGAATATTATCGTGACCAAGAAAAAACAAACGAAGCTTGGTATGACGGTATGTATCACACAGGCGATACCGCTTGGCGTGATGAAGACGGATACTTCTGGTACGTTAGCCGTATAGACGACGTAATTAAGTCTTCGGGCTACCGCATAGGCCCCTTCGAAATTGAAAGTGTTATTATGGAACTTCCTTATGTTCTCGAGTGTGGTGTATCAGCCGCTCCCGATGAAGTTCGCGGTCAGGTTGTAAAGGCTAGTATCGTGCTCACAAAGGGTACTGTTGGCACTGATGAACTTAAGAAAGAAATCCAAGATTACGTTAAAACACACACCGCTCCTTATAAGTATCCTCGTGTGATTGTTTTCCGCGAAGAACTACCAAAAACCATAAGCGGAAAGATTCAACGTAACAAACTTTAATATTGACAATTTTCCAATGTTATGATATACTAATATGGATAAAAGCTTTGATGAAGAGTATGCAAAATTTTGTATATAAGAGAAGTGACGGTCGGTGCGAGTCACCTATGCGGATTTTGTGTTGTAGCTTCTGAGCTGACGGGAAGAAAGCGTTAGTGAGTAGAACCCGTTCGTGATTGCTGCGTAAAGGCATAGGAATTGTTGGATTCCAAGAGTGGCGGATTACACCGCAATTTGAGTGGTACCGCGGGTATATGATATAAATCAATGCTCGTCTCAAAGTCATAACTTTGGGACGGGTTTTGTTATTTCGTCCTAAATATTAGACGGAGGAAAAATATGGAACAAATGAGAGAACTTGATTTTAAAATCAAGGAAATAGCAGGTCGTATTCGCGAACTGCGTGAAATTGAAAATTTAACCGCCGAGGATATGGCGCAAAAAACAGGTGCAACGGTTGAAGAATATTTGGCTTGTGAAAACGGCGAAAGCGATTTACACTTTGCGTTTATTTATCGTTGTGCTACTGCTTTTAACGTTGACGTTACCGATATTATCGAAGGCTATAGCCCAAAGCTTAAGTCTTTTACAGTGACCCGCCGCGGCGAAGGTCAGCGTATTGAAAAAGCTCACGGTATGACTTACTACAACTTGGCGGCTGCTTTCAAAAACAGAATCGCTGAACCGCTCTACGTTAGAAGTGTTTATAGCGAAGAACTTCAAAATAAGCCTATCGAATGTACAACCCACTCAGGTCAAGAATGTGACCTTATTATTTCGGGTCACTTAAAGCTTCAAATAGGAAACCATACCGAAATTTTGGGTCCTGGAGACAGCATCTACTTCGACTCTAACACACCTCATGGTATGATTGCGGTTGGCGGAGAAGATTGTGTTTTCTATGCTATCGTATTAAACCCAACAGGTGAACCTATTCCTGAACTCGAACCTGATAAAACAGTTGACGGTAAGGTATCTAAGCGTGTTCGCAAGGACCGCAAGGACCGTATCTACAACAACTATATCAATATCGAAGAAAATGAAAACGGAACACCCACTTCGATTAGCTTTAAAAATACCGAAAAGTTCAACTTTGCGTATGACTTGGTTGATACTTTGGCTGATAAAGAACCTGAAAAGTTGGCTATGCTCCATATTGCGAAGGACGGCACCGAACGCCGCTTGACCTTTAGTGATATTAAGAAGGCTTCCAACAGATGCGCAAACTACTTTAAGTCCTTGGGCATCAAGAAGGGCGACAAGGTAATGCTCGTTCTAAAGAGACATTATCAATTCTGGTATTGTATGATGGCTCTTAATAAATTGGGCGCTATCGTTATCCCCGCTACTAACCAACTTTTAGAGCACGACTTTGAGTATCGTTTCCAATCAGCAGGTGTTAGCGCTATTGTTTGTACTGCCGACGGTGATACAGCGGCTCAGGTTGATTTGGCGGCTGAAAAGTGTCCAACACTTAAACATAAAATGATTGTAAACGGCAAACGTGACGGTTGGCGCGATTTCGACGAAGAATATCCGCTTTATTCAACCCACTTTGACCGTACCGAAGATTCGCCTTGCGGTGATGATTTAATGCTTATGTACTTTACTTCAGGTACAAGCGGATATCCCAAGATTGCGACCCATACATATAAGTATCCTTTGGGTCATTTCCACACCGCAAAATATTGGCACGACGTTGACCCCGACGGTTTGCACTTTACCATTTCCGACACAGGTTGGGCAAAGGCTATGTGGGGTAAACTTTACGGTCAATGGCTTGCTGAAGCGGCAATCTTTGTATATGACTTTGACCGTTTTGATGCGGCGGATATTTTGCCGATGTTTGCGAAATATCAAATCACAACCTTCTGTGCTCCGCCTACAATGCTTCGTATGCTCGTAAAACAAGATATTTCGAAATATGATTTGTCTTCGGTTAAGCATATGACAACTGCGGGTGAAGCTCTCAATCCTGAAGTTTATCGTCAATTTGAAAATATTACAGGTCTTCAAATTCTTGAAGGATTTGGACAAACTGAAAGCACAATGATTATCGGTAATATGATTGGTGCGCCTCATAAAATCGGTTCTATGGGTAAACCTGCTCCGATTTATGACGTTCATATCATTGACGCTGAAGGCAACGATGTTGAACCCGGTGAAACAGGTGAAATCGTTATCGATATTAGCCGTGGTCTTCCTTGCGGTTTAGCTATCGGTTATTATGGCGATGAAGAAAAGACCAAGGAAACCTGGGGCAAGAAATACTACCACACAGGCGACACTGCTTGGTGCGACGAAGACGGATTTTATTGGTACGTTGGTCGTGTTGACGACGTTATCAAGTCTTCGGGCTACCGCATTGGACCGTTCGAAATCGAAAGCGTTATTATGGAACTTCCATACGTTTTGGAATGTGGCGTTTCAGCCGCGCCCGAC
>JAZORM010000134.1:0-5680 GCA_045656585.1 Acutalibacteraceae bacterium
TCCCGAGAAATCGGGACTTTAATTTTTTCACTTTTTAGTACATTCCGCCACTAGCGGCAGCAGCCGCCGCTGTAGTAGCCGCCAAAGCCGCATCTTCGGGATTTTCAGCGACCAAACTTTCGGTAGTGAGAACCATTGAAGCAACACTTGCGGCATTTTCCAAAGCCGAACGAGTAACTTTTGTAGGGTCTACGATACCTGCTTCGAGCATATCGGTATACACTTCGTTATAAGCGTCGAATCCGTAGTTGATTTTACCGCTTTCAATGATTTTATCGATAATTACAGAGCCTTCAAGACCTGAATTATAAGCGATTTGACGGATAGGAGCTTCTAAAGATTTAAGAACGATTTGAACACCTGTTTTGGTGTCACCGTCGACAGTTTCAACCAAAGCTTGAACTGCAGGAATAGCGTTGATAAGAGCAACACCACCACCTGCTACGATACCTTCTTCAACTGCAGCTTTAGTAGCCGAAAGAGCGTCTTCAATACGAAGTTTTTTCTCCTTCATTTCGATTTCGGTAGCAGCACCAACCTTGATTACAGCAACACCACCCGCAAGTTTTGCGAGGCGTTCTTGCAATTTTTCACGGTCGAAATCTGATGTTGTAACGGTGAGTTCGTTCTTAATTTGAGCGATACGGTCAGCAATAAGATTGCTGTCTCCTGCGCCGTCAACAATAATAGTATTTTCCTTTGAAACCTTAACTTGACGAGCTTTACCTAATTGGAACATTTGGGTTTCTTTAAGGTCGAGACCAAGTTCTTCAGAAATAACTTCGCCACCTGTCAAAATTGCAATGTCACGAAGCATTTCTTTACGTCTGTCACCAAATCCCGGAGCCTTAACAGCAACACAAGTAAATGTACCGCGAAGCTTGTTAACAATAAGGGTTGAAAGAGCTTCACCCTCGATATCTTCAGCGATAATAAGAAGCTTTTTACCCGCATTTACGATTTGTTCCAAAATTGGTAAAATTTCTTGAATATTGCTGATTTTTTTATCGGTAATAAGGATTAAAGCGTCATCTAAAACTGATTCCATTTTTTCGGTATCAGTAACCATATAAGGTGTGATATAACCGCGGTCGAACTGCATACCTTCAACAACTTCAGAGTAGGCTTCAGCAGTCTTAGATTCCTCTACAGTAATTACGCCGTCAGCAGTAACTTTGCTCATAGCTTCAGCAATCAAATTACCTATAACTTCATCACCTGAAGAAACAGTAGCAACACGAGCAATATCTTCTGAACCGCTAACCTTTTTAGAATTGCCGATAACGGTCTTTGTAGCGGTATCAACAGCGAGTTTAATACCTTTTTTAACAACCATAGGATTAGCACCTGCGGCAACGTTTTTCATACCTTCATTAATGAGTGCTTGAGCCAAAACAGTAGCGGTTGTAGTACCGTCACCTGCAGCATCGTTTGTCTTAACAGATACTTCTTTTACAAGCTGAGCGCCCATATTTTCAAAAGGATTTTTGAGTTCGATTTCTTTAGCAATTGTAACACCGTCGTTTGTGATAAGCGGTGAACCGTATTTCTTTTCAAGAACAACATTTCTACCCTTAGGACCAAGTGTTACTTTAACAGCGTTAGCAAGTTTATCAACGCCTGTTTGAAGCGATTTTCTCGCTTCTTCACCAAAAATAATATCTTTAGCCATTAGAAAATCCCCTTTCTTATTCTACTATTGCTAAAATATCACATTGACGGAGAATAGTGTACTCAACACCGTCAAGTTTAATTTCAGTTCCCGAATATTTTGCAGCGATTACCTTGTCGCCGACTTTAACGGTCATTTTAACTTCTTTACCGTCAACGATACCGCCTTCACCTACTGCTACAACTTCAGCAATTTGAGGCTTTTCTTTAGCGGTCGAAGCCAAAACGATGCCACTTTTTGTGGTTTCTTCAGCTTCAAAAGATTTGATTACAACATTATCAGCCAATGGCTTAAGTGTCATTTTAAACAACTCCTTAAAAATTTGCGAATATAACAATATTTTATACCGCGTTTTAAAAATGTCAAGGCTTTTTACAAATATTTACATAATTTTCGCAATTTATATAAAATATTTATATATTTATTCATATTATTTTCGTTGACAAATTAAACGCGCTGTGATAAACTTATAATGTTCTTTGTAACTGACGGAAAAAGTGGAGCACCACGTGAAGCAAAGAATATTTATGCCGACCGTCTGGGCGCTCTTAATTCAATCGGATTAAGTGCGCCCTTTTGTATTTTATGAGTAAAGGAGACCTATTTATGAAAAAAATCGGTATCATTATGGGTAGCGATAGCGATATGCCAACCGTACAAAAAGCGATTGACACCCTAAAAGCTTTCGAAGTCCCCTATGAAGTACACATTTTTTCAGCGCACAGAACTCCCGTTGAAGCACGTGAGTTTAGTGTGAACGCGCGTCAAAACGGATTTGGCGCTATTATTGCCGCTGCAGGTATGGCGGCTCACCTTGCCGGCGCTATTGCCGCAAATACTACCCTTCCTGTTGTGGGTATTCCAATTAAGTCAGGACATTTAAACGGTATTGACGCTCTCTTATCAACTGTACAAATGCCTTCCGGTATCCCTGTTGCCACCGTTGCTATTGATGGAGCTGTTAATGCCGCTTTGTTATGTATAGAAATGCTTGCAATAGAAGATACTACTTTAGCTAACCGCCTTGACGCAAAACGTAAAGCTGATGCTGAAAAGGTTTTAGAAAAAAATAAAGCTGTCGAAGAACAGTTGAATTAACGGAGGAAATAAAAATGGAAAAAAAGTTAGTTTACACAGGTAAAACAAAGGACGTATATTCACTCGAAAACGGCAACTGCCTTTTGAAGTTCAAGGACGATTGCACAGGTAAAGACGGCGTATTCGATCCAGGCGAAAACCAAGTTGGTATCACAATCGACGGCGTAGGCGACGTAAATCTTCGTATGTCTATTTATTTCTTTGAAAAAGTAAATGCTGCAGGTATTAAAACCCACTATATCGACGCTAACCTTGCTGATACTACAATGGAAGTTCTCCCTGCTAAAGTTTTCGGTCACGGTCTTGAAGTAATTTGCCGTTATAAAGCAGTTGGTAGCTTTATCCGTCGTTATGGCGATTATATCGAAGAAGGCGCAGATCTCCCCGCTTATGTTGAAATGACATTTAAGAATGATGAAAAGGGCGATCCGCTTGTAATTAAAGATGCTCTCGTAGCTCTCGGTGTTATGACCGACAAGCAATACGATGATATCAAAGTTATGACACAACAAATCACTAAAATTGTTGCTGACGACCTTAAAGAAAAAGGCCTCGACCTTTATGACATTAAATTTGAATTTGGTTACGATGCAAACGGCGACGTTATGCTCATTGATGAAATTGCATCAGGTAATATGCGTGTTTATAAAGACGGTCAATACATTGACCCAATGACACTTTCTGAATTATTCTTTGCATAATATAAAATAAGGAGTTTTTATGGGCGGTTTTTTTGGAGTTGTAAACAAAGAAGATGCTATCAGTGACGTTTTCTTCGGTACAGACTATCATTCACATTTAGGCACACGCCGTGGCGGTATTGCCGCATACAACAACGAAATAGGACTTCAACGCGAAATCCACAACATTTCTAACTCACCTTTTAGAACAAAATTTGAAAAGGTTTTTGATGAAATGACAGGTACTGCCGCTATCGGTTGTATTAGTGACTACGAACCACAACCTTTGCTTATGTACTCAAAATTAGGCGCTTTTGCAATTTCGTTCATCGGCGCTATAAATAACGCTGATGAACTTATAAATAATTGTTTGAAAACTGAAGGAAAACACTTTGCTGCCATGACAGGCGGCAAAATCAATTCAGTTGAATTAGTTACTGCGCTTATTTCCCAAAAAGACAATTTCGTTGAAGGTATAAAATATGCTCAAGAAGTTATTGACGGTTCTGCTTCAATATTACTTCTAACAGATTATGGCTCAATTATTGCAGCGCGTGATAAACTTGGACGTCTACCAATCCACATTGGTAAAAGCGAAGACGGTCACAGTGTTGCTTTCGAATCGTTTTCTTTTGAAAAATTAGGTTATGAGCCGATAAAAGAGTTGGGCTCGGGTGAAATTGTTGAACTCACGGCAGATGAAATGACCGTTTTATCCCCCGCTTTGCCTAAAAAGAAGATTTGTGCTTTCCTTTGGAGTTATTATGGTTATCCCAACTCATGCTACGAAGGTGTAAACGTTGAAGTTATGCGTTATCGTAACGGCGAAATAATGGCGAGAAATGATAAAGAACTCGGCATAGCGCAGGATTTAGACTACGTTGGCGGTGTGCCCGATTCAGGTACTCCCCACGCTATAGGTTACGCTAACAAAAGCGGAAAACAGTTCGCTCGTGCTTTTATAAAATACACTCCAACCTGGGCGCGTAGTTTTACTCCAAAAAGCCAAAAAGACCGTAGCCGTATTGCAAAGATGAAACAAATACCTATCCACGAACTAATCGAAAACAAAAAACTATTATTTGTTGATGACTCGATTGTTCGCGGAACACAACTTAAAGGTACTGTTGACTTTCTTTATAACAACGGCGCCAAAGAGGTTCATATGCGTTCAGCATGTCCTCCTATAATGTACTCGTGTAAATTTTTAAGTTTTTCTCGTAATCAAAGCGACCTTGACCTTATCGCTCGTCGAGTTATTTTAGAACTTGAAGGCGAAGAAGGCTTTAAACACCTTGATGAATATAGCGATGCTTCAAGTGAACGCGGTAAAAAAATGAGAAAAGCTATTGCTGATAATTTTAATTTTGCTTCACTCGAATTCCAAACTATTGAAGGTATCGTTGAAGCAATAGGACTACCAAAAGACCATCTTTGTACTTACTGTTGGGACGGAAAGGAATAATATAATGGATAATTCACAATCAAAATCTTATGCTGCTGCAGGTGTTGATATCACCGCAGGTTATAAATCAGTAGAACTTATGAAAAAACACATCAAACGTACCAAGAACGAAGGCTGTCTTGACGACGTTGGAGGTTTTGGCGGTTGTTTCGGTCTTCCTCTAGGATATGAAGAACCCGTTCTCGTTAGCGGTACCGACGGTTGCGGAACAAAGGTAAAACTCGCAATCCTTTTGGACAAGCACGACACAATTGGTATTGATGCTGTTGCTATGTGTGTTAACGATATCATTTGTTGTGGTGCAAAACCTTTATTCTTCCTCGACTATATTGCTTGCGGTAAGAACATCCCTGAAAAGATTGCCGAAATCGTTGGCGGTGTGGCTGAAGGTTGCGTTCAATCAGGTGCTGCTTTAATTGGTGGCGAAACTGCTGAACACCCCGGTATGATGCCTATCGATGATTACGACCTTGCAGGTTTTGCAGTTGGTATTGTTGACAAGAAGAAAATTTTAGACAACTCCACAATGGAAGAAGGCGACGTTATTATTGCTCTTCCCTCAAGTGGTGTTCATTCAAACGGTTTCTCACTCGTTCGTAAAGTATTCGACGTTGAAAACTGCGACCTTAACAAAACATATGAAGAACTCGGCGGTAAATCTTTAGGCGAAACATTGCTAACCCCAACCAAGATTTATGTAAAACCTGTATTAGCGCTTTTGGACGCTGTTAAGGTTCGCGCTATTTCTCATATCACAGGCGGCGG
>JAZORM010000135.1:0-9335 GCA_045656585.1 Acutalibacteraceae bacterium
CCAGGCCACATGGTGGGAACAACAGGGCTCGAACCTGTGACCCTCTGCTTGTAAGGCAGATGCTCTCCCAGCTGAGCTATGCTCCCACGATGACCGCGCTGGCTTGCCAATGGCAACTCACCGGCGACAAGCAATATATTAACACAATACATCGACTTTGTCAAGCATTATTTTTAAATTTTTTTAATTTTTTTTAATTTTTTTCAAAAAGCCCTCTATATCGCCCTTTGTAAAGCTATATTCGGTATTACAGAAATGACATTTTACATCAACTTTGGGCAAATCCTCAAGCATTTCTTTTAATTCTTTCTCACCAAGTCCTTGCAACGTAGCGGCAATTTTCTCTCTGCTACATTTACATTTATATTCAACCTGTTCCTCATATATTACTTCAACGTCGAATCCTTGAAGCACGTCGCGAACAATATCCTCAATATCCATACCCTCATCGAGAAGTTGAGTAACAGGTTTTACACGTGCCAAATTGTTTTCAATCTTTGTGATAATCTCATCCTCGGTAAAAGGCAAAAGCTGAAGAATATATCCACCCGCTTTTTTAACAGTAAGGTCGGGATTCACAAGAACACCCAAAGCGCAAACTGTTGGGATTTGTTCGCTTGTAGCATAGTAAGAGGTAATATCCTCAGCAATCTCGCCCGAAACAATCGGAACAAAACCGTTATACGGTTCCTTCATACCAAGATCTTTTACAACAAACAAATTACCGTCGGTGCCAACCGCTCCCGAAACGTCAAGCTTTCCATTGGGCTTTAAAGGAATTTCCACAACACTATTTTGCGCATAACCACGAACGTTGCCCGTAGAGTCAGCCGAAACGGTAATCGCACCCGCAGGTCCGCCACCGTCGATTTTAAGCGAGATTGTATTGTCCTTTCCTTTGAGCATATTGCCCATCATAGATACAGCGGTAAGCATACGGCCAAGCGCCGCAGTAATAACCGCCGAAGTTTCGTGAATTTGCTCGGCTTTCGCCACAATATCCGTACTGTCAACCGCCGACACCATAACGGCGCCTTCACTTGTTATACATCTAATAAGTTTACCCATTATTTCACCTTTCTTGCCACAACAACCGCTCTCTGACTTTTATCGTTTAGCGGTTTTAGGGTATAATCATCAAAAATTTCTAAAATCTCGAGACCCGCTTTTTCACAAGCAGTCTTCACCTGTTCATTTGTATAGGCTTTTTCGGTGAACTGCTCACTCTCGCGGTAATAACTATCGCCCGATTTCACAAAAAAATCAAGCAAAACTTCCACCGTTGCGGTTTTTTCTTTATATTTATTCGCCCAGACACAATAAACATCGTCGTTTTCAATAACAAAAACGTTATCGCCCAAAATCTCTCTATGTTTATATTCGGTATTAAGATCGAATATAAAAAGACAATCCTTTTCCAGAAACAAAGAAACCTTTTCTATCGCTTTACAAAAATCTTTATAATTAGTTATATGATTAAGGCTGTCAAGACAGCAAACAGCACCGTCAACCGTCCCGTAAAGGTCAAGTTCTTGCGCTTTTTGGCATAGATAAAGAACGTCAAGCTCCATTTCCGCCGAGTTTTCACGAGCAAGACCCAACATCTCTTCCGACATATCAACGCCGATAACCTCAACCCCGTTTTGCGCAAAGCAGTTTGAAAAACCGCCTGTGCCACAAGCTAAATCCAAAAGTAAGGTTGGAGTTTTACCGTATTTTTTAAAAAGTTTTAAAAGATGGGCTGTTTTTTTATTATAATCGACGTCATCCGTCAGGCAATCATAATATTGCGCGAAACAACTATACATATTATTTTAGCCTTTCAAACACCAATTCAAAACCTTCGTTTATCGAACGGTTAACACGGCTTATAGTAGCGGTAGATGCGCCTGTTGCCTTTACAATATCGTTATATATTTGCTTTTCATTGAGCATTTTGGCCACAGCAAAGCGTTGAGCTATTGCCGAAATTTCTTTCGGGGTACAAGCATCGCTAAAAAACTTTTCGAGTTCTTCTCGTGTTTCCAGTGTCAAAATCGCATCAAAAAGCAAATCGTTAAAGTTGGTTTTTTCCATTACGCCACCTCTAATTTATAGAATAATAATATTTTAACACACAAAAGCGCTAAAGTCAATTTAAAACCATTATTTTGATTGAAAAATAAATCTTATTATGCTATTATATAAATGTAATTATTAAAAGGGATGTGTCATTTTGAACAGCATTAAAATTTTACACACAGCTGATATCCATATCGGCGCTCGTGATGCTTTTTTGGGTAGCGGTGCTGACTCTCGCCGTTTCGAAACTCTTTTAACCTTCGAAAATATAATAGATTTAGCAGTTAGAGAAAACGTTAGACTTATCGCTATCGCGGGTGACCTTTTCGACAGCGAAAACCCCGAGAGCGAATTTGTTTCGGCAGTTTTTAAGAAAATCGAATCGGTACCACAAATAAAGGTTATATATTGCGCGGGTAATCACGACCCGCTCAATTCCAACTCGCCTTTTTCTCAGAACACTCTCCCCGAAAATCTTTTTGTTTTGCCGGAAAATGACACTTGCTTTACTTTCGACGACATAAAGGTTCGCGTATACGGCAGGTCGTTTGTTTCGGCCCATTTAAACGGCGAAGAAGAATTTTCGCTATCGGTTCCAACTGATGACTATGTAAATATCATGGTCCAACACGGCGAACTCAAAAGCGACATGGGTTCAGACTACAATGCTATAACACCCCGTTTTATAAAGAAAAGCGGCATGGATTATATCGCACTTGGCCACGTCCACAAGCACACCCCGATTGGTAAAATCGAGAACACCTCTTTTGCCTATTGCGGTTGTCCCGAAGGTCAAGGTTTTGATGAACTAGACCAAAAAGGCATTTACTTAGGCGAAGTTAAAAAAGGTGCTGTTTCTCTTGAGTTCGTTCCCGTTTCCAAACGTCAACACATCCACGAAAAAATCGATATAACCGATATTTCGGACGTTACTGCTCATATTTTGGCTACCTTGGAACAAAAATACGAAAACTTCGCGGACAATCTATATAAAATCGAACTTATAGGCGAAATTTCGGAAGATTTCAACCTAAACGTTGCCGAAATAACAACAAGAATCTCCGAGCGCTTATATTTTGCCAAAATCAAAGACTCTACCGAATATAAATTAGACCTTGAAACCCTTTCCAAAGAAACTTCTCTAAAGGGCGTTTTTGTAAAGAAAATATTAGAGCGCATAGAAGCCGAAGACAATGACCTTCTCAAAAAAGCGCTCAAAATCGGTCTTAAAGCCTTTAACAGTGAGGTGAAGTATAATGAAGATTAAAGCGTTACATATTGCTGCTTTCGGCGGTCTTAAAAACGTTGATATAAACCTTGAGGACTCCTTTAATATCATCTATGGCGAAAACGAACACGGAAAAACAACCATTATGAGTTTTATTAAAATGATGTTCTATGGTTCCGAACGTTCCGGTGCACAACTTTCTAAAAATACACGAAAAAAATATACCCCTTGGGACAACTCTCAAATGGCGGGTAGTATTGACTTTGAAAACGGTGGTCGAAATTTCAGGCTCGAGCGTATTTTCGGCAACTCCAACTCTACCGACAAGATAACCCTCGTAGACTTAGGGCTTGGCGACCGCACAACCGTTTCTTCCGATATTGGAGTTTCTCTTTTCGGGCTTTCAGCCGCCGCATTTGTACGCAGTATTTTTATAGGTCAATTTGGTTTCCCCGAAGCCAACGATTTAGCCTCGGGTGAACTCAACGGAAAGCTATCGAATATCGCTCTTACAGGCGACGAAACCATCTCTTACGACGCTATTAAAAAGCGCCTCGAAACCGCAAGATACGAGCTTATTTCGAAAAGTGGCCGTAGTGGTGTTTATGACAAAAACATCAAGGCTTTAAACCAACTTGAAACACAACTTGAAAAATCGCTTTGTACTGAACAAACCATAAATACTGCCCAAAAAAAAGCAAAACTTATGGCCGAAGAAATCACCACTTTACAAGAAAAGTTGGCTAAAATTAAAACCAAGCTAGATGCAGAAAACGACGTTAGAAACGCCGAGAAGCTAAAAGAACTTTTGAATTTAAAAGAACAACTCGACATTCTTAATCAGTCGCTCACTTTAGACAACGGCAAATTAGCGGATGAAATGTTTGTTAGAAAGGTTGAATTTTGTCTTTCGAAAATTGACGGTTATAAGGCAAAAATTGAATCTAAAAATAACGAAATCGCTCTTTTAGAAAACAACCTAAAACTCGCTTTGAATCCTTCTATCGACGCTTCTCCCGAAAAACTGGAAGAACTAAGAGAAAAGATTGAGCATATCGAAAAAGACTCACAGCAAACAAAAGAAAAAATCGAAACCCTTTCAAACTCACCAAAATCAAAACCAAATATATTATGGTATATTTTGGGTGGCTTGTTCGCTATGGTTGGTGCCGTTTTATTCGCGATAAATATTTCAAATATTTTAGCTATTTGCAGTTTTGCTGTTGCGATAGTATTTATATGTATAGGATTTGTCAGTGCTTCAAAAATGAAACAAACCAACGCTAAAATTGAAGCCGAAATCGTTGACCTTAAATTAAAAGACAATCAACTGATTTCCCTTCTCGCTACCGACAAAGCAAATTTCAATGCTATAAACACCGCCCTCAACACCAATTCGGCGATGATTGAAAATCAAAAGCAAAAACTCGAAACAACAACTGCAGAGATTGAAATTCTAAACCGTGAAATTTCAAACGAAGAAAACACTTTGTTCACCCTGTTCTCATCTCTCAAAGAAACTAACAGTTTCGAAGAAATAAAATCGGCATTGGGCGAACTTAAGGAAAAAGCCGAAACCCAAAAATCGCTCAAACAAAATATCAATTATATTTTAAAAGATATCGGCAACATTTCTTACGACGAGGCAAAAGAAAAACTCAACAATCTAACCGTCGACACAGAAACCGACTTTGATAACCTTAAATCCGAGGGAGAGAAAATCGCAAACGATATCACAAACAAACGCGAAACTTTAGCAACCCTTTTAGCCGAAATCAAATCACTGTCAACAAACCAAAAGAATCCGGATAGTCTAAAATCCGAAATAGAAACTCTAAAAGCCAAAACTTCGGCTCAAAAAGAATATTGCGATGCTATCGACGTTGTTCTTTCGGTTTTAGCCGATTCTTATGCTGAAGTACGCCAAAGCTATGGCTCTGTTTTAGAAAAAGATGCGAGTGAAATTTTCAAAGGCCTGACCGACAACAGATATTCAAATATGTCGATTTCTAAATCATTCGATATTACGGTTGAAAAAAGCGACACTTTTGGCAGTCATGAACTCGATTATCTTTCATCAGGTACTGCCGACCAAGCATATTTGAGTCTACGCCTAGCGCTTTCAAAACTTTTAACCGAATCGCAAGAAAAACTTCCGATTATTCTTGACGACGCTTTGACTCAATATGATGACAAGCGCACCAAAACCGCACTAAAATTCTTAAACGAATATTCTAAAAACGGTCAAATTATAATGTTTACCTGTCACAAATCACTTTGTGATATCGCCAAAGAATTCCCCACAAATCAAATAACACTATAAAAAACCGCTCAAGGAAATCCTTGAGCGGTTTAACTTTTAATTTAACAATCAATACCGTTTGAAACATTTTCCAATATTTCGCTATACATTATATTATAGCCAAAATCGGACTCACTGTTTTCCAAGAAAACGGTTTCACAAGCAAATGTTTCTACGCTACCGTCTTCATAAGAAACCTCAACGTCGGTTACAACTGTGTAACTACCGTCTTTATTATCGGTAAAGCTTGAGATTTTGTGGGTGTAGAGATTATATCCGCGAGGGATAACGTATACAAAGCCTTTGTTATCGCCGCCAAGGAAATCAAAATCCTTATAAATCTTACCGTACATATTGAAAACGTAGTCCATAACGTATGTTTCATCGATATAACCGTCTTCCGATAAATCAAGAAGAGCCAAAACCGAATTGTCAACGAGAGTTTTATCATCATAGAAATCATCGTTGTAAACAAAACTGTGATTCAACATATTTAGAAAACGAGTTTCAAGAACCTTATTTGTTTCTTCAGTTTTAGCAACCGTAACAACGTCTGCTTGAGATTTTTGAGCGGTTGTCGACTCGTAAGCGCTAGTGTCAACACAAGCAAAAGACAGTACTACAACACATACTGCTAAAATTAACGAAAAGATTAAATTTTTACGCATAGTACCGCCTCCTTTAGATTACTATATTAATTATATACAAAACCATCTCAAAATTCCAAAAACAATTCAGTTACAAATTATTTCATTCTTGTAATTTTTTCACCTAAAATTCACCACAATTTATAACATTTTGTAATTTTTAAGTTTCCCGACTGAAATATTTAATAAATAATTTCTTACTATTTACTGCATATTGCATAAATTTATTCATATTCAATAATTTCTTTCAAACTTTTTTATAAGTTTTGGTTGTATTTACTAAAACAGTGTGATATACTATATTTTGTAAACTATTCACTTAAAGGAGTGCATCAAATTGAAAGACTATTCTCAAGACGCCATCCGTAATATCGCCCTTTTGGGTCACGGTGGTTCAGGTAAAACAACTTTAGCTGACGCTATTCTTTTCTACGGAAAAGCAACCGACCGTATAGGTAAGATTAGTGACAGTACAACTGTAATGGATTTTGATGCCGAAGAAAAGAAAAGAAAAACTTCCGTTTCAACTTCGGTTTACTCTCTCGAAATCGGAGAAAGTAAACTTAATATTATAGATGCTCCCGGTCTTTTTGACTTTGCCGGTGGTGTTTATGAAGCCTTAAACGCTGCAGATACCGCAATCATCGCGATCTCCGGTAAATCAGGTCTCACAGTTGGCGCAAAACAAGCTTTTGAAAAAGCACGTGCGTTAAATAAGAGCGTTGCTTTCTTTGTTGGTAAGCTCGATTCTTCACATGCTCACTTCTATCGTGTACTATCCGCTCTCGCGGGTCAATACGGCGCGGTTATTTGTCCTGTAATCGTTCCATATCTCGAAAACGAACAGGTTAAATGCTACATAAATCTTATCGAAAACAAGGCTTATGCTTGTACAGGACTTGAAATTAAGGAAATGCGCCTTCCTGTTAGCGAAGAAATCGATAATATGAGAAGTATGCTCTTAGAAGCTATTGCTACCACCGATGAAGAACTCATGGAAAAATATTTCGCAGGTGAAGAATTCACAATAGACGAAATGCTTCACGGTATGGCTATAGGTATCAAAAACGGTGATATTTGTCCTGTTTATAGCGGGGTTCAACAAAACGGTGATGCGGTTCCTATGATGGTTGATAATCTCTTGAAAGTTCTTCCCTCTGCCGCTGACGCTAAATACACAACCGCTGAAGGCGAAGAAAAAGGCTTTGATGCATCAGGCGAACCCGCACTTTGCGTTTTCAAAACAATCGCCGACCCATTTGTTGGAAAACTTTCCTACTTCAAGGTTTTGTCAGGCACAGTTAAAAACGATATCCGCCTTGTTAACAACCGCACAGGCGATGAAGAAAAAATTTCAAAAATTATGTGGCTTAAAGCTTCAAAACAAGAAGATGCCGCTACTATCACTGCCGGTGATATCGGTGCTGTTGCAAAACTTGGCAACGTTTTGACAGGCGACACATTATCCACAAAAGGCAACGTTGCTATCGCTAAAATTGATTTCCCACGTCCTAACCTTTCAGTTGCAGTATATCCAAAGGCTAAAGGTGACGAAGAAAAGATTGCTGGTGCTTTTAACCGAATGGCTGAAGAAGACCCAACAATCAAGGTTTTCAACGATAAAGAAACAAAAGAACTTATCTTGTCAGCTCTCGGTGAACAACATATCGACGTTATCGTATCTCGATTAAAGACCAAATTCGGCGCTGAGGTTGAACTTAAAAAACCGAAGATTGCATACCGCGAAACAATCCGCAAATCTGTTAAGGTTCAAGGTAGACACAAGAAACAATCAGGCGGTCACGGTCAATTCGGTGACGTTTGGATTAAGTTCGAACCTTGCGAAAGCGAAGAATTGGTATTTGCTGAAGAAGTATTCGGCGGTGCAGTTCCAAAGAACTTCTTCCCCGCTGTTGAAAAAGGTCTTCGCGACGCTTGTATAAAGGGTGTTCTCGCAGGTTATCCAATGGTTGGTCTTAAAGCTACACTTTACGATGGTTCTTACCACCCTGTTGACTCTTCGGAAATGTCGTTTAAAATGGCTGCAGGTATCGCTTATAAAGACGGTATCCCACAAGCTAACCCTGTTCTTCTCGAACCTATCGGCACTTTAAAGGTTATGGTTCCCGACGAAATGCTCGGTGACGTTATTGGTGATATCAACAAACGCCGCGGTAGAATTATCGGTATGAATCCTTGCGAAAACAAGATGCAAGAAATTATCGGTGAAGTTCCGATTGCAGAAATGTCAGACTTCTCGACCGCTATGCGTTCAATAACTCAAGGTACTGCCACCTTCACTTTGGAAATTGAAAGATATGAGGACGTACCTGCACAAATTGCTCAAAAAATCATTGACGCTGCAAAAGAATAACTATGAAAATGGATGTCGCAAGACATCCATTTTTTTGCAATATAATACAAAAAACGAAAAGAAGCCGTTTTCACGACTTCTTTTCGTTTTAAGGGGAGAAAAAATCTTTAAAACTTTTAGTTTTAAAAATATACCTTAAGGGTGCGGCTCCCTTTTGGTACATCAATATCATACCCCAAAAATATGTATATTTCGTTAACAAATTTAAAAAATTTTTTAAAGAATAGAAATCGTTCATTTCGCTAATACTAAAGTTGAAAGGAATGATTTTATGAAATATTCGCAATACTCCCGTAAAAATCGCGGGAGTCGGGCTTTTTATATTCTTATCGCTCTATGCCTTGTGGTGATTGGTATTGCGGCTTGGATTTCGTTCACCAAAATCGACTCTAAAAAGCCCAAAAACGATATATCATCAATGGACCAACAATTTGAAAGCAGTATGCAGGAATATACAAACGATACGTCTTCATATAATAGTAGTGAAAACGATATTATAAATTTCACCGAATCAAATCCAACAAATGAAGAAGTAGAAAAACAAGAATATGCCTCCAAACCACAAACCACAGCTAAAGAAAAAGCCTATACTATGCCAATAAACGGCGAGATAATCAAAGATTTCAGCGCCGAAACTCTTCAGTATTCCAAAACATTTAAAGATATGAGGATACACAAAGCAGTCGATATTGCCTGTACCGAGGGTACGCTCATAAGCGCCGT
>JAZORM010000136.1:0-2618 GCA_045656585.1 Acutalibacteraceae bacterium
ACCATACGACAAGGTCCGCACCAATCGGCATAAAAATCAACAAGCACGGTTTTTTCACTATTTTTAACTTCTTCAAAGTTTTCTTTTGTAATTTTTAAAACTGACATAATTTTAAGTTCCTTTCTTTTTTATTATTATACCACGTTTTTATCCTTTTTTCAATTCTCAACTAAATACTTAATCATTCTATCGGGGTTATCCAAAAATTGTTTTGTTACCTTATAATGCTCGGTATCCTTATAATCAACCTTTTGTATACCGTCTTTAGAAAGTTCTATAATCTCGGAGTTTGGATATGCCATTAAAATCGGCGAATGAGTAGCAATTATAATTTGAGAATTATTTTTTACCAAGCGGTCAATCTCGGCTATAAGGGTTAACAATCGCATTGGCGAGAGTGCAGCTTCGGGTTCGTCGAAAATATAAAGACCGTTGCCGAAAAGCCTATTTTCAATAAGTGCCATAAAACTTTCACCGTGGGACTGTTTATGTAGCGACACACCGCCGTAACTTTCAATAACCCTCGGGTCAAAAGACGGCTCTTTATCCATATCGTCAATATTACTCGCAAGGTTGTAAAGGCTCTCAGCCCTAAGGAAAAAACCATCCTTTGCCGCTACCGATTTCACCGTATCAAGATACTGCCAAAGCGGAGAATGAGACTCGTTTGTCGAAAAGGTGAAATTCCAACCGCCGCCCTCTGCGTTAAAGCCAACCGCCACCGCAATCGCCTCAAGCAAGGTCGATTTTCCCGTTCCGTTTTCCCCAACCAAAAAAGTGACCGGCTTTTGAAATTCTATCTTCCCGATTTTCCATAAATTTTCAACAACGGGAAGTTTGCTGATATACAAATTTTCGGGTGGCATTTCGCGAAGTTCAACCGCGCGCAAATAATTCTTACAAAGCATTGTTTTCTCCGTTCCAACCATATTTCAAAAGGTCAATCGTGCCGTCCGCCTCAAAGACTATCCCCTCTTTTTCGAGCAAATCTCTTTGGGCCGTTCCACCGCCAAAAACAAAGGCATCAGCAACCTTTCCCTCTCGATTTACAACCCTGTGGCAAGGTATAACAATCGGCGCGGGATTATTATGAAGCGCATAACCCACAACCCTCGCCCATCGTACGTTACCCGCAAGCATTGCCACAAACCCGTAGGTTGCAACCTTGCCTTTTGGTATTTGCTTTACGACCTCATAAATCCGCTCAAAAACCGACACAAAATCACCTTTTATTTCTTCTTTAGTATTATTATAACTCATAAATTGCTAAGTTGCAAAAATTTTTATCGACAAATGCGAAAATATATGCTAAATTATAAATATGAAATAATTGTTCGAGGTGTAAGAAACGCAAAAGTTTATTACATAGAATAACCTTGGTTTTAAATATATTTCGTGATATATTGAACATATTATAATAAAAGGAGAACTTTTATGAAACTCAACTACAAAAGAGTTATTCTTGTCGGTATGGCGTTCTTTCTTATAAGTGCTTTCTGGCAAGCATACGATTCAATTGTTCCGCTAATTTTGACCAACCACTTTGGTCTTCCGCAATCGGCTTCGGGAGCGGTTATGTCAATCGACAACGTTTTGGCGGTATTTTTGCTTCCGATTTTCGGTGCAATTTCCGACAAAACAAGCACCCGCTTCGGAAAGCGCACACCTTTTATCTTCTTTGGCACAATCGCGGCAATCATCGCTTTCATAAGCCTTTCACTTATCGATAATGTTCAGTTGGCAAAAATCACAGCCGAAGGAATTCCCGCGCTTAGCGAAACACAAGCTGCCGATTTTATTCAAAAAGCCACTCTAGAGCTCACACTTAAAAACCCATTACCGCTCGTCGGCTTTATCGCAACACTTCTTGTGACCCTTATAGCAATGGCAACCTTCCGCTCTCCCGCGGTAGCTCTTATGCCTGACGTTACGGTTAAACCCTTGCGATCAAAAGCAAACGCTATAATAAACCTCACTGGTACCTTCGGCGGTATTTCGGTTTTGGCGCTCGGCATTGTTTTCGCAACCTCCAAAAACCATTATATGCAATATACAAACTATTTTATTGCGGTAGTTTCAATAATGCTAGTAGGCTTTATCATCTTCCTTTTGTCAGTTAAAGAAAACAAATGGGCAGATGAAATGGAAGAACAATCAAAACTCTTAGAGCCTGAAAAAGAAGCCGAAGAAAACGGCGGCAAACTTTCAAAAGCGCAATTCCGCTCTCTTATTCTCATTTTGGCTTCGGTTGCTCTTTGGTATATCGGCTACAACTCGATTACAAGTAAATACTCGGTATATGCCACCAATATCCTTGGCTTTGATTACAATTTTACGCTTATCATCGCTCAGGCGGCGGCTATCGTTTCTATATTCCCGTTGGTATCATTGCTTCCAAGGTGGGAAGAAGAAAGACCATTCTTGCGGGTGTTCTGATGCTTGCCACGGCATTTTTCGCGGGTAATTTTATCACCTCAAGCTCTCCCGAGCTTATAATGTATCCCGTGTTCATTCTTGCAGGTATGGGTTGGGCAACCATCAACGTAAACTCCTTCCCTATGGTAGTTGAGCTTGCACGCGGCGGCGACGTTGGAAAATATACCGGCTATTATTACACC
>JAZORM010000137.1:0-15907 GCA_045656585.1 Acutalibacteraceae bacterium
ATTACCGTATTGTTTTAGGTATAATTGTTTTGCTTTACTTTGTTTTAAAATAGGAGAGAATAATGAAAATTTTGAAGTTGAATTTAAAGGACTATTTCGGGAATTTAGAGGGCGAAAATCCCGTTTTAGAGGCATATTTACCCGACGAGGTTATGAAGAAAAGAGCGAATTTGAAGCGCCCTTGTATGCTTATTTGTCCGGGTGGCGGATACGCTGAGTGCTCACCCCGTGAGGCTGAACCTATCGCGCTTCATTTCTTGCCTGAAGGCTTTAACGTTTTTATTTTGAAGTACACCTGTTTCCCTGCGCAATTCCCAACCCAGATTCGTGAGGTCGCGGCGGCTATGGAGCTTATTTGCAAAAATGCAAGTGAATGGTATTGCGATACCGAAAAAATCTCGATAATGGGATTTTCGGCAGGCGGACATTTGGCGGCGCACTACAGCACAAGTTTCGATTGTCCTGAAGTGCGCGAAGCTTTCCCCGAAAGCAAAGCCCCTGCAGCATCGGTTCTTTGCTACCCTGTGATTTCGGCGGTAGAGGGCAAATGCCATAAGGGAAGCTTTGAGAGACTTGTTGGTCAGTATCCTTTGACCGAGGAACAAATGAAACGCTTTAGCCTTGAAAATGCGGTTAAGGAAAATACTCCGCCTGCATTTATTTGGCATACCGCTTCGGATACTATTGTTCCCGTTTATTCAAGCCTTGTTTATGCACAAGCTTTGAGTGAATACAATATACCCTTCGAGCTTCGTGTTTTCCCCGAGGGACAACACGGCGTTGCGACCTGCGATGAAAAAACGCTCGATGATTTCAAGCCTTGTTATCCTTATAACCGAGTTTGGTTTAAGGAAGCGGTTGATTGGCTTAAATATATGGATAAAGCATAAAAATGACCCTCTTCGTTTTGAAGAGGGTTGCTTTTTGTTTTTTGCTCTATCGCATCGTGCTTTGATGATAACCTAGCCAAAAACTAGGGTGGGTGCCCGCCGCACAGCTTCGCGCTCCCTTCTTCCGAACTCGGCACCGCCGCGGGAGGTCTGCAAACCCACTGCACGAGAAAAGGCCCCGATTAAAAAACTTGTAGGGTTATATAAAGCACGACACGATAGAACAAAAAACTATATGATTTATATTAATATTATATCACAAATTTTAAATTTTTCAATATTTATTGACATACAATTTTTGGTATGTTATAATAAACGGGCTTTAAGCAAAGGCTTTATGGTGGCAAATTTAAAATTTGCCTTAAATGGAATAAGGGTGAGAATCCCTTGCGAACTCGTCGCCGTAATTTGCGTTAAGGTTTTTCTTTTTGTCACTGTGAAAGCGGGAAGGCGAAAAACCCCGAGAACCCCGAAACTCTCGCGCAATAAGTCGGAATACTGCCAAAAGCTGTCGGTACAAATGTGTCACGAGTAATTGACGATGTATTTAGCTTAGACTCCTTTTTGTATTGGGGTTTCTATATCTATTTATATCTCCTTTTGTATTGGCGCTTGAAAGTACAATACAAAGGAGTTTTTATTTTATGAAAAAAACAATTATGATGCGCGTTGTGGCAATTTTGGCAATTATTTCAATGCTATTTTGCCTTTCGGCGTGTGGTAAACAGGAAGTACAACAAGGCGAAAAAAATATAACCGTTACTGTTTTATATGAAGACAAAACTGAAAAAAAGTTTGAAATTTCGACCGAAGCTGACAACTTGGGTGACGCTCTCTTTGAAGAAAAGTTGGTTACCGAAGCAGAGCACGAGTCGGGCTTTTATAACACAATCGACGGTGTTCGTGCTGAATACACAGCCGACAAGGCTTGGTGGTGTATAACTAAAGGTGGCGAAATGACAACCGTTGGCGCAAATGAATTGGCAATTGCGGATGGTGACTGCTTTGAAATCACACACACACCTGCTTAAACTTCGCGAGGCGTTGGTCTTAACCCTTTTGGGAGTTTTGATGTACGTCTCACAAGTTTTAATGTCTAGTCTTCCGAACATAGAGCTTGTGTCTTTTTTGATAATTGTCACCGCTCGTAAATATGGGTTTAAATCGCTTCTTTCGGTTTATATATTTGTATTTCTTGAGATTGCGACCTATGGTCTTGCGCAATGGGTGATAAGTTATCTCTACGTTTGGGCGATTTTGACGTTGGTCGTTTGTGTCCTCAAAAAAATCGACAACGTTATTGTTTACACTGTAATTTCGGCTTTGTTTGGATTTTTATTTGGTACACTATGTTCGCCTGTGAGCTTTGCTGTGGGCGGTTTCGGGTATGGTGTTTCTTGGATAATAAGCGGACTTTGGTTTGATTTTTTACACGGTTGCGGCAATTTGCTGTTAACATTTTTGCTCTACAAACCAATAACAAAGGCGTTAGAAAAGGTTTAATAATGCGAAATTCTCGTGGCAGTAGAGTTGTATTTGCGACTCTACTGCCACTGTCTTTTTGGTAGAGTGGTAAAAATGCTGAATAGATTGAAGTATTTATGACAATCATGTATAATAAAAATCAGTAATTTTGAAAGGTGATACAAATGGCTTATAAAATCATTACTGACTCTTGTGCGAATCTTACCGACAGTCAAATCGCTGAATTTGGTGTAGATATTCTTTCGCTTAAATATTACATTGGCGACACAGGATATGACAGTTATATTAAAGGTGAAAAGATTGATTATAGCAACGTTTACAAGCTTTTGAGAGAAAAAGGAAAAATCACAACCTCTCTTGCCAACCGTGACGACTGTGATAAAACAATTTTGCCTGTTTTGGAAGAAGGCTTTGACGTTTTGGTACTCGCGTTTTCCTCGGGACTTTCGGGTACATACCAAAATATCGTAAACTCGACTGAGGATTATAAAGAAATGTTCCCTGAGCGTAAAATTATCGTTGTAGATACTCTTTGTGCTTCGATGGGTCAAGGTTTGCTTGTGAGCTTAGCGGTTAAAATGAAAAACGAAGGTAAATCTTTGGAAGAAGTTGCCGAGTGGGCAGAGGCTAATAAATTAAAGGTTTGCCATACATTCACATTAGACGACCTTTTCTTCCTAAAGCGTGGCGGACGTCTTTCGGGTACAAGCGCGATAGTAGGCTCGCTTATGAATATAAAACCTTTAATGCACGTAGCAAACGACGGCAAGCTTTATGTTACAGGTAAAGCTCGTGGCAGAAAAGCCGCAATGAACCACCTTATAGAATCGGTTGGTGAAAAGGGTGTAGACGTAAAAGACCAAATAATATTCTTGGTTCACGGCGACTGTGAGGAAGATGCAAAATTTATTGCCGAAGAGGTTAAAAAGCGCTATGGTGTGAAGGATGTTATTATCAATTGCCTCGACCCCGTAATTGCTTCTCATGCAGGTCCCGGTACACTCGCAATATTCTTTATAGGTAAAGAAAGATAATTTTAAAGACCGCGAAAGCGGTCTTTTTTGTTGATTCGAAGTTGTTTTTGTGGTAAAATATAAACAAATTCAAATGAAAAGAGAGTATATATGAAGCTTGTGTTACTCACAGCCTTGGGTGTTGGCGGTGCTACTGTAATCGGTTCACTTCTAGGCTTTGCTTTTAAAAAAATAACCCACAAATTTTCCGATATAATTCTTTCCTTTGCGGCGGGGGTTATGCTTGCGGCGGCGGTATTGGGTCTAATTTTGCCGTCGATTGAGTATGGCGGAAAATACGGGCTTTTGATAACGGTTGTGGGTATATTTTTTGGCGCAATGTCGCTGAATTTAATCGACAAACTTGTGCCTCATCTACACAAGCTTGTAGGGTCTGATATCGAAGCGCACAATAATCAAAATTTGTCAAAGATATTGCTCTTCGTTTTGGCGATTGCAATCCATAATTTACCCGAAGGCATTGCAGCAGGTGTTGGCTTTGGCTCGGGAGATACAAGTGGAGCTTTGATGATTGCGGGTGGTATCGCGCTTCAAAACGTTCCTGAAGGTATGGTTATAATTGCGCCAATGCTAGCGGCAGGTGTCAGTTCTAGAAAAACGCTTGTTTGCGCTATGATGACAGGTGTTGTCGAAGTTTTAGGAACGCTTATAGGTTACTTTGCGGTGGCTGTATCTTCGGCGATTTTGCCTTTCGCTTTGGCTTTTGCGGGTGGCACGATGCTTTATGTGATTAGTGATGAAATGATACCCGAAACCCATGCTCACGGAAGTCAGCGAGGAGCTACGTACGCTTTGCTTGTTGGGTTTTGTGTGATGCTTGTTTCGGATGTTTTGTTAGGATAAATAAAATTTAAAGCTCCGCTTTAGGCGGAGCTTTTTGCTATTCTATATTTACTTTTTCGGTGAAGTAATAGGGCTCTTGCTTTATTTTTGCAACACCTTTTTCCCACAATGCCTTTGCATCAAAAAGATAACAGTCGGCATTTAGCACCTTGCCAAAAGTATAATCGGTGTCCTTTTCTAAAAGGTTGATTATACGGGCATATTCTTGGGCGTAGCGATAAGTTCCACGGTTAAAATAGTGGCGAAGGGCGGTTTGCTTTATTTCGCGTTCGCCGTCTTTGAGGATGTATTCAATAGGTCGCTCACGATTTAAAACGTAGGGTGCGCCGCCTTTTTCTTCAACACCGTGCAAGGCGGTGTTGTGGTCGGGATGACTTCCTAAAATCAAGATTTTACCGTCAACGCTTGGAAGTTTTGTAATAGGTGAATTTTCGCCTACGGGAGTTAAATCAAGCTCGTGGTTTTTGAGAAGATAGTCGGCGTTTTTGCCTTTTGCTGAGCAAGAGTGGGATGCGTGGAGACTACGCTTCACACCCGCTATCTTGGTTCTATAATATTCGGGTAAAAATCCAACGCAAGAGGGTGTTTCCGCTTTGTCGAAAATCGGATTTTCATAATTTACCGTATCGTAAGAAAAAGCGGGGAGTACGAGGGTGCCGTCGGGGCCTAATACTTTTTCGAAGGCGCCGAAAAATTCATCGGGTTCGATTTTTGCACCGAGCGACTTGTACGAGCAATGCATCATAACCGTATCGCCCCATTTTATACCCAGTTTTTCCAAATCGGCTTTAAATTGTTCTAAAACTTGCATTTTTTAACCTCAAAATAAATCATTTGTAAAGTAACCGTTGGTGCAAGCCTTTTTGCCTTCCTTATCGGTTACGGTTATGCGGAAAAATTTGTCCTCGGACTCGACTGTGAAGACTGCTTTTGTCAAAGGTACGCCCTCATTATAAACAACTTCGGTTCTTCTCACGCCATAGTTACAAACGATACTGTCGGCGTTACTGCATTTGATATGCACCTTGCCGTCTTCGAAGTAAAGCTCTTCAATAAGCGGACCTTGACTTGCGTAGAAGTTGCCCTCTTCAAGTGCTTTAGTGATTGCGCGGTATTCGAGTTTTTCGGCTTTTATTATTGTAAAAGCAATACCTGAGTCGTATTTTCTTGAATCGGTCGGAAAGAGGTTGTGATTATCGTCTGCGCCGATGCAGTAAAGCGGTCTGCCTGCACGCAGAAAATCGTCATAAATCTTAATATCATTGTCACTGTATCCGCCGACAATACAACCGCCGTTGAAAATTTCCACCGCGTGACAACCATAAAAGCCGATATACTCGTCATAGTTTTGTCCGTTCCAGGTGGGGTGGTTGTAGGTTACAAAAAAGCCTTTTTGGCGCGCTGTTGTCATAATGTCGGTTATAGCTTCGGGTGTGACATCGCGGATATAATCGGGCAAAGTTTTGTCAAACTTTATCTTGTCGCGGTGCTTTAAAGCGTCGCCGTAGACATACTTTTCTCTGTTGTAGCAGGGTTGGATAAGATTGTCGGGCTCTGATGCTATAAAGCAGATATGACAGCTTTTTATAAAGCGGAAAGGCAGATTTTCGGGGTTTTCCTTTTGTGAAACATCCATCTCAAAGCCGTGAAGACATAAAAAGTCGCTGTCATTCAGTTCGTCGTGTGGGACTAAAATTTCGTGGTCGGTGATAGCGAGTACCGAATATCCCATATTTTTATAAATCTCTTTAACCTCTAGGGGTGTTTTTGCCGCATCTGAAAAGGTGGTGTGAGAGTGCAAATTTGCTTTATAAAAATTGCCTTTTTCCGAAATAAGATATTTTTTCATAATATCAGTCCTTGAGGATGATTTCATTTAATCACCCGATTTTGCAATCGTTGTTCTTATAGATGTCGCAAATTATTTTTTGAATTTTAAGAGCTTCTTTACCCGAAATTTCAAGTTCTTCAAGCCCTAAAAGCGAACGATAGAATTGCTCTATTTGGATATTGTGTTTAAAGCCCCAATAATCTTTACCGCCTGAATAATTCGCGCAGTCGTCGGTATTATTATAAACTGTTTCGCTTGTGCCGTCAACATAGTCGATAGTGGCTTTATCGTAAGAGAAAATAGCGTTTCCGTTTTCGCAAAGAAGTCTTATTTCAATCGGTTCGTCTACAAAATAGTTGTTCATCGCAAAGAAGGAAAGCAGAGCGCCGTTTTCGTATTTGATAAGACCTTCCGCCGAGTCCTCAACCACCATACACTCGTGATTGCGGTTGTGCAGACTCGACTGAATCTGGGTGGGAGTTGAGTCAATCATCCAGTTCGCAAGGTCGATTGAGTGGATGGCTTGGTCGATGATTACACCGCCACCCTCTTTTTCCCAGGTGCCTTTCCAATCGGAATCGTCGTAGAAATTGTCGGGACGGTACCAAGTAAGAGTTGTGCGACCGCATTTTACCTTGCCGAGACGACCGTCTAAAACACGCTTTTTAACAAGCTGTGATGGAGTATTATAACGGCACTGGAAAATAACGCCGTATTTCACACCGCATTCTTCGGCAATTTTCACCGCTTCCTCGGCATCTTCGTATTTTATGCTCATTGGCTTTTCGGAAAGGACGTTTACACCTTTTTTGAAAGCATCGATAGCAACCGATGTGTGAATATAGTGGGGAAGGCAAAGGTGCACAGCGTCGAGGGTTTCTTTTTCGAGCATTTCGTTATAATCGGTATAGTATGGTACACCGTATTTCTCGGAAGCGTTTTTTGCCAAGTCGGGTTTTATATCGCAAACCGCCACCAAATCGGCAAGTTCGCTTTGCTGGGTAGAATCAAGGTGCATAACCGAGATTCTACCGCAACCGATTACACCAATTTTTAATTTTTTCATAATTTCATTCCTATATAAGAGATTTAATCGTGTTATATGCCAATTCTATATCGGCGGCAGGGTTTTCCCCTGTTTCTCGCTCAACCGTGAGATATCCGTCGAAACCAACCTTTTTAAGCGCTTCTATATATTTTGGGAAGTCAACGTTTCCTTCGCCAAGCGGAGTTTCGAGGAAATAATCCGCAACATTGAGCGCTTCAATACCGCCTGTTGCGAAATGGTCGTAAATGATTTTCGGGTCGGTTCGTTTTAGCATAACTCCGTCTTTAACGTGGGTGTGAACGATGTGTTTGCCCAAAAGTTCAACCGCTTCTACGGGGTCTTGACCTGTTACCATTACGAAGTTTGCAGGGTCGAGGTTTACACCAACACCGCCTTTGGTGTCTTCTATAAACGAAAGAAGAACGGGAGCGGTTTCGGGACCTGTTTCGATAGCGAGGGTGATACCCTTTTCTTTGGCATAAAGTCCGCATTCGGTCAAAGCGTCGAGCATAACCTTGTAGCGAGGCTCCGATTTATCCGAGGGGATAACTCCGATATGGGTTGTGATAACCTTTGCGCCAAACTCTAAGCCTAAGTCGATAATGCGCTTGGTTTTTTCTATTCTTTCGGGGTTGTCTTTTTCAATTTGGAACCCGTGACCGCCCATATCGCCGCAAAGCGCACTGATTTCAAGACCTTCGTTTTCGAGCAAAGCCTTGAATTCGGCTTTTTGTTTCGGGGTCAAGATTTCGGGAGAAAATTCACCCGTTGTAGCGTAAACTTGGATTCCTTGGAATCCAAGTTCTTTTGCTTTTTTAATGCTGTCACAAAGCGGCAATTTAAAACAGTCGGTAATTACACCAATTTTCATTTTCTACACCTCGAGCCATTCGCCGTCTAGATCTGCGGCCTTTATAAGACCTGCGCGAAGGCGCATAACCTCGATGGTCTCTTGATTATCAAAGGGCGGTTTGCCGTCTTCAAAGAATTTAAGCATATCCGAAATCAGATTTAGGAAGAAACTGCTTGTAACGTCTTTGTGCAGTAGTTCGCCCTTAGAGTTTTCGGCTGTAATGCTGTAGCCAAGACCTTGTGAAAATACGATACCGATTTCGTTTCCTTGGGCGGTAAGCGCACGGCAAAAATATTGTTTGCCCATTTTTTCGGTCTTAACCTTTACAATACGTTTTTTGAGAAGAGCCACCGCCATTTCGGCGTTGTGGATTAAATATTCGGCAAAATCTCTACCGCCACCGGTGATTACAAGGTTTTTAATATCGGTGAATTCCTTGAGCTCTTCGGCATAGCGAAGAGCAGAAGTTGTGAAGAAGGGTGTGTTGTATTTCTTGGCGATATCGAAAATTTCTTCGGCTTCTTTAAGGTCGGGCGCAAAAGTTTTGTCGATATAGGTAGGTTTGCTGTAGGAGAGTACAACCTTTGCATAAGGTAAATGCTTTTCGGGGGTGGAAGGAGCCAAAAGAACTATAACGTCACTCTTTTTGCAAAGCTCTTCCAAGGTATCGAGTTGTTTAATCCCCATTTTTTCTTCCCATTCTTTTGAAGAAACGTTGTCAACGGGAGAAATATCTTGCTCAGCCCAGAAGTATGCTACTTCATAGTCGAGCCCTAAATTTTCATTTGCTTCTTTGAACCAAGCGGGGTAGTTGTTTGCGTGCCATTCGCTGATATAAAAATCTACAAAACCAATCTTTTTCATTAGAAACTAACCTCGGCTTTCTTGTCGGAAGATTCGTACAAAGCGTCAAGAAGCTTTGCGCTTTCAAGAATGTTATCGATATATGCACGGTTTTTAACACCGGTTTTAACCGATTCAACAAAAGCAATACTTTCGTCCACGTAGAACTTGCCGAGTTCATATTCGGGTTCGATTGTTTCAAGGGTTTCACCGTCGTAAAGGGTGAATTTTCCAAGATAGTTAAGACGAGCGCCACATTTGTCGCCCATAATATCGATAAACATTTCTTCCGCGTTAATGTTTTGAGCCCAGGCGCCGTTGAAGGAGATACTTGCTTTGTCGGTACGAACGAAACCGCTTACGAAGTCGTCGACGTCGTTGGTGCCGTTTTCTCGGTCGGACGTATCTTCAGCCCACATATATGTATATTTATACTTCATCATATCTTTTGCCATTTCGCAGTAGGTGTTGCAAGATGCGGTTTTGATTTTAGCACCGCCCAAGATATAAAGAATAAGGTCGAAGAAATGGATACCCCAGTCGATAAGTACGCCACCGCCCGATTGTGATTTGGTGGTGAAGGCACCGCCGAGACCGGGGATGTTACGGAATTTACGGAACGCGCAGTAAACGTGGTAGATGTTGCCGAATTTGCCTTCACGGTTCATTTTCTCTAGCATTTCAACCGAGGTTTGAAAACGGTTGCAAACGCCGATGTTAAGAATTTTTCCGCGGTTTTCGGCCTCTTTTGCCATAGTGCTAGAAAGCTCGTAGTTTATGGTGATAGGCTTTTCGCAGAAAACGTGTTTGTCAGCCTTCAAAGCGTCCATAGTGATTGTGTAGTGAGCAAAGTTGGGGGTTAGGATATAAACTGCTTCAACTTCGGGGTCGGCAAGTGCCACTTTATAATCGGTAATAGCTTGTTCAACAAAATCGTATAGGTTAACAAATTCTTGAGCCTTGTCGATTAAAAGGTCACAAGCGTATTTGACACGAACGTTGCCCATTTCTTCAAATGAAGGGAAGTGAGCGTTTTTTGCAATTCTACCGCAACCAATTACGGCAATAACAATTTTTTCTGACATAATATAAAACCTCTTTTCGATTTTTAATACAATGTTGTATTTGTTTTTATTATAAGCCATAATAATGGTTTTGAAAATGTCCGCATTTTATCAAAAAGATATCATTTTTTAATATTTGATGTTAAAATACACTGTTTTTACCTAAAATAAATGTTTTTATTGACACTGAGTAGGTTTCGGTTTACAATATTTCCAAAGAGGTGTACAGTATGGCACAGGTTGAAAGTTTTTATCATCTTAAGAAATCTTATTTTGAAAATCCGCTCAAGTACGGGGGGATTTCTATTTTCCAAATAGGTCGACTTTATTGTAAAGCTGGTGCGATTATACCGCTTCATATTCACGGCGATTATTTTGAATTGACAATTATAACCGACGGTAAGGGCGTAATCACCACAAACGGTGTGCCTGTTGAGGTCAACAAGGGCGATATTTATTTATCTCTTCCTTGCGAGTCACACGAGATTGTCTCGGACTATCAAAACCCTTTAAAATATGATTTCTTTGCTTTTTTGTGCGCCGAAGACGAAAAACGCGAGGAGTTTGACCGCATAACCGAGAATTATTATTCGCCCAACAGCCGTGTTTTCCACAACGAAAAAATCAAGGGTATTGTTAGCGGGGCGATAGCTGAGCTTGACACTAATAAGCTGTATTCTAATGAGTTGCTCGACTGTGTTTTTAAGGAAATTGTGATACATATTATAAGAAGTCTTACCAAAATCAAGCCCGAAAAATATAGCCAAGATATAACCGCCGCCGAGGTTCTTTGTTATAAGTTGATGAACTATATCGACACCCATATTTATTCGCTTAAAACTTTGAAAGAACTTGAAGACTTTACGGGCTATAGCTATGGATATTTGTCTTCGCTTTTCAAGAAGACGACAGGAAATAGCCTTAACGTATATTACCGTGAAAAAAGATTGGAAGCGGCAAGAATACTCATAACCGAAAATCGCTTTAAATCCATCGAAATATCCGAAATGCTTGGATATTCTAGCGTATATGCTTTCTCCAAAGCATTTACAAATAGGTTTTTGGTATCTCCGCGTGAGTATAGAAGAAACTGTTTGAATTCAAAAGATGAAGAGTAGGATTTAATTGTTTTCTTGATTTTTATGGGAAATTATGTTAAAGTATATGTTGAATAATACTGAAATTCTTTGAATTTCTATATGGTGAGGACTTGGATGTATAAATCTTGCAAAATGGAAAAAACTCCGCGCATAACCGCGCTTTACACGGGTTTTATTAAAACTCATAAATCAGGGTATATCTACAAGGGTGAGAGCCACGATTTTTGGGAGATTGTGTTTGTGCTTGAGGGCAAACTTCAAGTTACGGCGGGGGAACGAATATTGGTGCTTGATGAAGGACAGGCGATAGTCCATAATCCAATGCAGTTTCACGCGCTCAGTTGCTCAAAGGGAACCGACGTTAAGATTTTGATTTTCTCCTTTGCGGGAAAGCATATCCCGCCATTGCAGGATAAGGTGTATCAAATCTCCGATATCGCTGAGATTTTAAGGCTTTATGAACATGCCCAAAACTGTTTTGAGTTTGATGACATTTGTTTTTGCGCTTATAAGGATGATAAAAACGAGGCTAATAAATTCGTAAAAGAGTTGGAACTTTTTTTGATGGGTCTTGCGGATAATCTTGTTGCGCCTAAAGAGGTTACAACCCAAGGAGCCAAAAATTACAATGCGGTTATAAAATTATTGAACGAAAATATCGACCGCCGACTTTCAGTTCCCGAGATTGCAAAACTTTGCAATATGAGTTCAATCAGTTTACAAAAAACCTTTTCACGTTTTGCGAATATCGGTGTTATGGAATATTTCAACCGCCTTAAAATTGAAAAGGCAAAACAATATTTAAAAGAAGGAAACAGTGTTAAAGAAACGGCTTTAAGATTAGGGTTTTACGATACCAATTATTTTAGTACTGTTTTTAAAAGAATAACCGGAAATTCGCCTAATAAGGTTAGAAATAGGGATGATTTGGGTTGAGAATGCACAGCCGATAAAGATGGAATTGTGTAAATTACAGGAATAAAAATCTTTTAAGTTTAATATAACGTAAGAGATTTGAATTTTTTATTGATTTATTAAAAAAATGTGGTAAAATGATATTAGCAATTTCTTGAGGTGTTATTATGGTATTTGAAAAGTATAAACAATGGCAACAAAAGGCTGTTTGTGATAAAGATTTGGTTAAAGAACTTCATAGTATGGAAGACGATGCGATTATTGACGCTTTCTATAAAGATTTGGAATTTGGTACCGCGGGTCTACGAGGTGTTATTGGCGCGGGTACAAACCGTATGAATGTTTATACCGTAGGAAAGGCAACCCAAGGTCTTGCCGCTTACGTGAATTCTATATCCGAAAATGGAACGGTGGCTATCGCTTATGATAGCCGTATTAAATCTGACACTTTTGCGAAGCATACCGCTTCAATCCTAGCGGCAAACGGCGTTAAGGTTTATATCTATAAAGAGTTGGCACCGGTTCCGATGCTTTCTTTCGCTGTGCGCTATTTGAAGTGTGACGCGGGTGTTGTTATTACTGCTAGTCATAACCCCGCTAAATACAACGGCTACAAGGCTTACGGTTCTGACGGTAGTCAGCTAAGTCCCGAAGCTTCGGATTACGTGCTTGATATTATGAACAAGGTTGATATCTTCGAAGGTGTTAAAACAATGGATTTTGATACCGCAATGAACGAAGGTAAGATTGAATATATTTCCGATGAAGTTATCGAGGCGTATCTTGGCGAAGTTGAAAAATGCCGTATCAATCCTCAACTTGATTTGAGTAATCTCAACGTTATTTATTCTCCGCTTCATGGTAGCGGTAACAAGCCTGTACGTGAAATTTTGAAGCGTATCGGCGTTACAAACGTGACCGTTGTTAAGGAACAGGAAGAACCCGACGGCAACTTCCCAACAGCTCCATACCCTAACCCTGAAATCAAGGAAGCTTTTAACAGCGCTTTGGAATTGGCGAAAACCGTAAAACCCGATTTGCTTTTCGCTACTGACCCTGATTGTGACCGTGTTGGTATTGCTGTGCCTTGCGGCAACGATTACCGCTTGTTTACGGGTAACGAAGTTGGCGTTATGCTACTTGAATATATCTTAAAGTGTAAAAAAGCAAACGGCACACTTCCAAAGAATCCTGTTGGTGTAAAAACTATTGTCACAACCGAAATTTGTAAACGTATCGCGGCTGATTACGGTTGTGAAATGCGCGACGTACTCACAGGCTTTAAGTTTATCGGTGAACAAATTGCTTTGCTTGAAAAAGACGGCGAGGCTGACCGTTACGTTTTGGGATTTGAAGAAAGCTACGGTTATCTTTCTCGCGGTTACGTTCGCGATAAGGACGGCGTAAACGCTTCGATGCTCATTTGCGAAATGACTGCTTATTATAAGTCTCAGGGTAAAGATTTGATTACTGTTTTAGATGATATTTATAAGCAATACGGCTACTGCCTTTGTGTTCAAAAGAGCTTTGCTTGTGAAGGTCAAAGCGGTATGGCGAAAATCCAAGAAATTATGGCCGGTTTGCGCCAAAATACTCCAAAAGAAATCAGCAAAATCGAGGTTGTCGAGTTCAAGGATTATAAGGCGTCTTTGGGTGTGAATCTTGAAACAGGCGAAGAAACTGTTATAAATCTTCCAAAGGCTGACGTTTTGTCGTTTGGTCTTAAATGCGGAAGTTCGGTTATCGTTCGTCCTTCAGGTACTGAACCCAAAATCAAGATTTACGTTAATGCAATCGGCGCTACCGAAGTAGAAGCCGACCAAAAACGTACCGATTTGCTCCAATGCGGTAGCAAACTTTTAGGTTTTTAAAATGCATCAGAGTTCTCTTTTTGAGAACTCTTTTTTGCTTTATATTATAAAATGACACAAAAAAATTGAATAATGGCAAGAAAAAATTTGATTTTTGTGATAATATTGAGGTAAATAATAAGCTTAAAGGTGGCGATTTCAATGTTTGTTAAAAGATTGTTAAGCCTTATTATAATAGCGGGAGTGATTTTTTCTATGACGGCTTGTGGCGGTAATGAAAAGGTAATAGTAAATACACAAGGTATGACCGAATTGCAAAAGGCAGTTGTTGTGACAGCTGAGAGTTTTTATTTGCGTGGAGTATATGCTCAATATGATATGGGTGTATTGTGCAAATCTGCAACAGGTGACGTTGAACGTCGTACAACAGGGGTTAAAGCACCTGAGGATTACACAAGTCAGCAATTTGGATATGCCGATTGTTCGGGTTTTGTGTATGATGTATATTTAAATGCGTTTGGAATAAAGTTTTGTAATAGTTCGCCCTGGACTAAGACCTATTGCGAATCGCTTGATAATACGGTGCTTCGTGAATATCCTAAAGAAGATATGACCGAAGAAGAAAAGCAACAAAAGCTTAAAGAATTTACCGAAATTTTAGAGCCCGGAGATTTGATTGTATACCGCTATAAAGGTGATACCTCCGGACATGTTATGCTTTATGTAGGAAACGGAATGATGATACACTCAGGCGGTAAGAGTTTTAGTTATACTGAAGGTAGGGAAATATTTGAAGAAAACGGGACTTATCTCTATGAACCTATAGCCGAGTCGCTTTTAGTACTTGGACATAGGCGTTGTATAGTGGAAAAGCATTCTTATGCGGTTGTCCGCCCACTTGATAGCTTTAATGGTGAAATTCCAAGAGAAACCCTTTGCCGAATGAAAGAAATGCGTGGAATAAAGGCTGAGAAAATTTCTTCTCATACATACGGACAAACTGTGAACCCAAATGAAGAAGTAACCTTTACTTTTGTGGTTGAAAATTATAGTAATAAGTCCAAATCTTTAAAAATAACGGATATAGTACCTGAAAATACAAGCTATTTGTCGGGTGCCGAAAAGAAAGATGAAAACAATTTATATTGGAATGTAGAAGTGGCGCCTAAAGAGACCAAGAAGGTTTCGTATACCGTAAAAGTGAATGGCGATGCTTTGGGCAAATATGTTGTAAGTAGCAGTAAGGTTTGTGATATTGCGGTTAATTGTCCTAAAATTTTGGTTGCTAATACATTGACTTGGGAACAACAAACGGAAATTTCAAAAGCGGTTTCTAATATGAAAGAAAGCAAAACACAAGGGCTTTTGCTTGTTGATGAAATTTATAAAAAGACCTTGTTTGGCGATAAGACAAACGTAGAGTTTTGGAACGGGATTATCGACGTTTTGAGCGATACTTTGGGTGAAGGCTTGGAGTTCTCGAAAATGATTGTGCCGAAATTATACGGCGGTCGCCATGTCAGAGAGCTTGATAAAACTAGCGAACAAGCTAAAAACCGCACTAGAATAGTCGCTTCCAATTTGCTTATAACAGGGGATATTGTTGCGGCTGACGAGGCTCTTTATATTTTTGCAAACGGCGGAATTTACGATCTTTCAACTAAAGAAAAAGTTTCGGATGACGTCTTGGCAAATATTTTGGCGGCGGATAAGTTTGCCGTGCTTCGTCCATCTTTAGCCTTTTAATTTAGTTAAAAAGTGGCAGGAACTTATTCATTTTTGGCAAGAAAACTTAAAATTTTAGTTTTATACTATAAGAAGAATTAGAATTTTAGGTTTAGGGAGCGGCGAAATGAAAAAGGTTGATATGGTTAACGGCTCGATTTTAAAGCCGATGATAAAATTCGCAATACCTATATTGCTCACGGGTTTTCTGCAACAACTTTTCAATGCTGCCGACGTTATATTGGCGGGTAGGCTTGGCACAAGCGGAAGTGACGCTGTCGCGGCGGTTGGCTCCACAACTTCCCTTACAAGTTTGCTTATAACCTTTTTCATAGGTTGTTCGGTGGGCAGTGCTGTAACCGTAAGCCACGCGTTGGGTTCGAAAAAACTAAAAGAAATCAAAGAAACAATACATACGGCGATGTTTTTGTCGATTTTGCTTGGCGCGGTTTTGATGGTTTTCGG
>JAZORM010000138.1:0-3965 GCA_045656585.1 Acutalibacteraceae bacterium
TTATAACGTGAACCGTATGACTGCGGCGGCGGGTGAAGGCGCTTTGCTAGACGACGATTACACAAAAGAAAACTGCAAAAAGATTATCGAAAACCGTGAGTGGACAAGCACCGAACTTAAAAAAATGGGCTTTAGTATGACTGATTCTTTTGCTAACTTTATTTTCGCAAAACACGAAACTGCGAATGGCAAGGATATATATTTGAAACTCAAAGAAAAGGGTGTTTTGGTTCGCCACTTTGACAAAGAGCGACTTATGGATTATAATCGTATAACGATAGGCGACAAAAGCCAAATGAAGATTTTTGTTGACACACTCAAAAGTGTCTTAAAGGAGTTATTATGAGAACAGCCACGATAAATAGAAAAACAAACGAAACCGATATTTCGCTTACCTTAAATCTCGACGGAACGGGTGAAAGCAAAATCGACAGCGGTTGCGGTTTTTTGGACCATATGCTAACCCTTTTTGCAAAGCACGGAAGATTTGATTTAACTCTTACTTGCAAGGGTGATATCGAGGTTGACGACCACCACACAGTTGAAGATATAGGCATATCTTTAGGTTTGGCTTTCAACCAATCACTTGGCGAAAAGAAGGGAATCGTGCGCTATGGTTATATGGTTCTTCCAATGGACGAAGCCTTGATTTTGAGCGCGATTGACTTTTCGGGCAGAGCGTATCTCGGTTACGATATGGATATCCCCACCGAAAAGGTTGGAACCTTTGATACCGAACTTGTAGAAGAGTTTTGGTACGGCTTTGTGCGTAATGCCGAGTGTACCTTGCATATTAAAGAAATCGACGGTGTAAACTCGCATCATATAATCGAGGGCGCGTTTAAGTCGGTGGCTCACAGTATAAAAGATGCTGTGAAAATTGACCCCGAGCTTCAGGGTGAAGTTCTTTCTACGAAAGGTGTTTTATAATGGTAGCCATAGTTGATTACGGCGTGGGAAACCTTTTTTCGTTAAAGAGTTCTCTTGCCGCTATTGGTGCCGAGGTTGTTGTGACTTCGGACAAAGAAACTTTAGAAAAAGCCGATAAAATAATTCTTCCCGGTGTTGGTGCTTTCGAAGACGCCGCGAGAAAACTTCGCGAGAGCGGACTTGATGAATTCTTGGTTGAACTTGCTAACAATAAAAAACCGCTACTTGGTATTTGCCTTGGTATGCAAATGCTTTTTGAAAAAAGCTTTGAATATGGCGAACACAAGGGTTTGGGACTTATTAAGGGTGTTGTAAAACCGATAAAAGACGTAATACACGAGGATTTAAAAATTCCACACATTGGTTGGAATCCTTTGATTTTCAAAAAGGAAAACCCTTTGTTTTCTAATATAAAGGATGGCGACTGTGTTTATTTTGTTCACTCGTTCTATGCTACCGATTGTGATGAATCGGTTATTGCAACGGCTGAATACGGCGCGGAACTTACCGCGGCGGTTGCCAATAAAAACGTGTTTGGTTGCCAATTCCACCCCGAAAAAAGCGGTAAAGTGGGGCTTTCGATTTTAGAAGCTTTTGTGAATTTAAAGGAGGACGAAATATGTTAATTTATCCTGCGATTGACCTTTTCGAAGGTAAAGCCGTCCGACTTTTTAAGGGCGACTATAATCAAATGACAGTATATAATGAAAACCCTTCTGAAGTGGCGCTTGATTTTAAAAACAGCGGTGCGACACATATCCACCTTGTGGATTTAGAAGGCGCTAAAACCGGCGAGACCCCCAATATCGACACCGTTATTAAAATAAAATCCACCACCAATCTTTTTTGCGAAATCGGTGGCGGTATTAGAACTATGGAAACAATCGACCGCTATATAGATGCGGGTATCGACCGTGTTATTTTAGGTACCGCGGCGGTAACTAAAGAAGGTTTTGTGGAAGAAGCTGTCAAGAAATACGGCGATAAAATTGCTGTTGGAATTGATATTAAAGATGGGTTTGTTGCTATTAAAGGTTGGACCGAAACTTCGAGTTTGGAAGCTTTTGAGTTTTGCGAAAGACTAGAGAAAATCGGAGTTAGTACAATTATTTGTACCGATATCTCAAAAGACGGCGCAATGATTGGTACAAACCACGAACTTTACTGTGAGTTGTCCGAAAAATTCGGTCTTCAAATTATAGCGTCGGGCGGTGTTTCTTCTATTGAAGACGTGGAGAAACTTTCAAAACTAGATTTGTATGGCGCAATTATTGGCAAAGCTTATTACACAGGCGCAATAAATTTAAAACAAGCAATCGAGGTGGCAAAATGATTACAAAAAGAATAATCCCTTGCCTCGACGTGCGAGATGGTCGTGTTGTGAAGGGTGTCAATTTCGAAGGACTCCACGACGTTTCTTCGCCGATAACTCTTGCGAAGTTTTATAGCGATTGCGGTGCTGATGAACTCGTTTTCTACGATATTACCGCATCGAGTGACGGTAGGAAATTATTTACCGATATTTTAACCGAAACCGCAAAACAAGTTTTTATACCTTTGACTGTTGGCGGCGGTATAAACACCGTTGCTGATTTTGATCGCGTATTAAAATGCGGTGCTGATAAGGTTAGCGTAAATTCGGGTGCCATCAAAAATCCCGAACTTATAACCGAGGCGGCAAAGCTTTACGGCGACCAATGTGTTGTTTTGTCGGCTGATATTAAGCGTGTTGACGGTGTTTTTCGTGTTTTCGCAAAAGGCGGACGTGAAAATACTGGTATGGAAGCGATTGAGTGGATTAAACGCTGTGTTGGAAATGGCGCGGGTGAAGTTGTGGTCAATTCAATCGATACCGACGGTGTTAAAAAAGGCTTTGACCTTCCAATGCTTGAAGCAGTTTGTAATGCTGTAAACGTTCCTGTTATCGCTTCGGGTGGTGCGGGTAATATCGGCGACTTTTTGACCCTTTTTAACACTTTGCCAAAGGTGGATGCGGGTCTGGCGGCTTCTATTTTCCATTTTGGCGAAGTAAAGATTTCCGATCTTAAAGCCGAAATGGCGAAAAATAATATCCCAACGAGATTATAAGGAGTATGTTATGATAGATATTAAAAGTTTGAAATTCGATAAAGACGGTCTTATCCCTGCGATAGTTGTCGACTCTGTGACCAAAAAGGTTTTGACCTTGGCTTATATGAACGAGGAGAGCCTTAAAATTTCTATGGAAAAGGAACTCACCTGTTTTTATAGCCGTTCACGTCAGGAATTGTGGCTTAAAGGGGAGACTAGCGGAAACTATCAACACATCGTTTCTATCACCGCCGACTGCGATAACGATGCTTTGGTAGTTGTGGTAGAGCCCGACGGTCCTGCTTGTCACAAGGGAACTTTCTCTTGCTTCGAAACCGAAGTTTTCCAAAGTGAAGAAAGAAATGAATTTTCTTATCAGGCTTTGATGGATTTAATCGAAGGCAGAAAAATTGATAAAAAAGAAGGTTCATACACTACCTACCTTTTCGAAAAGGGAATTGATAAAATTCTTAAAAAGGTTGGGGAAGAGTGTACCGAAGTTATTATCGCGGCAAAGGATGACGACAAGAAAGAGACCGTTTACGAAATTGCCGATTTAGCATATCATGTTATGGTGCTTATGATTGAAATGGGAATTTCGCTCGAAGATATTCACAAGGAACTTGCTTCTCGCCACGTTATCGACCATAAAATCAAACAGGAGAAAATGACAAATTGATTGATTTACACGTGCACACAACATATTCCGACGGCAAAAACACACCTGAAGAGGTTGTGCTTTCGGCGATTGAGAAGGGAATAAAAACGCTTGGCTTTTCGGATCATTCTTATGCAACGGTGGATGCCGAGTGTTGTATGCCGACAAACAAGGTTGGAGATTATATAAAAGAAATTTCACAGTTAAAAGAAAAATATCGCGATAAAATCGAGATTTTGTGCGGTTTGGAACAGGATTATTATTCTGAAATTTTGCCGTATAAGTTCGATTATATGATAGGTTCGGT
>JAZORM010000139.1:0-9852 GCA_045656585.1 Acutalibacteraceae bacterium
CGCCGTTTTTGTGAATACGAAAAAGGTGAAGATGAAACCTTTAGCGTTTTGCCCGACTTAATACTTTTAGATGGTGCAAAGGGTCAAATTTCCGCTGTTTTGCCGATACTTCGCAAACACAATATTGACGTTCCGATTTTCGGTATGGTTAAAGACTCAAAACATCGCACACGCGCAATCGCTACAACCGGCGGTGACATCGAAATTAAACCGACTCGAAAAGTTTTCACTCTAATAACAAATATCCAAGATGAAGTTCATAGGTTTGCAATATCTTATCAAAGAAAATTGCAGTCTAAAAAACTATTGAGTAGGGAACTTACTCAAATTGAAGGTATTGGTGAAAAGAAAGCGAATAGTTTACTTAAATACTTTAAGTCTATTTCAAAAATCAAAAGTGCTTCTATTGAAGAATTAAAGGCTGTGAAGGGTGTTTCGGAAGCTAACGCTGTAAATATTGTGAAGTTTTTTGATGAAAATTAAAATTTTCATTGACATTTTTTGATATGTGTGATATTATCACATAAGTTGATAGAGGCGCGATTCGCCATTAGTACTATGAAACGTTGGCTGACAGGCTGTCATAGGAAAGGGACAATCGCCGAAATGGGAAATCTTCTGTCAAAGGTTTCTTGTTGGTTTGCAGTAGAATATATTGCAAACTGTCACTTGTTTACAAGTGGAGGGCTATCGGTGATTTATTACTAAATTTCCGTAATTAGCTCTGTCTGATTACGGTTTTTTTATTTTAGAAAGGAAGAGAAAAATGAACAAAAAATCACTAATCTCAAAATTGCTTATCGTTGCATTTGTTGTGGCTTTCGGCGTTCTTTGTGCTTTTACGGGCTCTGTAAACAGTCCTGTTGGTACTTTGTGGTCGCTATTCCCACCCGTTATTGCAATCGGATTGGCGCTCATCACTAAGGAAGTTTATTCCTCACTATTTGTTGGTATTTTAGCAGGTGGATTACTTGCTAACGGCTTCAAACCAATAAGCACAGTTGACTCGGTTATCAATGAAGGCTTAATAGCTTCGGTATCAGGTACCGCAGGTATATTTGTTTTCTTGGTAATTCTTGGAGCTATCGTTGCTTTACTCAATAAAGCAGGTGGCGCCAGAGCATTTGGTGTTTGGGCTTCAAAACACGTTAAGGGTAAAGTTGGAGCGTCTCTCGCTACCTTTGTTTTTGGTGTTTTGATTTTTATCGACGACTATTTCAACTGCTTGACAGTTGGTGCTGTTATGCGCCCTGTTACAGACCAAGCAAAGATTTCACGCTCAAAATTGGCATATCTTATCGACGCTACTGCGGCTCCGATTTGTATGATTGCTCCAATTTCTTCTTGGGCAGCGGCTGTTTCTGAATATGCTCCCGAGGGTGTCAGTGGACTTGCAATGTTTGTAAAGGCTATTCCTTACAACTTCTACTCACTTATGACATTTGTATTTATTATCACTTTGACACTTATGAAGTTTGACTTCGGTCCAATGAAACTCCATGAACTTAACGCTCAAAATGGCGATTTGTTCACTTCGGGTGAGGGTGAAGAAAATGATGAAGAAGATGTTGTTACATCTCCTCGCGCAAAGGTTATCGACCTTATTCTTCCAATCGTTGTTCTTATCGCTATTTGTGTATACGGTCTTTACTACATAGGTCAATCAGGCGGACTTTCATTTGTTGATGCATTTGGTAATACCGATGCTACCGTTGGTCTTCCTTGGGGCGGACTTATCGCTTTGGTTATCGTTATGATTTACTTTGTGGTTCGTCGCCTTATCACCTTTAAAGAAGCGATGGCTTGTATTCCAAAGGGCTTCAATGCTATGGTTCCCGCTATCCTTATTCTCACAATGGCAACATCTCTTAAGAATATGACAGGACTTCTTGACTCTGATGCTTTTGTAAAAAGCGCATTAGCAGGTGCTAGTGGTCTTAGCAACTTCTTACCCGCGATTATTTTCCTTGTTGCTTGTGGTATTTCTTTCGCGACAGGTACATCTTGGGGTACTTTCGGTATCCTTATTCCAATCGTAACAAGCATTTTCGACGTAAACAGTGCGCTTGGTATTATGAGTATGTCGGCTTGTCTTGCAGGTTCAGTTTGCGGTGGCCATTGCTCACCAATTTCCGACACAACAATTATGTCGTCGGCAGGTGCTCAATGCAACCACATTAACCACGTTTCAACCCAACTTCCATACGCGCTTACAGTTGCGGGTATTTCGTTTGTATCATACATTATCGCAGCATTTATCCAAAACGCTTGGATTTGTTTGGTTATTTCTTCCGCTCTTACTATCGGTACACTTTTTGTTATCAAGATGTTTGCAAAGAAGAACGCATAATTTCTGTTGAAATTTATAGCCGTTACAGGTATAATACTTGTAACGGCTTAATTTTTTGAGGTGTATGATGGCTAAAAGAGAATTGGAAAAATATATTGAAATTGAAAGAAGTATTATAAAAAAATACCGCAAAACTATTTGGAGCAACTTTGTCGGCGCTGTTCAAGAATATGAACTTATAAAGGAAAATGATAAAATCGCGGTTTGTATTTCGGGTGGAAAAGACTCGATGATTTTGGCAAAATGTATGCAACAATTACAACGTCATAGCGAAGTTCCGTTTGAGCTTGTTTTCTTGGTTATGGATCCGGGATATAATCCAGAAAACCGAAAACTAATTGAAGAAAACGCGAAACTTTTGAATATTCCCGTTACTATTTTTGAAAGCGATATTTTCGAAGTTACTACTCGCGTTGGTGGTTCGCCGTGTTATCTTTGCGCCCGTATGAGACGCGGTTGTTTATATAGCAAGGCTCAGTCGCTCGGTTGCAATAAAATCGCGCTTGGTCATCATTTTGACGACGTTATTGAAACTGTTTTAATGAGTATGTGTTATTCTTCCGAGATTAAAACCATGCTTCCTAAACTTCATAGCACAAATTTTGAGGGTATGGAACTTATCCGTCCGCTTTATAAAGTAAAAGAAGAGGATATTATTTCATGGGCAAATTACAACGGACTTCGTTTTTTGCAATGTGCTTGTAAGTTTACCGAACAAAGCACCGAAAGGGAAGAGCTTTCAAAAAGAAAAGAAACAAAAGCCCTTATTAAATACATCAAAACCTTTAATAGAGAAGCCGATAATAACATATTTCGAAGCATTCACAACGTCAATTTAGCTACCTTACCCGGTTGGCGTGACTGTGATTCGGGAGAAAGTCATTCTTTTTTGGAAAAATACTGATAAATTTATGCATATTTTCAAGAATTTCCTTGAAAATATGCATTTTTTGTGTTAAAATATTAACTGTATAAATTTATTCTGAGGTGGATTATGAAACGAAGAATTGCAAGAGAAGAAGCGTTTATTCTGATTTTTGAAAAACAGTTTAATTCCGCTCCTGTAGAAGAGATATTGGAAATCGCAAACGAGGTTAGAGATTTAAAACCTGATGAGTATATAAACACCGTATTTAAAGGTGTTTATGACAATCTTGAGGAATTGGATAATATCATTTCCGAAAAGGCTATCGGTTGGAAAATTTCTCGTATTTCAAAAACTTCGCTTTGTGTTTTAAGACTTGCAATTTTTGAAATCAAATTTATGGAAGATATTCCTGTTTCGGTTTCAATTAATGAAGCAGTTGAACTTGCTAAAAAATATGCATCACCTGAAGAGGCTTCCTTTATCAATGGAATTTTGTCTTCGGTAGAAAAATCGCTCTAATATGCAAACGGTTACCGTTAAACAATTAAACCTTTTCGTAAAGTCTTTAATTGAAGGCGATATGCGACTTGCTGACATTTACGTTGTAGGTGAAATATCAAACTTTAAAAAGCATTATGCAAGTGGTCATCTTTATTTCACTTTGAAGGACAACGATGCATCAATTCGCTGCGTTATGTTTAGAACATATGCCCAAAGGGTCAAGTTCCAAGCACAAGACGGTCTAAAGGTTGTACTTCGCGGTAGAGTTTCTTTGTACGAAAAGGACGGACAATATCAGTTCTATGCCGAGGAAATGCATCCTGATGGAATAGGTGATATTTCACTCGCGTTCGAACAAATTAAAGAACGCCTTTTAAAAGAAGGGTTATTTGATAACGAGAGCAAAAGACCGATTCCCAAATTCCCAAAGCGTATCGCTGTTATCACTTCGCCAACGGGTGCTGCTGTTCAAGATATTATGAACATTTTGTCTCGCCGTTGGAGATTGTGCGATATTTTGCTTTGCGGTGTTTCGGTTCAGGGAGAAAATGCCGTTCCTGAAATGCTTAAAGCGCTCGACGATGTTTATTCTTTCGGCGAATGTGATTTGATTATAATCGGTCGTGGCGGTGGTTCGATTGAAGATTTGTGGGCTTTTAACAGCGAAGAACTCGCTAGAAAAATTTATGAATCTCCAATTCCCGTAATTTCGGCTGTCGGTCACGAAACTGATTTCACTATTTGCGATTTTGTTGCCGACCTTCGTGCGCCAACTCCTTCTGCGGCTGCTGAACTTGCAGTTCCGGATCAAAACGAAATATTCTCGCAAATAGGCGATAAGGTTTCCATTCTTAAAAAACAACTTGAAAACAAACTTAAAACCCAAAAAGCCAAATTTTCCCTTTTGGAAAATTCGAAGGTGTTGCAAAATCCGGTTTCTTCGCTCATTGAAAAAAGAACACTTGAAATCGACCTTTTGTACGACCGTTTGATAAATCTTTTTACCAATAAAGTGAGCGAAAACAAAAACCGTTTGTCGCTTGATGCGGCGGAGCTCGATGCTTTAAGTCCTTTGAAGGTTTTGTCTCGTGGATTTTCGGTTGCAAATAAGGATGGCAAAGTTTTGAGAAGTATCGATGATATAGCAGTTGGCGAAGAATTTAATCTTCGACTTAACGATGGTACCTTAAACTGTAAAGTTAATTCAAAAGGAGAGTAAAAATGTCACAAAGTTTTGAAAACTCTTTACAAGAACTTGAAAATATAATTAAAAAACTTGAAGAAAGCGACGTTTCGTTAGAAGAATCTATCTCGCTTTTTGAAAAGGGTGTTGGCTTGGCTGATAACTGCCGTAAAACCTTGGAAGCGGCTGAGCAAAAAATTTATAAACTTACAAATCAGGAATAATTTTATGAAAATTAATTTTTTGGAAAAATATATAGAGTATATCGAAAACGAAATAGATAGATTGTTTCCTGGCAACGACGCTTTGGCTTATAAGGAAGTTTTGGAGGCTTCTCGATATAGTCTGACGTTAGGCGGGAAAAGAATTAGACCGATTATCGTACTTGAATTTTGTAATCTTTTGGGCGGTAAGGCGGAAGATGCTATAAATTTTGCTGTAGCGCTTGAAATGATTCATACTTATTCGCTTATACACGATGATTTGCCTTGTATGGATAACGATGATATGCGACGCGGAAAACCTTCCTGCCATATTAAATACGGAGAAGATACCGCTTTATTGGCGGGAGATACCTTGTTAACCGAAGCGTTTGGTGTTTTAGCAAAAGCCGATTTACCAAGCGATAGAATAGTAAAAGCTTTGGAAGTATTGTCTTCTTGTTCGGGACTTCACGGTATGATTGGCGGTCAGGTTTTGGATTTAAAATTTGAGAAAGAAAAACCTGATGCATCTCAGCTTTTAGATATGTATTCCCGTAAAACATCGGGACTTTTAATTGCGGCGGCAAGGCTCGGTTCGATTGCGGCGGGTAAACTTGACCAAGAAACATTTCAAAAAGCGACTGCTTACGCAAATAACGTTGGTTTGGCTTTTCAAATCATTGATGATATTCTCGATTGCACAGCCGACGAAAAGCTTCTTGGAAAACCCGTTGGCAGTGATGAAGAGAACGGAAAAACAACCTTTGTATCGATTTATGGAATTGAAAAATCGCGTGAGATTGCAAAGGAATATACAAATAATGCTATTGAAATTTTGAATTCCTTCAATGGAGATAAACAAAATCTTTTAGCGCTAACTGATTATTTGCTTAATAGAAACTATTAAAGGACTGTAAAATTTGAATTATGAGATTTTGGGCGGTATAAAATCACCCGCCGACGTTAAAAAACTCAATAATGCCGAATTAGAAAAACTGTGCTTGGAAATTCGTGAATGTATAATCGACACCGTTTCAAAAAACGGTGGTCATTTGGCGTCTAATCTTGGTGCGGTTGAACTTACAGTTGCTTTGCATAGGGTGTTTAATTCTCCAACTGACTCAATCATTTTCGACGTTGGACACCAGTGCTACACCCATAAACTTTTAACAGGTAGATTCCAAGAGTTTTCAACTCTTAGAACCGAGGGGGGAATTTCGGGTTTTATGAAACCGAGTGAAAGCGAACATGACCCCGTTATAACAGGGCACAGCAGTACCTCGATTTCGGCGGCTTACGGTATATATAAAGCAAAAAAACTCACCTCGCGTGAGGGAAGCGCTGTTGCGGTTATTGGCGATGGCGCACTAACAGGCGGTATGGCTTATGAAGCGCTCAACAACGTTGGCGGCGAAAAATGTAATTTCATCGTTGTTTTAAATGACAACAAAATGTCTATTTCGCGAAATGTTGGTGCACTTTCTCGTAGTCTTACAAAAATGCGCAATAAACCGAAATACCATAATTTTAAATTTGCATTAAGCAATTTTTTGCTTAAAATTCCGTTTGGTAATTATATCAATTCTTTCATTTTCTCAATAAAAGAATCGGTTAAAAGTCTCGTTTATAAAAACAATGTTTTTTCTGCGCTTGGGTTTAACTATTTAGGTCCCGTTGACGGACATAATATAGAAGCTTTGGAGTCGATTTTGAAAATTGCTCAAAGCTACACTCGTCCATCTTTAGTACACGTTATCACCACCAAAGGAAAAGGTTATAGTTACGCTGAGTCGAGTCCTAAAAATTATCATGGTGTTGCGCCTTTTGACGTTGATGAAGGTGCTCGTTCGGGCGACAGCCTTAACTTTTCTTTGGTCGCAGGTAAAACTCTTTGCGAAATGGCTGAGACCGATAACACAATTTGCGCCGTTACAGCCGCTATGACAAGCGGAACGGGTCTTTCCGAGTTTTCTAAAAAATATAAAAACCGCTTTTTTGACGTTGGTATCGCAGAGCAACACGCGGTGACATTTTGTGCGGGTCTTGCGAAAGGCGGTATGAATCCTTATTTTGCGGTTTATTCCTCTTTTTTACAACGTGGATTCGACCAAATTGTTCACGATTGTGCGGTTGAAGGTTTGCCGATTAAATTGCTTATTGATAGAGCAGGTATCGTTGGTGAAGACGGAGTAACCCACCAAGGTATCTTTGATATTTCAATGCTTTCGTCTGTTCCAGGAATCGAAATTTATTCTCCTTGGAATTATCGAGAACTTGAATATCGTATTAAAGATAGCGCTAAAGCTAAATGTGTCACTGCAATCAGATACCCTAGAGGTATAGAAGTTGATTTTGAAAAGAATTTTGATTTAAGTCAAGAATTTTCCGTTTTCGGAGACGGTTATAGCGTTGCAGTTGTTACCTATGGCCGACTTTTTGGAGAGGTTTTGAAAGCACAAGAAAACGAGGAATTCGATATTGTTAAATTAAATCGTGTTTATCCCTTTAGTGATGATTTGTTCGAAAAATTATCGAAGTATAATAGAATTTTATTCTTTGAAGAATCATTGAAAAGCGGTGGTATTGCCGAGCATTTGGCGGCACAGTTGAACAACTTTGGATTTGACGGAAAATTTGAAATTCACGCGATTGATAATAAATTTGTTCCGGCTTCGAGTGTTTCATCGGCGATTAAATCAAACAAACTTGATAGTGAGAGTATATTAAGGAGTATTAGATGCCAAAATTAAGATTAGATGTGGCTTTGGTAGAACAAGGTTATGCCGAAAGTCGCGAAAAAGCAAAAGCGCTTATTATGGCGGGTATCGTTTATGTAAATAATCAAAAATCCGATAAAGCGGGTAATACAATTAAAGAAGATGATGTAATCGAAGTAAGAGGAGAAACCCTGAGATACGTTAGTCGTGGCGGTTTAAAGCTTGAAAAGGCATTTTCAGTTTTCGATTTTTCGCTTGTGGATTCTATTTGTGCTGATATCGGCGCGTCGACAGGCGGATTTACCGATTGTATGCTTCAAAACGGCGCAAAAAAGGTTTATGCTATCGACGTTGGTTACGGCCAACTTGCTTGGAAGCTTCGTACTGATGAGCGTGTTGTTAATCTTGAACGTACAAATTTCCGCTACGTTACTGAAAAAGAGGTTCCTGATTTACTAGACTTTGCTTCGGTAGATGTATCGTTTATATCTTTATCATTGATTTTTCCTGTTATGAGGAATCTTTTAAAAGACGGTGGCGAAGCTGTATGTCTTATTAAGCCACAGTTTGAAGCGGGGAAAGAAAATGTTGGCAAAAAGGGTGTTGTAAGAGATAAAAACGTTCATATTGCCGTAATTGAAAAGATTGTAAATCTTATAGAAGAAAATAAATTCTCGCTTTTGGGACTCGATTTTTCTCCAATTAAGGGTCCTGAAGGAAATATTGAATATTTGTGTCATATAAAAAAGACCGACACACCGCAAAATCTTTGCGAAATAACAGCCGAAGAGGTTGTTGAAAAATCTTATTTATCACTAAAGGATTGATACTAATGACAGTTGCAGTTCTACCTAATCTTGATAAGCGCGGTTCGGCGCAGGTTGTTGAAAAATTAGGTGAAATATTAAAAAAAGAGGGGATAGAAGCATATCTTCCCGATACTGTTTGCAGTTCTAATTTTAAAACCGCGTCCGAAGCGGAACTATACGATATTGCCGACGTTATAATCACAATCGGCGGTGACGGTACGATTATTCGTTATGCTAAAATCGCTGCTCAAAAAGGCAAACCTGTGCTTGGTATAAATGCCGGACGTATGGGTTATCTTGCAAATATTGAGCAAAACGAAATACACCTAATTTCAAAACTTAAAAGCGGCGAATATTTTGTTGAAAACCGTATGATGCTTGGTGTTGAACTATATGAAAACGGCAACAAAATCAATCAGTTCACCGCATTAAACGACGCTGTAATTACCAGTGGTTTTATTTCTAGAATAATCGATATTTCTGTATCGGTTGGAAAAGACACTATTAATTATTTGGCTGACGGCTTAATCGTTTCAACCCCAACAGGTTCTACCGCATATTCGATGTCGGCAGGGGGTCCGATTATCGATCCGTTGACCGAAAATATGTGTGTCACACCGATTTGTTCCCATTCTTTGTCTGCAAAACCGATTCTTTTGGGCGCTCAAAACGAAATCACACTTAAATCTTTTTCAAAAAAGAGAACTGAAATATATCTCACAATCGATGGTCGCAAGGTTGCAAACGTTAAACCGTATAGCGAGATTCGAATTACAAAATCGCCCGATACTGTTAAGCTGATAAGACTTAATGACCGTTCATTCTATAAAACGCTTTCTATAAAATTTAAAGACGGCAGGAGTTTTTAAAATGAAAAAAACAAGACAAAAAGCGATATTAGATATTATTACCGAAAAAATTGTTGTGACCCAAGAAGACCTGCAAAATGAACTTCAAAATTTAGGCTACGAGGTTACACAATCTACCGTTTCGCGCGATATTAAGGATATGAAACTTATTAAGACCCACGATAGAAACGGCAATTATCGTTATACCGCTAACACTAGAATCAATGATGAGAATTCTCACACTAAAGACATTTTTGTTAAGTCGGTTATTTCGGTTAAGTATGCGCTTAATAACGTTGTAATCAAATGTAGAACCGGTTTGGCAATGGGTGCTTGTGTGGCACTCGATGAAATGTTCCACGATTTAATGTTA
>JAZORM010000140.1:0-10839 GCA_045656585.1 Acutalibacteraceae bacterium
ACACCCTTCATAAAACTTGACGTTTTGTTTTGCATTTTAAACCCTCCTTTTTTATTTATTATCTCCAAATATCGAAAATTTATTTTAATTTCAAAAAAATACAAATTATACTATATTTTTTAACAAATTTATAGTATAATAGATTTGATTATAAATATTTTAACCAAAGAAGGTATTTTAATATGGGTTTACTCCAAAAACTTTTCGGTAATTACAGCGAAAAAGAAATTAAGCGTATATTGCCGTTACGCGACAAGGTTTTAGGTCTAGAAGAAGAATATAGAGCTTTGACCGACGACCAACTTCGCGCAAAAACAGAAGAATTTAAAAACCGTCTTTCTTGTGGCGAAACACTCGACGATATTTTACCCGAGGCTTTTGCCGCTTGTAGAGAAGCGGGGGACCGTGTACTCGGTATGCGCCATTTCCCTGTGCAAATTATCGGCGGTATCATTCTCCACCAAGGCCGTATTGCCGAAATGAAGACAGGTGAAGGTAAAACCTTGGTTGCAACCCTTCCCGCATACCTTAATGCCCTTTCGGGCAAGGGTGTCCACATTGTAACGGTCAACGATTACCTTGCTAAGCGTGACTCGGAATGGATGGGCAAACTTTATAAATTTATGGGTCTCTCGGTTGGTCTTATTATCCACGGTATGAGCCACCAAGAAAAACAAGAGGCTTACCGCGCCGACATCACCTATTGCACCAACAACGAACTCGGTTTCGACTATTTGCGAGACAATATGGTGACCTATAAAGAAGAACAGGTTCAACGCGAACACAATTTTGCGATTGTCGATGAGGTTGACTCGATTTTGGTCGATGAAGCGAGAACTCCGCTTATTATCTCAGGTCAAAGCGACAAAGCAACCGACCTTTATACAACCGCAAACCGCTTTGCGAGAACCCTTAAAATGTTCAAAATTAAGGAAATGGACGACAAGGCGAGTGACGCCGACACAAACTACGACGGCGACTACGTTGTTGACGAAAAGGCAAAAAGCTGTACCTTAACCGCTTCGGGCGTTAAGAAGGCTGAAGAATTTTTCCAAATCGAAAACCTTAACGACAGCGAAAATATCGCTATCGCTCATCATATCAACCAAGCAATCCGTGCCCACGGTATTATGAAACGTGACGTTGACTACGTTGTAAAAGACGGCGAGGTTATAATTGTTGGCGAATTCACAGGGCGTCTTATGTTTGGTCGTCGCTACAACGAAGGTCTCCACCAAGCAATCGAAGCAAAAGAAGGGGTACAAATCGCGAAAGAATCGAAGACTCTCGCTACAATCACCTTCCAAAACTTCTTCCGCCTTTATAATAAACTTTCGGGTATGACCGGTACCGCAATGACCGAAGAAGCCGAATTCCAAGAAATTTACAAACTCGACGTTATTGAAATCCCAACAAACAAACCTATTGCCCGTATCGATGAAAATGACGTTGTTTACAAAACCGAAAAGGCAAAATTCAACGCCGTAATCGACAAGATTATCGCTTGTAACCAAAAAGGACAACCTGTGCTTGTCGGTACTGTTACAATCGAAAAATCGGAACTTTTATCGGCTATGCTTAAAAAACGCGGTATCAAGCACAACGTCCTCAATGCTAAACACCACGAAAAAGAAGCTGAAATCATCGCCCAAGCGGGTAAACTCGGTGCTGTTACAATCGCTACCAATATGGCAGGTCGTGGTACCGATATTATGCTCGGCGGTAACGCAGAATATCTCGCAAAAGCGGCTCTTCGCCACGACGGTCTTTCGGAAGAAATGATTATTGAGGCAACAGGCTTTGCCGAAACTGACGATAGCGAAATTTTAGAAGCTCGTGAAAAATACTCAGAATACTACAACAAATTCAAGGCTGAAATTGCTCCCGAAGCCGAAAAGGTTAGAGAAGCGGGTGGTCTTTCGATTATTGGCACCGAGCGTCACGACTCTCGCCGTATCGACAATCAGCTTCGCGGTCGTGCGGGTCGTCAAGGCGATAACGGTAATACCCAATTCTTTATCTCTCTCGAAGATGACCTTATGCGACTCTTTGGCGGCGATAGAATCGGCGCACTTATGGACACCTTGAAGGTTGATGAGGATATGCCGCTTGAAAACAGTATGCTATCCCATACCATAGAAAATGCCCAAAAGAAAAAGGAAGGCATCAACTTTGCCATCCGTAAAAATACTCTCCAATACGACGACGTTATGAACAAACAGCGTGAGATTATCTATACCCAACGCGGTAAGGTTCTAAACGGCGATGAAATCAAGAACACAATTCTTCGTATGATTGATGCTACAATCGATTCATACTGTCAAATTTTCTTAGCCGACAACGCAGTTCACGATAATTGGGACGTTAACGGTCTTCGCGAACATTTCCTTGGTTGGATTACTTCTCCCGAAGATTTACGTTTCACAACCGAAGAACTTGGAAACACTTCTAAAGAAGAAGTTGCCGAATTCTTAAAAGAAAAGGCTCGTAACATTTACCAAGCGCGTGAAAACGAATTTGGCGACGAGCTTATGCGCGAAATTGAACGTGTTATGTTGCTTAGAAGCGTTGACACCAACTGGATGGACCATATCGATGCTATGGACCAACTCCGCCAAGGTATCGGACTTCGCGCTTACGGTCAACACGATCCTGTTATTGAATATCGCAACGATAGCTACGATATGTTCGAAGGTATGACCAACGCTATCCGTGAACAAACTGCAAAGCTTGTTTTGTCGGTTAGAGTTAAAAAAGATGAAGAAGTGAAGCGTGAACAGGTTGCAAAGGAAACCAACGCGGGAGACAAGCCTTTAACCGTTAAAGGCAAAGGTGCTGTAGGCAAAAATGCGCTTTGCCCATGTGGCAGCGGTAAAAAATATAAACGCTGTTGCGGAAAAGATTTAGATTAATTTTAAATTAGAAAATATATTTTTGTAGGGGAGGGTCTCTGTGCCCTCCCCTACATTTTTTCATATATATAATCAAATATTTTAATCTTTCCGTCTTCTATTTCTATTGCTTTTCGATATTCGCCGTAGCCTATTTCTCTAATCGAAGAATAAACCTCGCAAAAGCCTAAAAATCCCCATAAAATACAACTTGTGACCACGGCAGAAATCATCATTTTTCTAAAAAATTCCTTCATTTTTTCCTATTTTAACTCCTCTAAAGTTTTGATTAAAGCATCGGCTACGAGGGTTGCTGAATACTCGGCTTCGGCTTGTGTATTAGCCTCGGTTCCAACTTCTAAAAGCATTGAACCGCTTGTTAAATCTTGATTGTATTTCGCATTTCTAACTAGTATCGGTCGCGCTAAAGTGGGATAATTTTTCTCTATTTTTTGGTGGAATTTGACCGCAAGAGACATATTTTTCGCCCAATTCGGATGGTCTCGGTCTCCGACACCAACACCCATAACAAGCATCACCTGAGCCGCCTTTTTTCCGCCAATTTCGGTCACTAATTTTGCCTTTCCGCTATCGTCCGAAACCGAATCTCTATGAAGGTCCAAAACAACCTTTATACTAGGATATTTTTCTAAATTTTTCCTTATAGTTTTAGCGCTTCGCGAGTAACTTCCCGTATATTCAGGGTAGTCGTGTTTTGTTGTGTCGTGTACCGTTTTAATCCCGTTTTTATTGAGTTTTTCGGCTATAATTTTCCCTATTTTAACCATATTTTTTCCGTTATCTATCGTTCTTGTTTTATCATCTTCGGTATAATAATCATTTTCGTTTTGCATAAAGCTTTCGGTCGTGTGGGTATGCATAATAAGTACCTGCACGTCCGAATTTTTTTCTATTTTATACGTTAACATTTGGTCTAAAAATTTCTTTATATTTATGTCACGGTTTGAAGAATTTTTTAAATAAACCGAATTGTACGACTGGGGCGCTGAATAAGGAGAAATATATCTTGTGACAATTTTTCCTTTTATCGCCGATACCGAAGTCTCAACCGAGGAATTTTCCTTTTTTGAAACGCTTGAAGTGATTTTTTCTTCCTTTTTTTCTTCTTTTTTCTCGTTTTCTATCGTTTTTTCCTCTTTTGAAGAAAAGTTGTCGGAGAATGTCGGTTGTGTTTTGGGTACAATGGTAACAAGCCCATTTATCAGGTAACCCAAAAATACAAAGGTTAGCAAATAACAAATTATAAGTCTTATAACCGCTTTTGTTTCTCGCATTTTTTACACCTCTTGGGTTATTTTATGCGAAAACGCTATTTTTTAGACCAAGCCGTTTATTATTTCTTTATCGACGTTTGGTTGTAAAAATAAATTGAGCGCGGAAGAAATTGCCTGACTTATATTTAGCGAAAGGAGGTCAGCATCCTTTGGTGTTACTAATAATTGGTTTTGTTTTGGAATTTCGGTTTTTGAAAGTTCGTTGGCAATTACGTTTGCTTCTATAACCGTTGGAACTCCGATTGCAACTGTCGGAACACCAAGTGTTTCAAAACTTATTTCTTTTCTCGCGTTTTTAACGCCTGAACCGGGGGAAATTCCGCTGTTTGTCAGTTGTATAACCGAGAATAAATTATCGATTGTATTAGCGCAAAGCGAGTCAATTACAATAACACAATCAGGCTTTATTTTTTCTACTACCGCGCTGATAATTTCACCACTTTCCACTCCTGTTTTACCTAAAACAGAGGGTGAAATCACCGAGACGGATTTTATATTCTGAAGTCCTTCAATCTTTGAAAATTGGTCTTTTATATGTCTTGTTGCGAGTATTTTTGAAGCCACTTCGGGACCGATATTGTCACTTGTAATATCCCTGTTTCCAAGACCTGCTATCAGCACGTTTTCGCGGATTTTTGGAAGCAATTCGCAAAGGCAATAATCTATCGCTTTTTCGATATCGGAATAATCGGGCAAAAGGGAGATATCTCCAACCCTTATCGTTGCATATTTTCCTCTTTTTTTGCCTTTTTCATTTTGTTCCTCAACAGTTTGAAAAAAAGTCGTTATTTTTCCTGTTTTTAATGCCTTAATTTCCTCATTTTCAGCGGGTTTTTCGAATTCTATTGCAAGGTCGGTTCTATATTCCAAAATTATCCCCCAAATTCATTAAAAAAGTTGCAAAATCCTTTATAATATGATATACTAATATAGATATATTATATTATAAGCAAAAAATACTAAATTATAGAGGTGATTTTATAATGTCAGCCAATCCTTTAGATGAAATTTGGGCAGCTATATGCGACGAATGTAAAAAGTCGATTTCTGAAGTTGCCTTCAACTGTTTCCTAAAAGATTTAAAACCTGTTTTCTTTAACGAAAACGAATTCACCGTTTCTTTGAACGATGAATATAAAAAAGGCATTGTTGAACAAACCTATACAGAACTTTTTAAAAAATGTATTAAAGCCGTTTTAGGCGTTGAGATGGATTTCCGCGTTATTATGAGAGATGAAGAAAAGGAAATTCTCGACGCTGAACAATTTTCGGCAGGTCTTTCTTTTGAAGACTTCTTTACTTTTGATAATTTTGTCGTTGGTTCAACAAACCGTTTTCCACATGCCGCTTCTTTAGCGGTTGCTGAAAGTGAGATTCCCCAACAAACCTACAATCCTTTAGTTATATACGGTCCTTCCGGTGTTGGTAAAACCCACTTGATGCTCGCAATTAAAAATCATATGAAGAATAAATTCCCGAATAAGAAGATTGAATTTATTCGTGGTGAAGACTTCACCAACCAACTTATCGCCGCTTTGCAACAAGGTAAGCTAGGTCTTGGTACTGTTGAAGACTTCCGCCATAAATTCCGTAACGTTGACGTTCTTCTTATCGACGATATCCATTTTATCGCCGGAAAAGAACAAACTCAGGAAGAATTCTTCAATACATTTAACACCCTTTGGCAAAACAATAAACAAATCGTTGTAACACTTGACCGTCCTCCAAGAGAAATCAAAACTCTTGATGACCGTCTACGTTCTAGACTTGAAGGTGGCTTGTTTGCTGATATTTCTCTTCCCGATTTCGAAACAAGAGTTGGTATCATAAACAAAAAATCTCAACAGTTCAATATAACACTCGATGAAAACCTTGTTTATTATATTGCGGAACACATCAAGTCAAATACAAGACAAATCGAAGGTGTTGTTAAAAAACTTCAAGCTTATATCTCAATCCAAGGTAGAGTTCCTTCAATCTCGGTTGTTCAAACAATCGTACGCGATATTATTACCGACGATACACCCGAACCTATAAAGATTGAAAATATTATAAGTGAGGTTGCGAAAACCTATAACGTTTCCGTTAGCGATATTCTTTCAAACCGCCGAACTGCTTCTTTAGCTCTTGCTCGACAGGTTGCTATGTATATTGCACGTGAAATGACCGACCTTTCATTTAAACAAATTGGTGAGGCTTTTGGAAAAGACCACACAACCGTTTTACATAACGTAAACAAGATTGAACTTTTCTTAAAAGACAAGCCTTATCAAAAAGAATTGGTCGAAGATATCATCAAAAATCTTCACGCTTCAAACCAACAAACTTATTAACATATTAACCTTTATAAACTGAGCACTTATCAACACGATAGTTTATAACTCAAAGTTATTAAAATTATAAACTTTTTATCAAGTTTTGTGTTAACAAGTATTTTTGGCTTATTTATCATTGTTTGAAGCCTTTTTCACATTTTCCACCGCTTATACTACTACGGTTATTTTTAATTATTTTTTAAGGAGACAAAAAATGATTTTTTCAGTTGAAAGAACAAAATTACTCGAAGCAGTACAAAAACTTCAAAGTGTAGTTGCTTCTAAAACTTCTATGCCTGTACTTGAAGGTATACTTATTTCTGCTGAACAAGGAAAAATTACTCTTGTTGGTTATAATTTAGAAATGGGTATGAAAAAAGAAATCTATGCTAAATGCGAAGAAGAAGGAGATATTGTTATCAACGCTCGACTTCTCGCTGAAATTTTAAGAAAGATGAACGGACTTCAGGTTGAAATTACCGCTGACGACCGTCTTAATTGTAATATTAAAAGTAATGAAGCAACTTTTGATATTATGGGTATGGCAGCAACCGATTTCCCCGAAATTCCAACAGTAAACGAATCTAATTCTTTCTCTTTAGAAGCAAAAATTCTTAATACTCTTAAAAAAGGTACTTCTTTTGCTGCAGCTCAAACCGAAGGAAGCAAACCAATCCTTACAGGTATAAATATTTCCCTTTTTGACAGTTTTATTCAATTTGTTGCAATAGATGGTTACCGTCTTGCTATTAAAAAGGAAAAAATCGGAATCGATAAAGAAATGAACTTTACTGTTACAAGCAAAGCAGTAAACGAAGCTGTAAAACTTATTGAAGATGAAAACGAAGAAATTGTGGTAAACGTAGGGGACAGACTCATAAGCTTCAACGTTAACGGTTACGTTTTTATTTCTCGTCTTTTGGAAGGCGATTTTGTAAACTATCAAAAAACCCTTCCATCAAACTACACACAAAAGGTTTGTGTTAACACAAGAGATTTAATAAACACTATCGAACGTGTATCACTTCTTATCAGTGAATCTTTTACAACTCCTGTAAGATGTTATTTTAATGAACTCAACGTAATTTTCACCTGTGCTACCTCTCAAGGTCGTGCAACCGAAACCTTTAATACAAAATTAGAGGGTGAAAATTTTGAAATAGGTCTTAATAATCATTATTTACTCGACGCTTTGAAAGCAATTGAAGATGAAAACGTAAATATTCTTTTCAACGGCTCTAATGCAGGTGTTTTGATTACTCCTGTTGATAACGATAACTTTAAATATATGATTATGCCTATGAGGTTGAAATAATGGAAGAAAGAAAAATTTCAATTAAAGAAGATTTTATCCGTCTAGACAGCGCTATGAAACTAGGAGATATGGTTGTGACAGGAGGTCACGCTAAAATCGTTATCCAAGAGGGCGAGGTTAAGGTCAACGGCGAAGTTTGTACTATGAGAGGTAAAAAGCTTCGTTCGGGCGATAAAATCGAATTTGAGGGCATTTTGGTAGAGATTATATGATTGTTTTAAATTTGGAATGTAAAAATTTCCGTAATTTAGAAAATATAAATATTTCGCCTTGTCAACAAATGAACGTTATTTGGGGTGAAAACGCCCAAGGTAAAACAAATATTATTGAAGCAATTTGGCTTTTTACAGGGGCTAAAAGTTTTAGAAATTCTAAGGATAACGTATTTTTAAAATTTGGCAGTGAAAAATCTGTTTGTTCTCTAGATTTTATAAGCGAAGGAATTGAAAACAACGCTAAAATCGAAATTAACGACAAAAGAACAGCGTTTTTTAATGATAACAAATTAAAATCAACATCCTCTTTAGCGGGAAAATTCAACGCTGTTGTTTTTTCTCCGCTCGACCTTAATTTAGTTTCGGGCGGTCCTAGTGAGAGAAGAAAGTTTTTAGACCTTAGTATTGGTCAAATATATCCTTCTTTTATAAATATTCTAAAAAGTTATATCAGAGCGGTTAGTCAAAGAAATAAGATAATTAAAGATTATAAATATGACTCAACCGTTTCGGTTATGCTAGATGTATTTGAAGAAGAAATTGCGGTAAATGGTCAAAAAATAATTGAATTTAGAAAAAGATATATTGAAATTCTAAATGAATATTTACCAAAAATTTACGATGGTATTTCGGCAGGAAAAGAAATTTTAGAAACCTCTTATTTATCGAAAAGTGGAAATAATCTTCGTGAAGAACTTAAAAATTCCAGAAAGGAAGATATGTACACAGGGGTTACAACGGTGGGTCCCCATCGTGATGACCTTGATTTTAAGATAAACGGTCTTTCGGTTAAAAGTTTTGGCTCTCAAGGTCAAAAGAGAAGTGTGGCATTGGCGGTAAAACTCGCTGAAGCCGAAGTAATAAAACAAAAAACCGGTGAATTTCCTGTAATTTTGCTTGACGACGTTATGAGTGAGCTTGATAAAACACGTCAAAATTTTGTTCTTAACCATATTGAAGGAATGCAGTCATTTCTTACTTGTTGCGATAAAAGTAATATTGAAAATTTGGTTGAGGGTAAAGTATTTAATATTAGAAACGGCGGTGTTTTCTGATGTATATCCATCTTGGCGGTGATTACGTTGTTCCACAGGAAGAAATTATTGGAATTTTCGACTTGGAAAATACAACCGTTTCTAAAAACACAAGAGATTTTCTAAACATAAGCGAAAAAAGACGTGAAGTAATAAACGTTTCTTATGAATTACCAAAATCTTTTGTATTAACCGAAAAAAATAAAAAAACAAAAGTTTATATATCTCAAATTTCCCCAACAACCTTATATAAGCGACTTGGGATAGATATAAAATAATTTCTAACTGAAAGGAAAGAATTATGAGTAACGAAATTAACACACCTGTAGTTGAGAATTATGACGAAAATTCCATACAGGTACTAGAAGGGCTTGAAGCAGTTCGTAAGCGCCCCGGTATGTATATCGGTTCTACCGGTGAACGCGGTTTACACCACTTGGTTTATGAAATTGTGGATAACTCTATCGACGAAGCATTGGCAGGTTATTGCGATAAGATTACTGTTGAACTTTTGGACGACGGTATTATTAGGGTTTGCGATAACGGTCGTGGTATTCCTGTTGGTATAAACCCACAAAAAGGAATTCCAACAGTTACTGTTGTATTTACTATTCTTCACGCGGGTGGTAAATTTGGCGGTAGCGGTTATAAGGTTTCGGGCGGTTTGCACGGCGTTGGTGCCAGCGTGGTTAACGCTTTGTCAAGTTGGCTTGAAGTTGAAGTTTGTAACGGGGAAAACATATACAAACAAAGATATGAAAAGGGTAATATTGCTACCGACCTTGAAATTATCGGTAAAACCACCGAAACTGGTACCAGCGTTACCTTTAAACCCGACCCTGATATATTTACCGACACTACAAGATATGATTTTGATATTCTTTTGCAAAGACTTCGTGAACAAGCATTCCTTAATGCAGGTATCCGTGTAGTTTTGGTTGATAAGAGAAGTGACGCTGAAGTTCCTGATAGAACTGAAGATTTGCATTTTGAGGGCGGTATTAAGTCATATGTTGAATATTTACTCGAAAAGAGCAAGAAAGACCGTCTTAACAGTGAAGTTATCTATTTGAGCGGTTCTTCAGGTGATTCAATGGCTGAAATTGCGCTTATGTGGTCAACCGCTTACGATACAAAGGTAATGTCTTTCGCTAATACCATCCATACTATCGACGGTGGTACCCACGAATCTTCATTTAAGACAAGTCTTGCCCGTGTTGTAAACAAATACGGTAGAAACTTTAAATTCTTGAAGGATTCTGATAATAATCTTAAGGATGAAGATATTTCCGAAGGTCTTATTGCGGTAGTATCAGTAAAACTTACTGACGCTCAGTTTGAATCTCAAACAAAAGCAAAACTCGGTAATACTGCTATTGGTACACTTGTTAACAACATTGTTGCTGATAAGTTGATGCAATATTTGGAAGAACATCCCGCTGAAGCAAAGATTATTCTTGATAAATCAATTGCTTCTTCTAATGCTCGTGAAGCGGCTCAAAAAGCGCGTGACTTACAAAGAAATAAGTCAGGTATCGGCGGTAAAACTCGTATGCCAGAAAAACTTAAAGACTGTATTTCCGACGACCCAACCAAAACCGAAATCTTTATCGTCGAAGGTGACTCGGCTGGCGGTTCGGCTGTTGAAGGCAGAAACAGTACATATCAAGCAATTTTGCCTCTTTGGGGTAAAATGCTCAACGTTGAAAAGGCTAGAGTTGACAAAGTTTACGGCAACGATAAGTTGACCCCTGTTGTTGTAGCATTGGGTACA
>JAZORM010000141.1:0-2547 GCA_045656585.1 Acutalibacteraceae bacterium
GATTTTAATACACTGCTAATGGTTTTAACGAAGCACTTAACATCCATAATAAAGCCTTTAAATTTGCCCGCATTCAATATTGCTGCATATTCTCCATCAAGCTTTGCTTTAACGTCAATTTTCAATTCATCACGACCGTTAATTTGCGCCCAACCCGTAAGTCCCGGACGGATATCATTGACGCCGTATTTATCACGCTCGGCAATCAAATCATCCTGATTCCAAAGAGCTGGTCGAGGGCCTATGATACTCATTTTTCCGATGAATATGTCCCAAATTTGTGGAATCTCATCTAAACTTGATTTGCGTAGAAATTTGCCGATTTTTGTTATGTACTGTTCTGGGTTTTCTAACAAATGCGTGGGAGTATCGTGCGGTGTAGACATTTTCATACTTCTAAATTTGTGAAGAGTGAAATAAGTTTTGTTTCGACCAATTCGTTTTTGTGAAAATAAAACTGGTCCGGGATCGTCAATTACTATTAATAAAGAGATTATCAGAAAAACAGGTGATAAAATAATCAAGCCTATAAATGAAATTACCAAATCAAAAATTCGTTTAAAAAAACGACAATATAAACTGTTGTATTTGAGATTAATGTCAGAAGTTTTGGGAGATTTATTTAAAGAAGAGTTAGGCATTTTTGTGCACCCACTTAAAATATAATTATACATATACATAATACCATAGTATATATAATAAGTCAAATGAAATAAGTGCTAAAAAACGAGATGAAATTTAGCCATAAACACAACAAACCCCTTGCTTTTGGGATAAGCAAAGGGTTTGTAAATTATTCTTGCGCTAAAAGTGCGCTGATATACACAGGGTTTTCATTGGCGTTTTTAATAGTCACGGTATGTTTCTCGTTTGAAAGTCCTGCTTTTAGGAAGTAGGCTTCGGTGTGAGGGTAGCGTTGGAAGCCCATTTTTTCATCGTTGATTTGGAAATTTTGTGTTTTTTCGCCGTCGATTGAAAATTCGAGGTCTACGTCAACTTTTCTTTGCATTTTTAACAATATACCGAGAATGCTGCCGTTGAATTCGGCGGTGATTTTGCTGCCGCTTTTGAGAACAACATAATTTTCGGTGATTGGATGGTCGTACTTTTCGTCGAAATTCAAACCGTACAAATCAACGCACGTCGGATGGTCGATAATTTCGTAATTACCCTCGAATTTGAAGTCGTTTACAACAACTTTTTTAGGTGTGTAAAGCTCTGCTGAGAGGGGAGCGGGATGCATTTTTGCGCGATTTATAAGCTCTTGGTTTTCAGCGTGAAGTGTGGGTTCCAAAACTTTTACAATCTCGTCGAAATATACCTTGTAACCGAGTGCGCTTGGGTGGAGATTGTCAATGGAATATTTTAAAGATTTTGTCTCGGCGCGTTCGGTAGAGGCGCTTTCGGGATCGGTGTTTTTTTGTTTTTGAAGTGCGATACCAACGTCGATAAAGGGCAAACCATAATGGTCGGCGATATCTTTATGAGCCTGTTTTTTAGGCATTTCGTGGCAACCCATCGTGTTAGTCGCGATAATTACGATATCAGCAAAAGGATTGATTTTTCTAATGTTTATAACGAGAGACTCGAGTTCGGATTTTACAATTTCGACCGAGTGTTCGCCGTATACCCAATCGTTAGAGGTAAACTCAATAAAAACGAGGTCAGGTATGTCGTGACCGTCGGTATTCATAAGGGTTTGTTCGAGGCGGTATAGACCTAATTGGGAGTGGGTATCTGAAACACCGGCATTGACGGTTGTGATTTGGGCGTTTGGGAATTTTTCGCAAAACCAAGCGGTTGTGCGATTTACGTAAGAGTCGGCCATCGTGCCTTCCTCACCTTCAACGCGTTCGCCGTTTCTAAGAATAACCTTGCACGAACTTCCAAGGGTGATTGAACCGCCCAAATAGCCGATTGTGAGCTTGTTTTTTTGGTTTAAAATGTTGTAAGTGTTGTGTAAGGGTGAGTACATTTTTTTTACACCATCTTTCATTTTTATAAAAACTCTTTAATTAGATTATACTATCATTAGAACGGTTTTTCAATGGTAAAAAAGTGTTTGTTTTTGGTAAATTTGTGTCTTTTTATGGCTTGGAATATAATACAAGCACCCACACATATTCTTTAATACGAAAGGGTGCTTTTTATGAAATATTTTGTTATTACGAAGAAACATTTGATGTTGGCGGTGTGCTTATTGATAGCGGCAATTGTGGGGCTTGTGGGGTCGGTAAACATATTTGCAGATAATGACCGATTGCTGCCGATTTATTGCGTTGAAACCGATAAAAAACAGGTTGCGATTTCTTTTGATGCGGCTTGGGGAAATGACGATACACAGCAATTAATCGACATTCTTGGCGAGTATGAAGTTCCGGCAACTTTTTTTGTGGTCGGCGCGTGGGTTGATAAGTATCCTGAGTCGGTAAAAGCTCTCTCAGATGCAGGTCATCAAATACAAAATCACTCGAATACCCATCCTCATATGCCCCAGTTGTCACGCGCACAAATGAAGGATGAAATTACCTGTTGCAACGAAAAAAT
>JAZORM010000142.1:0-5183 GCA_045656585.1 Acutalibacteraceae bacterium
AATGGTTCTTCGGGTATTGCGGTTGGTATGGCTACCGAAATTCCACCCCATAACTTAGGTGAAGTAATTGACGGTATGTGTTGTCTCATTGACAACCCAGAAGCCGAACTTCAAGAAATTTGCCAATATATTAAGGGACCCGACTTCCCAACAGGCGGTATTATTATGGGTAGAAGCGGTATTCGTGCCGCTTATGCTACAGGCCGCGGTAAAATTGTTGTTCGCGGTAAGGCCGAAATTGAAGAAACCCGCAACGGCCGCTTCAGAATTGTTATTACTGAAATTCCTTACAGAGTTAAAAAGCAAGATTTAGTTAAGAATATCTATGATTTAGCGGCTGACAAGCGTATTGAGGGTATTGATGACGTTGTTGACTACTCCTCTAAGCGTGATGGCGGTATTAGAATTATCGTTGACCTTAAGAAAGACGCAAATCCCCAGGTTGTACTTAACAAGCTTTATAAAAATACCTCTTTGCAAACCACATTTGGTGCAATTTTGTTGGCTATCGTTAACGGCAAGCCTCAAATTTTAACACTTAAGGATATGCTTCAAAACTGCATTGACTTCCAGTGTGAAATTATTGAAAGAAGAACTGCTTACGACAAGCGCAAGGCTGAAGAACGCGCCCACGTTTTAGAGGGCTTAAAGGTAGCGCTTGACTTTATTGACGAGGTTATTAAGATTATCCGCGCCAGCAAGAGCATTCCCGAAAGTAAGGAAGCCTTGATGGAACGCTTTAACCTTGACGATATTCAGGCTACTGCTATTGTTCAGATGCAGTTAGGTAAGCTATCCGGTCTTGAAAAGCAAAAAATTCTTGACGAATTGGAAGAAAAGCACGCATTTATTAAGGAATGTGAAGAAATTCTCGCAAGCAAGGCAAGAATTTTGGATATCGTTAAGACCGAAGCTTTAAATCTTCGTGACAAGTTCTCTGATGACCGCCGTACCGATATTTCGGACGTGGCAGGCGAAGTGGATATTGAAGACCTTATCCCCGAAGAAGAGGTTGTAATAACTAAGACCGAAAACGGTTATATTAAGCGTGTTCCCGCTAGTGAATACAGCGTTCAAAACCGTGGCGGTAAGGGTATTAAGGGTATGAACACCCGTGAAGACGACATTATTCAAAATATGTTTGTATGCTCTACACACGATAGCATTATGATGTTTACAAATTTGGGTAGAGTTTATCGCATAAAAGCTTATGAAATTCCTGAAGGTAGCCGTCAGAGTAAGGGTCTTAACGTTGTAAACGTTATTCCGCTTATGGCTGACGAAAAGATTATGACAATTTTACCCTGCACCGTTAAGGACGACAACGAGCGTTACTTATGTATGGTTACTGAAAAGGGTATTATTAAGCGTACACGCCTTTCCGAATTTAAGCATACACGCAAAACAGGTATTATTGCACTTTCTATTGATGAAGGCGACCAACTTAAATTTGTGCGTATGACAAACGGCGACGAAAACTTGCTTGTTGCTACCAAGAAGGGTTATGCTATTCAATTCCACGAATGTGATGCTCGTACTATGGGTCGTACCGCTCGTGGTGTTAAAGCAATTACCATGCGTGAAGGCGACAGCGTTGTTGATATGGCTATTTGTGACGAAAATACCCGTGTGCTCACAATCAGTGAAACAGGCTACGGCCGTATCAGTAAGATTGACGACTATCGCTTGCAATCCCGTGGCGGTAAGGGTATTAAGAACTACCGTGTTGACAACTACCGCGACGTTGCGGCAGTGCTTCCTGTAGCGGACGAAACCGATATTATTATGATTGCGGATGACGGTATTATTATCCGTATATTTGCCGATGATATTTCGGAATTTGCCCGTCCTGCAAAGGGTGTTCGTGTTATGAAGACCACAAATTCAAAAGGCGATACTGTTCGTAAGATTTTGTCGGTTGGTATGGCTGAACACGATGAGGCTGAGGTAAATGATAAGCCTGAAGAAGCTGATGCTGATGCAGGTCTTGTAGAACCCGAGGTTGAAGAGGACACAACAGGGGAAGAATAAAAGCGGAAAATTTTAAAATGGAGATTTTTAATTTATGAATGATCAATTTGATTATGAAAAACCATTAGAAAATTATACGCCGCAAACAAGATACGTGACCTACGTTCCTTACGGTATGACACCCGAGGAATTTGTAGAAAGAAAAGAAATTAAGAAAACCGCTAACACAATAGGGGGAAGTTTCCTTATTGTGTTGGCGATAAGCATTGGTGTTGTTTATATTCTAAAGGGTCTTTTCGTACTTTTGGCAGGTATAGGAATAAACGTTACAAACCAATTTATACAAGACCCCGCTTTTAATAAACTTGTCAATGCGATTTTCTCGATTATTATGTTCACTTTGCCTTTTGCAATCGTTTTTAAGGCAAGAGGATATCGTATTTCGGGACTTATTCGCTTTAAAAAACCTAAAAAAGAAGATATTTTACCCTTTACATTGCTTGGTATTTCGTTTTGCTCTTTTGCAAATATCGCGGGTAACTTTTTTGGAAGCATTTTCTCAATTTTCGGAGTAGATTATGATGTCAATTTCGGTGAAAATCCTTCGGGATTTTCGGGTTTTATGTTAACCTTTATTGCCACCGCAATCATACCTTCTTTGGTTGAAGAATTTGCTTGTCGCGGTATTGTTATGGGGTCTCTTCGTAAATTTGGCGATGAATTTGCTGTTGTTTGCTCAGCTATAATTTTCGGCGCGATGCACGGCAACTTTATACAAATTCCTTTTGCTGTACTCACAGGTTTTTGCCTCGGTTTTATAACAATTAAGACCAAAACAATTTGGATTTCGGTTTTTGTTCATTTCTTTAACAATTTTGTTTCGGTTGCTATGGATTATTTGTTTGATGAGTCTTCTCTTTTAGCTCAAAACGTAGTTTATGGCTTGTATTTGTTAGTTTCTTTGACTATTGGTATTATCGCATTTTTCCTTTTAAAAGATAGAAAAAATATCTTTAAATTTAAGAATGTAAAAACCGCAAATAAACCGTCAAAAGTATATAAATTATTTTTTACAAGTGGTACTATTATTACTTTTTTAATAATTTGTTTTATCGAATCTTTATCATATTTTAAAATTTAAAAAGGAGATATTTAACAATGTTAACATCGTCTGATTTTTTAAGTTCATTCCTCTCAATCGGCATAAATATGCTAGTTTCTATATTTACCTATTTGTTTACTGCCTTTGGAATTTACTCTATGGGTAAGAAACTTGGTGTTTCGAATCCTTGGCTATCCTTTATTCCGTTTGCTAATGTTTATGCTTTCGGTAAAATTGCGGAACACTACATAAAACGAGACGGTCGTCCTTCGGCTAAATTTTCAAAAATCCTTTTGATTTTCCAAATTATCATTTCGGTTTTAGCCCTTGTTTTAGTTGTGGCAATTCTTGTAAACTTTGTTCTTGAAGCAATTTCAAATCCCGATATAAACGCTTATTTTGAGAGCGAAGAATTCGCTGAAAACGGCTTATTTACCTTTGTTTTACCGGCTATATTTGGCTTGTTGGGGTTATTTGTTTTATCGATTGTATATTTGGTTATTAATTACGTTGCGCTTTGGAGAATATTCGCAATATTCGACCCCGATACCGCAACTTTGTATCTTGTTTTATCGATTTTTGTTTCCATTTTACAACCTATATTTATATTTATTCTTCGCAATCGCGAACCTCAAATTTTCGCCCCTCAACCAATTATGATTGAACAAGAAAAAAATATTATGTAAACTAAAAAGGCGGTCTTTTCGACCGCCCTTTTTTAAAGGTGTTTTATGGATAGAAAATTTATGTATTTGGCTTTGGAACAAGCAAAAATTGCCGCTAAAGAGGGTGAAGTTCCTGTTGGCGCAGTTATTGTAAAAGATGGAGAGGTTGTATCTCTCGGTCATAATATGCGCGAACAAAAACAAAGTGCTCTTTCCCACGCTGAGATTGAAGCGATAAATCTTGCTTGTCAAAAACTCGGCAGTTGGCGACTCGATGACTGTGAGCTCTATGTGACTTTGGAGCCTTGCCCTATGTGTACGGGTGCGATTATAAATTCGAGAATTAAAACTTTGATTTTCGGTGCTTTTGATAAATCAATGGGTTGTGTTGATAGCGTTATAAATTTATGCGACTATCCGCTTGGTCACAAGGTCGAGGTTTATGCCGGAATTTGTGAAGACGAGTGCCAACAAGTTTTGAAAGATTTTTTTAAAACCTTGAGATAAATTCTTTAGCGTTTTTCTCGTAAGAGGGTGAAAAAAATTATAAAAAATTGTTTTATTTTTCGCTCTTTCTCAGCCGATAGAAAAACCTTGTTGTGATGGGGAGTACTACAAACTTAAAATAGAACGCCTAATATACAAAATATGGTATTTTTCACTCAAAAACAGGCTATTTATGGGGTTTTTAGCGTAAAAAATCCTCTTTTTTCACTATTTTCAGCATAAATATTAAAATCAAGTAGCCCACACAAGAAAAAATACAAAAAAGTAGTGTGAACCACAATAGCGAAAGGTTTTCGAGATTTAAAAGCAAAAATTTCGAAATTTGTGTGACACAAAGTGAAGCACAAGCAGGAATGAATATAATTTTTACAAAGTCGAGTTTCAACTCGGCTTTTTTTATTAGCCTTCCAACGTTTAAAAAACAGGTCAAGAAATTCGAAAAATACATTATCCCTATAAACCCCCAAAGTCCGCTTTTTCTAAGTAACAAAACAATTAAAATTATTCTTATTATCGAATCGAAAATTGCGGTTCGAAAGGTAAAATTTTGTTGGTCGAGACCTTTTAAAATTCCGTCGCAAATACTGTCCAGGTACATCAGCGGTACAATCGGTGACAACGAGCAAATCAAAAACCCAATATCGAGGTCATTATAAATTAAAATCCCGATTTCTTTACCCGATACAAAGAATATCGCGCCGAAAAGCAAACCTACAAGGGTTGTAAGTTTTATAATTCGTTCGCAGGTTGATTTTACAACTAGCGGTTGCCTCTTTGCGACCGCTTCGGAAATTTCGGGGATTAAAAGGGTTGAAACTGAATTGAGAATTGCCGATGGAAAGAATAAAATTGGTAGCGCCATACCCTTAATCATACCAAATTGAGAGAGCGCATTATCGCTATTTTTAGGATAAAGTGCGAGATTTTTTGGGACCAAT
>JAZORM010000143.1:0-5923 GCA_045656585.1 Acutalibacteraceae bacterium
TTTTTAATTACCTCAAAATGAAGGTGAGGTCCTGTTGAACGTCCTGTGTTACCCAGAGTAGCGATTTGTTGCCCTTGGCTTACGGTTTGACCCGTCTTAACGCAAAGCGCGTTAGCGTGGGCGTATCTTGTTTTAAGACCGTTTCCGTGGTCGATAACCACAGCGTAACCGTAATTTCCGTCCCATCCGGCGCTTACAACCTTACCGCCTTTTGCAGCGAATATCGGTTTGCCTACGCTACCGGAGAAGTCCATCGCCTTATGGTTTCTACCATCTCCCCAATAAGCACTAACCGCTTTGATATCGCTTTTGTTCATTGGGTGGATAAAACCTGCCGACTTTGCTTGGGCTCTTGCAGTTGCGGTAGCATAATTAGGAGCGGTTCCCTTTACAACAACCTGTTGAACAGGTTCTTTAAGCACTTTTCTCGAAACAACAGTTTTTGCTGTTTCCTTGCCGTTGACAGTTTCAACAACAGCGGTTTCGGTTTTGACACCTTTTTTACCTTTAGTCTCAACCTTTTCGTAACCACGTTGTTTTGTACTTGTGTATACAGTTTTAGTCGAGTATTTAACCGAAGACTCGCTAACAACTGTTGAAACGGTTTTAACCTTCAAATCGTTTACGATTTTATCTAATTGTATAGATGATTTCATCTCATCCACAAGACAGTAACATTCTTCAAGCTCAACGTCATCAACGAAGGTTGAATTGTTTTCAGCATCTTTTACATAATATTTTTTCAACGCTTTAGACACCATATTTTCCAACTCGACACGTTCGCCGTAAGCGACAACCTTGCCGTTAACGGTAAGAGCCGAAGAAAAAGTAATGTCCGGTGTGTTTTCAATAATAGCGTCTGTCAAGCCGTCTACTGAACAAATATTGCTATTCGAAGTTACAGTCATTACAAACTTAGGTTTTTCTATAACTTCAGCCGCTTCTTCGTTTGACAATTTTGCCATAAGAGAAATTTTCGCATCATCGAAGGCTGAAACGTTATCTACAACCGCAATTTGCTTTCCAGAATAAACCACGTTATAACCAATCTTAATATCGGTTGATACAACGCTTATAACAAAAGCGACAACCGCTACTAACAAGAAGGCAGTATATCTAACTAATATTCTATTGTTATTTATGAATTTGGAAGCTTTTGAGTATGCTTCTTCTATCAAATCCTTAAAAATAACAGTCACTTCCTAACCAAAAATTACAATTTGTAACATTTACAAGTCTTATTATAACAAAAAGGTTACAAAATTGCAACCTTTTTTTAATCTTTTTTAACTTTTTACGTTTTATACAAATATATACATTTTGGCTACCGTTATTTATTAAACTAATACATATAATATAATAGCGACAAACTGCAGCAAACTTCCAAGCACCACAAATATATGGAAAACCGAATGAATATACCTAATTTTCCACTTACCCGCAACACCGTAAAACACGGCTCCGATTGTATAAGCAATCCCGCCTGCTAAAAGCCACCAAAAACCTGCCATAGATACCGCTTTTATGGTTTGGTTGATAATAAATACCACACACCAACCCAAAGCTATATAACAAATGTTTGAAAACAACGTGTACTTTTTAAGGTCGATAGCATTTAGAGTAACTCCCAAAGCCGCCATAGCCCAGACAAACCCAAAAAGGCTCCAACCAAGAGCGGTGCTATATTCACGAATAGCAGATAGCGCTATCGGAGTATACGTCCCTGCAATAAGCACAAAAATCGCACAATGATCTATTATTTGAAAAACCTTTTTCGCGGTCACGGGAACAAGCCCATGATAGATACTCGACATGGTATACAAAATTATCATTGAAAATCCGTAAATAAACGAACCAACGATTTGATAGGCGTCGTGATTTAAAAAAGATTTCACAATACAAAGGGCTGTAATTATAACACCAAATCCACCGCCGACAATATGGGATACCATATTAAAAATCTCTTCACCTTTGGTGTAATCAGGCAATATTCTATTTTTTAATTTTGTTCTTTTCATAATACTTTTCTCATAAAAAAATTTTTGTCGAAAATTAGCAAAATGCTTTACATAATTTTTTTATGGTTATTATACACAAATACCCATTTATCCAACTTATCCACATAATTTTCCACTATTTTAAGGCTAATTTATCGCCTTTTAATGAGTTATCCCCCGAATTTGGTTGAAATCTCGGTGGATAAGTTGGAAAACTTTTATAGTTATTTCAGTTTACATAATACCAAAAATTATGATTTTATAGGCTAATTTTTTAGATTATTTTTCAAGCAATTTATCAAGCACACTTGGACCGTGTTCAATGAAAATTCCTGTTTGTTCGGCATTCTTTTCAGTAAAGGCTTCAACACCGTTTTCTTGACGTTTGCTATCGTAAATCATAAACGGAACGGGAGCGCTTGAGTGGGTCATGGTATCAAGCGGAGTCGGATGGTCAGGCATAATGAGAATTCTATAATCCTCACCACAATTTTCAAGATACTCGAGCAACGGCTTAAGCGCACGTTCTTCAATAAGCTCGATTGCTTTCACCTTATTTTCAGCTTCGCCACGGTGACCGCACTCGTCGGGAGCTTCGATATGTACGTACACAAAATCGCAACCGTTTTTGAAAGAATTTATACCTGCTTCTGCCTTGCCTTCAAAATTGGTATCGAGGTAACCTGTAGCATTTTCTACCTCAGGGGTTTCCATATTGGCACAAATACCAATTCCTTTAAGAAGGTCAACCGCGCTAACAACACTGCCCTTTACGCCGTTTTTCTTGTAGAAATCTTCGAGTTGCGGTTTTTTACCTTCGCCCCAAAGCCAAATCGAGTTAGCCTCGTTAAGACCTTTTTCTCTTCTTGCGAGGTTAACAGGGTGATCCTTTAAAATATCATAACTCTTAATCATAAGTTCAATCAAAGGCTTCGCATTCTCGCTATCGCTCAAATATTCACCGATAACGCGACCGCTGATATCGTGGGGCGGAGTCATATTGCCAAGGTCGGTAGTACCGTTGTCCCAAACCAAGCAATGACGGTAACTTACACCGCCGTAGAATTTAAATAATTCGTTGCCCAATTTTTCCTCAACAGTTTTGATTATTTCGTGAGCTTCCTTGGTTGAAATATCACCCGCGCAATAGTCAACCATTGTTTTGTCGGCATAACTTTCTTCACCGGAGAGGGTTACAATATTGCAACGAAGCGCAACGTCACTGTCTTTAAGGTCAACACCGATAGAAGCCGCTTCCAAAGGTGAACGGCCCGTATAACAAACGTAGGGGTCGTAGCCCATAACAGAAAGGTTCGCAACATCGCTACCCGGTTTTAGACCTGCGCCAACAGTTCGGCACATACCAACAACCGAGGTTTTTGCCAATTTATCCATAACAGGTTTTTTAGCGAGTTCCATTGGGGTTTTACCGCCAAGAGCCTCAAACGGCAAATCCGCCATACCGTCGCATAATAAAACTAAATATTTCATAAAATCATTCCTTTTGAATTTTGCTGTATATATTATAACAATAAAATTTTACATTGTAAAGAAAAAAGACTTTTCTTTTATCTACTTTTGAGTTATTATATTGTAGAGGTGAAAATAAATGCTTGAGAGTTCAAAAGGTGAAATTCTATCCCCCGTGGGTTCAAGGGAAATGCTTATAGCCGCCGTTAAAAGCGGTGCTGATGCCGTATACCTTGGCGCACGTGATTTTTCGGCCAGAAGAAATGCCGAAAACTTTGATATATCGGAACTCAAAGAAGTTTGTGAATACTGTCACATCCGCTCGGTAAAGGTTTATTTGACCCTTAATATTCTTATAAAAGACAGTGAATTTTCCGCCGCTTTGAACCTCGCGTTCCAGGCTTATAACGCGGGGATTGACGGAATTATTATACAAGACTTGGGTCTTGCAAAAGTGTTGCACGAAAAGTTACCCGAGCTTCCGCTGCATGCCTCAACCCAAATGTCGATACACTCCCCCTCAGCTTTACCGATTTTAGCAAGTCTTGGCTTTAAACAGGTTGTTGTAGCGCGTGAAATGTCGCTTGAAGATTTATCCCTCTTTTGCAAAGAAGCGAAAAAATATGATATGACGGTCGAAGTTTTTGTTCACGGCGCTTTGTGTATGAGCGTTTCGGGACAATGCTTACTGTCTGCATTTTTAGGCTCGAGAAGTGGCAACCGCGGACTTTGTGCGGGACCTTGCCGACTCCCATTTGCTGCCGACGGTGGCACAGGATATGACCTCAGCCTTAAAGACTTATCACTCGCCCACTATATTCCAAAACTTTTCGAGATCGGCGTTCGTTCATTTAAAATCGAGGGTAGAATGAAACGCCCCGAGTATGTTGCCGCCGCTACAAAGGCTTGTAAGGATGCACTTATAAACGGAGTAATCGATAACGAACTTCAAGAAACGCTAAAAAACGTTTTCTCACGTTCAGGCTTTACAGCGGGATATCTTGAAAACAAACTCGGTCGCGATATGTTTGGTATTCGCACCAAGGATGACGTTGTTTCGGCAGACAAAGTTTTCCCCCTTTTACACGAGCTTTATAGAAAAGAATATAAAAGCGTTCCTATCAGCGTAAACGCCACTATAAAAGAAAACCAACCGCTTTCACTCACCCTTTCGGACGGTATAAACACCGTCACAGCTACGGGCGATATTCCTCAAACCGCCAAAAATAAAGCTCTAACATACCAAGATGCGCTAAAGAATTTGACTAAATTCGGCGACACTCCATATTATGATGAGGGCGGTGCTATTATACTTGATGATGGTCTTTTCGTACCCGCAAGTATACTCAATTCGCTTCGTCGAGAAGCTTGTGAAATGCTAGATAAAAAACGTGGAGATTGCGGTCGACAAAAGCAAGAATTGAACTATCAAAAACCCATCGTTTCCTTCCCCAAAAACAAAACTCCCGATTTGATAATCAGGGTTGAAAACACCGCACAAATCCCAACCGATTTGGGCGGTATAAAGGCTATTATTTTCCCACTGGAACAAGATTTCGAGCCTATCGATAACGTAATAAATATCGTAGATATTCCTCGAGGGATAACAAGCGAAACCGCTCTCGACAAAAGATTACTTTTATATAAACAAAAAGGTGTTGACACCTGCCTTTGCGGAAATCTTTCGGCGGTGGAAATCGCCAAAAAACATGGGTTTAAAATTATCGCCGATTTTGGACTTAATATTCACAACAGCGAGGCTTTAAACACCGCAAAAATACTTGGTATAAACTCGGCGGTGCTATCGGTAGAACTGACCGACAGCAGTATTGCTTCTCTTTCCGGCGATATTCCAAAAGGAATCATAACCTACGGTCACATTCCTCTTATGCTCTTCAAAAACTGCCCGATAAAGAACGGCAAGACTTGTAAAGACTGCGATAAAAAAGGTGTTTTAACCGACCGTATGGGAATGGAATTTCCCGTTCGTTGCCGTATGGGATACAGCGAACTTCTAAACTCGGTACCGCTGTGGCTAGGCGACAAGAAAAAAGACTTTGCGGGGCTTGATTTCCAAATTCTTTACTTCACCAACGAAACGAGTGAACGTGTAGAAGAAGTGATAACCGCATTTAAAAACGGAAAATCCGCCGATTGCAAATACACCCGCGGACTTTTCTATAAAGGAACGATATAACAAAAAGCACCGTAATCTACTACTGAAATGATATAATGATGGTAGACACTAAAAAAGAGTGTCTACCATCATTTTTTGTGTTAAGATAGAGAAAAGGAGTTGGAAGAAATGGGAAGAACCAAAGGTGGTACCAACAATAATCACAGTAAAGAAGAAAAACTAGCTTTAGTAAAAAGAAATTTATCTGGTGAAACATTAAGAAGTATAGAACGAGAAACAGGCATCTCTAACTCTCAAATTTACAAATGGACAAAGCAAT
>JAZORM010000144.1:0-2004 GCA_045656585.1 Acutalibacteraceae bacterium
GTTCCACCCCGACCGTATGGCTTCTCGTATTTTGGGTATGGGTGACGTTCTTTCTCTTATCGAAAAGGTAGAAAGCGAAATCGATGAGAAGGAAGCCGAAAAAACCGCTCAAAAACTCGCTGAAAACAAGTTTGACCTCAATGATTTGCTCGACCAATTCAGACAAATCAAAAAAATGGGTTCGCTTAAAAGTTTGCTCTCAATGGTTCCCGGTATGGAAAAGCAGGTGAGAGACGCTGATATTGATGACCGTGCGCTACTCAGAATTGAAGCTATTATTACTTCAATGACCAAAAAAGAACGTGCAAAGCCTGACATTTTGAACGGTTCTCGCCGTAAGAGAATCGCTGCGGGTGCGGGTGTTACTGTTGAAGAAGTTAATAAGCTTATGAAACAGTACGAACAAATGAAAAAAATGTTCAAACAAATGAACTCAAAAGGCGGCAAACGTAATATGATGCGCCGAATGGGTGGTATGGGCAATATGAATATGCCCGGTGGATTTGGTTTTTAAGATAATAAATCTTTAAAAATATATTCTAAATTTGGAGGTGTAATAAATGGCAGTTAAAATCAGACTTCGTCGTATGGGTGCTAAACGTGCTCCTTTCTATCGTGTAGTTGTTGTTGATTCAAGATTCCCTCGTGATGGTCGTTTCATCGAAGAAATCGGTACTTACGATCCCACTAAGGATCCTGCAGCAGTAAATATTGACAGCGAAAAGGCTAAGAAATGGATTGCTAACGGCGCACAACCTACCGATACAGTTAAGGCTTTACTTAAGAAGAACGGCGTTCTTTAATTTGAAGCAAAATTTGTGAGGTAAAAAATGAAAGAATTATTGGTTTCTATCGCTTCGGGTCTCGTTGAGAATCCTAGCGAAGTAAATGTAGTTGAAGATCAACCAAATGAAGAAGGCGTTATCGTTTTTCATTTACAGGTAGCTTCTAATGATGTTGGCCGTGTAATCGGCAAACAAGGCAGAATTGCCAAGGCTATCCGTACTGTAATGCGTGCAGCTGCTAATAAAGCAGGCGTTCAAGTTGCGGTTGAAATCGACTAAGACTAATGTAAGCATACCCCCACAACGTTGGGGGTATTTACATAGGAGTAATTATGAAGAAAAGATATCTTGAAGTAGGAAAAATTGTGGGCACTCACGGTGTTAAAGGAATGACACGCGTTCAGGTTTGGGCGGATAGCCCCGATTTTCTAAAACAGTTTAAATATTTATATACCGACCAAAACGGCAACGAAAAGTTGACTGTTCAAAAAGTACAACCCCACGGCAATATCTCGCTTGTGGCTTTTAAAGGAGTTGAAACTATTGAACATGCCGAAACTTTTCGTAATACCGTTCTTTATATTGACCGTAAGGATGTAAAGTTGCCCGAAGGCAGATATTTTATAACCGATTTAATAGGTATTGAGGTTTACGATGCCGACAGCGAGGCTCTTTTGGGCGTGATTAGCGACGTTTCTCAAACAGGCGCAAACGACGTTTGGCATATTAAAAACGACTGTAAGGAATATCTCGTTCCCGCTATTGATGACGTTTTGGTGTCGGTTGATATTGATGGAGAAAAAGCTGTTATCAGACCTTTGAAAGGAATTTTCGATGATGAGGATTGATATATTAACCCTTTTTCCTGAAATGTGCGAAACGGTTATGAGCGAGAGTATCATCGGTAGAGCTCAAAAAGCGGGTAAGGTTGAAATCGTTTGTACCAATATCCGCGATTATGCAAATAATAAACACAACAAAGTTGATGATACGCCTTATGGTGGCGGTATGGGTATGGTTATGTCGGCTGAGCCGATTTATAACGCGTATAAGAGTCTTTACGATGAGAGCGAGAATGAGCCTCATCTTGTATATTTGTCGCCAAAGGGCAAGACATTTAACCAACAAAGAGCAGTTGAACTTTCTAAACTTGACCGTTTGGTGCTCTTGTGTGGTCACTACGAGGGTATCGATGAACGTGTTATAGAAGAAATTGTCG
>JAZORM010000145.1:0-9239 GCA_045656585.1 Acutalibacteraceae bacterium
AATAACTGCTCAAAATGCAGTAAAAGATTTTAAAGCATATTTTGCAACGGGTGCTGAAGCTCGTGAAAAAGCAAAGAAGGCTCGCGAAGAAGAAAAGAATAAGAAACTTCTTGAGCAAATGGCTATTCTTGAACAATTAAACGCTGCTGCCGCTGCTCAAAACGGCGCAGCACCTAAAAAAGAAGAACCAAAGAAAGAGGCTAAAAAGCCTGTTAAAAAAGAAGAGCCTAAGAAGGATGAAGTTAAGGTTGAAGAAGTAAAAGAAGAGCCTAAGAAAATAGGCAAGATTGCTTCTGCTCCAAAGCCGGAACCGAAGAAAGAAGAACCCAAAAAGGCTCCCAAAGAAGAACCAAAGAAAGAGGCTAAAAAGCCTGTTAAAAAAGAAGAACCTAAGAAGGAAGAGCCTAAAAAAGAACACAAACCTTCCGACCCACAACCTTTCGTATCTAAGAAAAAGGATAAGGTTGCAGGTGAGGCTCCAAAAAGAGGTCCTGCTGAAATTCGTCACGTTGATACTCGCACATCAAATATCAACATTGATAAATATAACGAAAAATATGAAAATATTGCTCCTGCAAACTCGATGAAGGATAACTTCTCGCGTAAGCAAAAGATTAAGCAAAAGTCTCAAGATTATCGCCGTCCACAAGGTGCAAAACGTGAGACCGAGGCTGATAAGATGCGTCGTTTACAACTTGAACGTATCAAGAAGACTCCCATCACCGTTACAGTTGGCGATGAAATCACAGTTGGCGAATTAGCTGCGGCTATGAAGAAAACTGCTGCTGAAGTTATTAAGGAACTTATGAAGCTTGGTATGATGGCGGCTGTAAACCAAGTTATCGACTATGATACCGCTGAAATCGTTGTAACCGAAATGGGTGCTAAAATTGAACGCGCTGTTGTTGTTACAATCGAAGAGCAAATTATGGACGATACTGAAGACAACGCTGAAAACTTGAAGCCAAGAAGTCCTGTTGTAGTTGTTATGGGTCACGTTGACCACGGTAAAACATCACTTCTTGACGCTATTAGAAATACTGCAGTAACAGATACTGAAGCAGGTGGTATTACTCAACATATCGGTGCTTACAGAGTAAACTGCAACGGCAACGATATCACATTCCTTGACACTCCCGGCCACGCGGCGTTTACCTCTATGCGTCAACGCGGTGCTATGGCTACTGATATTGCGGTATTAGTTGTGGCTGCTGATGACGGTATTATGCCACAAACTATTGAAGCTATTAACCACGCGAAAGCGGCTGAGGTTGAGGTTATCGTTGCTATCAATAAGATGGATAAACCTGAAGCAAACCCCGACCGTATTTTACAACAACTTACCGAACATGAACTCGTTCCTGAAGAATGGGGCGGTGACGTTATTTGTGTTCCTGTTTCAGCTAAAACCCATATGGGTATTGACAACTTGCTTGAAAATATCTTGCTCGTTGCTGAAATGCAAGAACTCAAGGCCAACCCCGACAGACGCGCTAAGGGTATTGTTATCGAAGCACGTCTTGACAAGGGTCGCGGTCCTGTTGCATCCTTACTTGTACAAAACGGTACACTTAACACAGGCGATATAATCGTTGCAGGTACATCGGTAGGTCGTGTTCGTGTTATGACAAACGAAAACGGCAAGGTATTGAAGACCGCAGGTCCTTCAGTTCCTGTTGAAATCACAGGTCTTGCTGAAACTCCAAATGCGGGTGACGTATTCGATGCAGTTTCGGATGAAAGACTTGCTCGTCAACTTGTTGAACAAAGAAAACAAAAGGCTAAGGATGACCTTAATAACGCTAAACAAAAGGTTACTCTTGACAACCTCTTTGAAAACCTTTCCGACGGAGAACTCAAAGAACTTAACGTTATCGTTAAGGCCGACGTACAAGGCTCTGTTGAAGCGGTTAAAGAAAGTTTGCAAAAGCTTTCTAACGAAGAAGTTCGCGTTAGCGTTATCCACGGCGGTGTTGGTGCGGTTAACGAATCAGACGTTATGCTCGCTCAGGCATCGGGTGCTATTATCGTTGGCTTTAATATCCGTCCTGACGCGGTTGCTAAAGCAATGGCAGAACGTGAAGGTATTGATATGCGTATGTACCGCATAATCTACGACTGTATCGAAGAGATTGAAGCGGCTATGAAGGGTATGTTGGCTCCGAAATACCGTGAAAATCAACTTGGTAGCGTTGAAGTTAGAAGCGTATACAAGATTTCCTCAGTTGGTACTGTTGCAGGTTGTTACGTTACTAACGGCAAGGTTACTCGTGCTTGTCAAATCCGTGTTGTTCGTGACGGTTTCGTAATTTGCGAAGATAAGATTGACTCACTCCGTCGTTTCAAAGATGACGTTAAGGAAGTGGCTCAAGGTTACGAATGTGGTATCAGTCTTGAAAAATTTGCCGATATTAAGGAAGGCGACGTATTTGAAGCCTTTATTATGGAGGAATATAGAGATTAATGGCAGGATTTAAAATTAACCGTATAACTTCTGATATTAGAATTGCTTTGGCGGAACTTTTGCGCGAAGTGAAAGACCCCCGTGTGAGCAAACTTTTAAGCATAGTAAAGGTTGACGTTTCAGGCGACCTTTCTTATGCTACGGTATACGTCAGCGCAATTGAAGGTTATGAAGCTACCGTGAATTCGGTTAAAGCACTTAAAAATGCGGCTGGTTTCTTAAGACGTGAACTGGGCGGAAGATTAAAACTCCGCAAGGTTCCCGAACTTCGTTTTGTGGCTGATGATTCTATTGAACACAGCGCAAATATATCAAAAATTATTGATTCTTTTAAAGAGGAAAATGATAATGAAAAACAAGGATAATACCGGTTGTCAAAGGCTAACCTTGAAGCAATGCGCAAGGTATTTAAAGCGCCACGATAATTATATTATTTTGACCCACGCGTCGCCAGACGGCGACACGTTGGGCTCAGCTTATGCGCTTTATTACGGTCTTAATGAAATTGGCAAAAGAGCATGTGTTATATGCCCCGATGTAATTCCCCAAAAATATGATTATTTTGCTCGTATCACAGACCATGTTTCCCGTGAAGGCGCAACGGTTATTGCGGTGGACGTGGCTGATAAGAGATTGCTTGGTGATTTAAAGGAAGAGTTTGGCGATCTTGTTGACCTAAATATCGACCACCATATTTCAAATACTGAGTTTGCTAAAAATCTTTATTTGGATGCTGAGGCTTCGGCTACTGCTGAGATTATTTTCGAATTGCTCACCTTGATGAAGGTTAATATTAACGATATAACCGCAAAGGCTTTGTATACAGGTATTGCTACCGACACAGGCAGTTTTAAATATTCAACAGTAACAGCAAAAACCCATATCATCGTTGCAATGCTTTACGATTACAACATAAATGCGAGTGAAATCAACCGTCTTATGTTTGATACAAAATCTAAAAAACTTATCGAACTTGAAAAACAGGTTCTTGAAACCGCTGAATTTCATTTTGATGATAAGTGTATGCTTTTGTGCGTTACAGCTAAAATGCAAGAGGAAACAGGTTGCAGCGGTACCGACCTTGAGGGTATTGCGGTAATTTCTCGTAGCGTTGAGGGTGTAAAAGCGGGTGTAACAATTAAGCAAACGGGCGATAATGAGTTTAAAATCTCGCTTCGCACCTATGCACCGCTTGATGCCAGTGAGATTTGTAAAAAACTCGGCGGCGGCGGACACAAAGGAGCTGCCGGTGCTTCGGTTAAGGGAAGTCTCGAAGAGGTGAAGACACAAATACTTGCTGCGGTGCGCGAATGTATGGAGGAACACGATGCAGGGATTCTTGCTACTGAATAAACCTTCAGGTATAACCTCATTTTCGGCAGTTTCAGCTATCAAGCGATTAGCGCATGAAAAGCGAGTTGGCCATACGGGTACTTTGGATCCTATGGCGACAGGAGTGTTGCCTATATTTTTGGGTCGCGCCACGTCGTTGTCTTCGTTAATGCTTGATGGTGATAAGCGCTATAAAGCAACCGTAAAACTCGGAATCACAACCGACACCGAAGATATAACAGGTACTGTTTTATTACAAAAAGAAGTTAAGGTTACCGAGCGGGAGTTGTTGAATGCGCTTGATAATTTCAAGGGGAAAATCCTTCAAACTCCGCCTATGTACAGTGCGCTTAAAAAAGACGGCGTTAGGCTTTATGAATTGGCGAGAAAGGGCGAAAAGGTTGACATCCCTAAGCGTGAAATTGAAATTTTTAGTATTGATTTGATATCATCTTTAGATAGTGAGAATTGTTTTTCCATTGACGTTTTGGTTTCTAAAGGGACCTATATTCGTTCTTTGGCGCGTGATATAGGTGAGTTTTTGGGATGTGGAGCCACTTTGACCGCACTTGAACGTACTAGTGCTTGTGGTTTTAACATTGAAAATTGCGTAAAACTCGAAGACCTCACTGAAGATAACATCACCGATTTTATCGCAAACGAAGAAACCGCGATAAAACATTTGAGAGCGGTTAACGTTACCGAAAAACAGGCTATTCGTTTTTGTAACGGCGGTCAGCTTGATTTTACGCGACTTCATATTGAGAATATATCCGAAAATGAACTTATAAGGGTTAAATATGGAGAGAAATTTTTAGGAATCGGTATTGCCGATATCCCTAATAATAGACTTAACATTAAATGTATAATAAATGATTACAGGGCGGTGACAAAATGAAAACGGCAATAGCGCTTGGCACGTTTGACGGGGTTCATATTGCTCACCGTTTTGTTTTAGGATTACCTAGTGAATATAAAAAAATAGCGGTCACTTTTGCAGTGCCGCCAAAGATGGAATTCCAAAAAAATTATGAACTTTTAATGACTTTCTCAAAAAAGGAAAGCATACTTAAAGATTTGGGTTTTTCAAAGATTGAGGTTTTGGATTTTCAAAAGGTTAGAAATAGTGAACCAATAGAATTTTTGAATTTTTTGAAGGCCCAATTCAATCCGTCATTGATTTCCTGTGGTTTTAATTATCGCTTTGGTAAAAACGGAGCAGGAGACACAGCCTTCTTAAAGGAATTTTGCGAACAAAACGGAATTGAATGTAGAGTTTGTCAAGTGTTTAAGATTGATGAACAGGTCGTTTCTTCTACCTTTATCCGTAATCTTTTAAAGGAAGGGAAAATAGAAGAGGCTAATTGTTTGCTTCAAGGTGAATTTTCTTTTACTGCTAAGGTTGAAAAAGGCGACCAAAGGGGTAGAACGATCGGTTTTCCAACTATTAATCAACGCTATCCTGAAGAATTGGTTAAAATTAAATTCGGGGTCTATTTGACCAAGGTTTTAGTCGACGGAAACGAGTATTACGGAATCACCAATGTTGGAATTCGTCCTACATATAAAAGCGATTACGTTATAAGTGAAACCTTTATCAAGGATTTCTCGGGCGATTTGTACGACAAGGAAGTCGAAATTGTTCCTTGCAAGTTTTTGCGCGAGGAAATAAAATTCGCTTCTCTAGATGAACTAAAAAGCCAAATTGAAAAAGATTTAAATCAAATAAAGTAAAAATTTGTATCCCAAGCGGGTAAATATTTGAAATGGCGCATATAAATTTTATAGTCGTTTCTGATGTTTAGAACTGCTTGGGGTATTTTTATAAAGTCATCAGTGCGATGATAAGCGGAAATAAGCATTTTTGGCTTGTGTTTTGAAATTGTTTCTTTAGAGCCGTTTATCGCGCTAACCTCTTCACCCTCAACGTCCATTTTTATAAATGAAGCGTCGGTTTTAAGAGAGTCGACAGTGATACTCTCGAGCAGTTCGCCTTCGGCTGACAAACTTGAGTTCCTACCGCCCTTTGCGCTAAACGGAAGCAATCCGCATTTATTCGATACACAAGCGTTTATAAGGAGCAAATTGTTTATATCCTCGGTGTTTTTTTGAAGCTTTTTAAAGGTCTTTTTATCGGGTTCAACGGCGGTGATTTGACTGTAATTGGGACAGTGATTTATAAAATCCGCTACCGTATCGCCGTTGTAAGCACCAAGGTCAACGAAGTTGTCATTATTAAGTTTTAAAAACGAATTATATGGTTCTTCAGGGTCGACTTCGCAATCTAACAAATATTCGATTTTACCGCTCAATTTGTATTTAAGTATGTTGTCAAAGGTTTTTACGGACGTCTCATCGGCAAGTTTCGAACGAACAAGGTCGAAATCGGATTTGTGGTTGTTATAATATTCATTATCGAAAAGCCCACCGCCAATGACAGCTACCTCGGGAGCGTATAATTCTTGTTCGGCTGCGATTTTTTTGATGTTATCAATAACGTCGGGCAAACTACTTCCAAAACACAATAAGACAATCATCTCGCCGAATTGTTCTTTAAGTTCTTTGTAGCTGGAGATTTTGTGACCGTGAAATTGTTTGTTTCTGACGAAACCGTCACTCGCAAAAACACCTTTAAATTCGATTTTAAAAGTATCTAATACATTTATTATTTTGTCGGCACCGTTGCCCATTCCGTAGAGGACAATAGGCTTATTTGTTGTTTTTAAGTATGACCAAAGATCTCGTTCCATAATGCTTTTCCTTTTCATTTTGTATAATAATTATACACTTTTTTGTGCGATAATACAAGTTGACAAATGAAAAATAGTATTGTATAATTACATTAATTGGGTAGAATGTAAATTTTGGAGGTGCATTATCATAAATAAGGCACGAAAAATCATATCAAGTTGTCTTTTGATAGTGTCACTTTTAGTCTTTTTAACCTGTGTTGTTTATTTCGCTGTTCACTATTATCAAGTGTGGGAAATGAAACAGTTTGCGAAAGAAGTAACGGTATCATCGACATCTTCGCAAAAAGAAGAGGTTAAGGTAGACGTTCCGGTTAATTTCAAAAAACTCAAAAAGGCAAATCCTGATATATATGCTTGGATAAATATTCCAAATACCGTCATTGATTATCCGATTTTGCAAAGCGAAGAAAGCAATAGCTATTATTTGGACCACACTGTTAACGGAAATCGTTCGGCATACGGCAGTATTTATACTGAGGATTACAACAATAAAGATTTTTCCGATTTTAATACTGTGATATACGGTCACAATATGAAAAACGGAACGATGTTTGGAAGCCTTAAAAAATTTCGCGATAGTTCTTTTTTTGAGAAGAACCGTTATATAAACGTTTATTTGGAAAATCGCATTTTGAAGTATGAGATATTCGCGGCTTGTACTTGGGATAATAAGCATATACTTGCTAATAACGATTTTTTACTGGAAGAAGAACGCTCCGATTATATCGAGAGAATATTTAACGTGCGCGATATGAACTCCCAAATCAAAAAAGATTTAGAGGTCACTTCCGAAGATAAAATTATAACCCTTTCAACTTGTATGAATAACAAGAAGAAGCGTTTTATAGTATCAGGGGTGTTGGTGTATGATAGCCAAAATCCTTAAGGTGTTAAAAAATAAATATGTGATAATAGCGTTTTGTGTAATTGCCGTGTTGTTGGCTTCGGCGGTTGTCGTTATCGAAGTTGGTGAAGCGCGTTTGCGACAGGAACTCAGTTTTGAAGACGATTTTTCAAGCGAGGAAGCATACGGTGATTCAGCCGAGGTTTTTCACAACGGTCAAGGATACGTTTATAACGAAAATCTTATAAATATTCTTTGTATCGGCGTTGATAAAAATGAAATTTCCGATAAACGTTATCGTCAGGCGGATGCGCTGTATTTGTTATCACTTGACACCGAAAGTAAGAAATTAAATATCCTCGCCATATCGCGAAATACGTTGGCTGATATAGATATTTATGATATTGACAATGAATTTTTAGATACCGATAACGCGCAAATATGCTTGTCGTACGTTTACGGAAAAGATGATAAGCATTCTTCAATGCTGACAAGTAAAGCGGTGTCGAAATTTTTGTATGACCTTCCCATAAATTCGTATTATACAATTTTTATGGATGGCGTCGCAACGGTGGTAGATAGCGTCGGCGGTGTTAAAATCGAATTGCCGATTGATATGTCTTTCTATGATAAAACTTGGAAAAAGGGAAACGAAATAACGCTTAACGGTTCAAACGTTTTGAGGTATTTGCAGTACCGCGAAGAAAGTAATGAACCGCGTATGAATAGACATATAGGTTTTATAAAAGCGTTTATAAGTTCGGCAAAACATAAATTTAAAAAAGATTTATCTTTACCGGTTGATATATATAAGAAAGTGGCTGAAAATTCAGTTACTGATATTGATATAACTCAGGTGTCGTATTTGGCGACCGAAGTTTCCGATATGACGATTAATTTTCATTCTTTAGAAGGAAAAACGGGTAGCGACGGAATCCACGAAACTTTTATAGCGGATGAAAAGTCGCTTTATGAAACGGTTTTAAAATTATTTTATATAAAAACAAATAAAAAGGAGAAATAATTATGAAAAAAGTAGTGGCATTTTTATTAACAGTAGTTTTAGTAATGTCAGCAAGTGTGTGTGTGGCTATTGCAGCTCCTTCAGCTGAAGCGCAAGGTGTAATTTCCGGTGCTATAGCTACAGACAAAAACGACCAAAAGATTGAAATCGTTGTAGAAAAGATCGACAAAAAAGTTGATACAAAATTCTATAATGTATTGACAGGTCTCAAAGATGAAACTAAACAAAAGGATCTTAAGATCGTTGGTCATTACGATGTAGACATCGACAAAAAGGCTGAATATCCTTTGAACGTTGTTCTCGACGTTTTGGGAATTTCCTCTTCATCTGACGTTTACGTATTGGTTCAAAAGGGTGACGAAGTTGTTACTATCACACCTACCATTAAAGATGGCAAAGTAATTTTCGAACTTGATGAAGAAGTTGACAAAGTTGCTCTTGTAACCGATAAGAAGACAGCTGACAAGGTTGAAGATGAAACAGGTGAATTGTCACCACAAACTTCTGATTCAATGGGATATGCAGTAATGTTGTTCGTAGCAGCAGTTGCAGTTTTCTTTGTTTCAAAGAAGGTTAAAGCGTAAATTTTAAAATCCCCGAAATTTTTCGGGGATTTTTTTAAAAAACACTTGATTATTTGATTGCATTGTGATACAATGTCTATTGCTGTGGAAAAACACAGCATATGCGCTGATAGCTCAGTTGGATAGAGCATCTGCCTTCTAAGCAGAGGGTCGGGGGTTCGAATCCCTTTCAGCGTGCCAAATAAAAAGAGTAGCACGAAAGTGCTGCTCTTTTTATTTTTTATATGGAGAAAGGGAT
>JAZORM010000146.1:0-2298 GCA_045656585.1 Acutalibacteraceae bacterium
ATAACGACGTGCAACGTCGAATGCGCGTTGGTTCATGATTTGGTCTTCTACCATATCTTGTATTTCTTCCACGCTGAGAGAACGGTTGATATTAGCAGCCGCACTTTCAACGTCTTCAGCAATACGTTTGATTTGAATTGCGCTCATACGTTCACTGGGAACAACGCTTTCATTCGCCTTTGTAACCGCTATAACGATTTTTTGGGGGTCAAAAGTAACTTCAGCACCGCTTCTCTTGATAATTTTCATAATCCTTACCTCTCGAATTTCTATAATTTTTATTCCAAATGTGCAATTTCTAAAAACACAATATCTAGTGGGAGCAAAAATTATTATACCACAAATTATATAAATATCAAGTGTTATTTTCATATTTATATAAATTTTTTATTTTTTAAAACCTGTGCCAAAAATTTCTCCCGCCTCGGCAACCACAACAAACGCGTTATTATCGGCATTTCTGACGCATTTATAGACCGAGTGAACCTCATTTCGCCTTACGGTACACATAATCATTTTTCTCGCCACCTTATTATAACCGCCCACAACGTCTATAATTGTCACTCCGCGGTTAACTATATTTAATATGTCGGACACTATATCTTGTGTTTGGTCGCTTATTATATAAATTATCTTTCCTTTATCAGCACCGTATAACATTAAATCCATTATTTTCGATGAAGCATAAAGCGAAATTATTGAATAAAGCGCACTTTGGATGTTTTTGTAGACTATCGATGAAAAGATAACCACCAGCGCGTCTACAAAAAGCATAATTCTACCCACGCTCAAATAAGGGTAACGGCTGTTTATAAGTTTTGCGACAATATCAACCCCGCCCGTAGTACTTCCGCGAAGCATAACAAGGCTAATCCCAAGCCCCATAAAACTACCGCCGAAAACCGAAGCCAAGATTAAATCCATCTCTATTTTGGGCAAAATCATCTCTCCGATATCCAGCACAACCGAAACCACCGCCGTAGCCAAAGCAGTTTTTAGTATAAATTCTTTTCCGAATTTCCAAAGCCCTATCACCAAAAGCGGAATATTGAGCAAAAACACAACCGTACCAATAGGGAAAGAAAACAAAAAATTCAAAACTGTCGCAACACCCGTAAACCCACCGGGCGAAATTTTATTGGGCGACAAAAGGCATATAACCCCTACCGAATATATAATACTACCTATAATAAAATAGAGAAGGTCTGCAAAAAACACTTTTATTTTCAAAAAATCACCTAAAAAATAATGGATACACTTTATAGTGTATCCATTTTAGGTATTCTTATTTTAAAGCTTATACGCCTTTGCTTTTTTGATTTCGCCGTCGGTTTTTATATCAACACACACGCCTTCATTTATCTGCTTAAAACAACGCGAAACCGAAATCTTACCGCCACACATAAAAATTTCAGCAACGGTTACGTCAACAAATATTTTTATATCCATATTTGCGCTTGACTCAAAAACAAATTCAACATCATTAAATTTAAAATGATTATTTTTAATTTCAAGTTCAAAACTGTTTTTAACACTTACTTCAAGCGACTCGTTTTCTTTAAGCGATATATCAATATCCAATTCGAAAGAACGTCCCAATTCCATATTCGCGCCGAATTCGATTTCCTTTTGGCGCAAATTCTCAATTGTATTTGATGGTTTCATTATCAAATTGTTTTCCCTGTCCAAATCGAGCGTTCTTGGAAACGAAACACAACCGTTCCAACCCATAGTATCTATAAAGCCGGAAATCCAACCCATTATATATGTATTGTCGCCCTCGCCCGTAAAGGTGCTTGTTGCATAAAACCCGCGCGAAATATCATATAGCTTACTTCCTTGGCTTACATAACCATAACTTAGTATTCCTTGTTTTTCAACAATAAATTTATAATTTTCAATATCAAAACTGCCGACAAAATATTGAGGATTATTATAGGGCGAATAAATCAAAACCCATTTATCCTTTATTTTAACAAAATTTATGCACTCGCCCGTATGCTCCGAGAACACACCCCTGTACTCCCATTTAAGCAGGGTGTCATCCACCGCTTCATATATCGGTATCATATCCTGCTTATTATCAGCGCGAGTACATTTGGATATTATCATAAAGGTTCTGCCCTTTTCACTAAAGAGCACCACGTCACTCCAGGTCGAAAGAAAAGTTGGACCACCGTGATTATCCATAGTAAGAACAGCTTCACCGCCATTCATTCTCTCCCACAAAATCATATCATCGCTTCCGCGCACCGCAACATGCTCACGGTTCACATTTATATCCTCGAAGCAACGGGT
>JAZORM010000147.1:0-14107 GCA_045656585.1 Acutalibacteraceae bacterium
ATCCCTTGGTATTTCAATTTGCCCGACAACGACAAATGCGTGGCATTTAGTCAACTTTTAGATAAAAACGGATTTGTTGGAAAATACGGTATCACTTCAGCCGAACGCCGACACGAACGCTTTATGGAAGAACATCCACACGAATGTCTTTGGAATGGCCCCTCTTGGCCTTTTGCTACTTCGCAAACATTGGTTGCTGTTGCAAATGCTATTCGCAATTATACCCAAGACGTGATAGATAAAAACGATTATTATAGTTTGCTTTTACAATATGCAAAGGCTCATAGAAGAACCTTGTCCGACGGCAGTATAGTTTGTTGGATAGACGAAAACTACGACCCTGATACAGGTGTTTGGGAAGCAAGAAGAAAACTTGAAGAAAAAGGATGGCTCAGTGAAAAAGGCGGAATTGAGCGCGGAAAAGACTATAATCACTCCCTCTTTTGCGACCTTGTGCTTTCGGGACTTTTTGGCATTGACCTTAAAGACACAAAAGTTAGCGTGGACCCGTTAGTACCGGATGATTGGGAGTACTTCAAGGTTGAAAATCTTTGGCTCGATGGTAAGCGTTACCGTATCAACTACACTAAAGACGAAACCCTAATCGAAACTTATTAAGGCGGAGAAAATAATGAAAAAAATCGTACCAAACAAATATTTTATAATATCATTGCTCACTTCTTTATTGATATTTTTTATATGTTTCTTTTTGGTTGAAACAAATGAAATAATTGATAAAATTTTGTTTTTTATAATCGGAATTGCATTATTTATAGGAACTGCATTTCTATTCCCTGTAGTTTATATATTCACCGAAGAAAGCATTGCTATAAAATATGTTTTCCTAAAACCCGAAATCTACCTTTGGAAAAATATATACGATATCGAAATAAGTTATAACGTCAGCAAGGATTCCTTCTTCCCCACCTATAAAATCAAAGGCGAACCCGAAGGTGAATTAAAATCCTATATGATAGGTGAAGTCGCAAAATCATTTGTCGCAAAAAAACTTATAAACGAATATTGGGACGGTATTATCTCCACCCCAAAAACAAGAAAAAATCCTCAACCGATTAATATCAATCTCGACACAACCGAGATTTCACTCCAAGAAAATGAGATGTCCCAAAAGGCGCAAGAATGGATAAAACCTTTGGAAGCTATAGCAAACCAAAAAGAGCTCAACATCAAAACCCGTTTTGCTTATTTCGATGAAGACTATAACGAATCCACCGAAAGACCTATTGGCAAATATCAATATTTAGTCATTGTCAAAATATCAAAAAACGGCGAAACCGACCCTGAGAAATTCATTGAAATCAGTGCTGATTTATTAAACGTCTACCCCACCAAAACCGCATATCGCGGAGTTGAATACAAATTAGCAAAAGAAGAACTAGAGTTCTTTTTTAACGATATTAACGAAAACGGCATTGAAGAATATCTAAACGACTAAATAAAAAGTAGGCGATTGTTATGGTATTAACCAAAGAAAAATCCAAGTCACTATCTTTTTTTCCTATTCAAAAAACAAATGCTTTAAAAGGTTTATTTGCGATAATGGTTTTAATTCACCACATAGGTCAGAATACCGTTTTCCTAAAAGGAACCTTCGGTGACCATCTTGTAGACACGCTTGGATACCTTTCAGTTTCTATGTTTTTATTTCTTTCGGGATACGGTCTTAGCGTATCCTATAAATTGAAAGGAAAAGAATATATAAAAGCCTTCCCAAAAACAAAGATTTTACCCCTCTATATTCAAAATCTAATCCTTATTGCGATATATCTTGTTTTTTGGAAAATTATTGGTAAAACGCTCTCTACCAAACAAATCATTCTTTCCTTTTTCTTCGGACACACCGTTATAAAATACGGTTGGTATCTACAAGCAACCCTTCTGCTATACTTTTTGTTTTACATAGCCTTCAAAGCAAAAACCAAACTCGGCAAAATTTCAATTTTCACAATTGGATATATCGTATATTTTGTTTTATGTCATATAAATAATTGTTGGGATATGTGGTATATTTCGGTATTAGCGTTTAGTGTGGGAGTTATTTATGCTAATATAAAATTCAACTTCAAACATAAAATCATTCTGCTTTTAGTTGTTTTTTTAATACTTTATATCTTTGCTAATTTCAATTTGACAAACTCAACCACCACAATAATTTTAAAAATGGCTTCTTCGGTTGTGTTTCCTGTGCTGATAATTTCTATTTTCGAACTTTTAGATTTTGAATTCAAAGCTTTGAACAAAGTTTCTAAAATCTCGCTTGAAATCTATGTTTTACAAGGACTTTTCCTAACCTTGTTCCACAGTAGTTTGATTTATATCAAAAACGAAATTTTATATGTTTTTCTAGCAGTAATCTCAATTATAATTTTTTCGATTTTATTAAACAAATTATTCAGTATCATAATTAAAAAGAGTTAAAAAAACGAAACCGAATTGTATTTCTACAACTCGGTTTCGTTTTTAAGTTTGTTTATAAATTCTTCTATAAGCGGAGATATCCAACGATTTTTATGACATAAAATACGGCTGTCATAAACATATTTATCAAAATCAATTTCAATCTTTTTAAGCGTATTATTTTTCAAATAACTCTCAACAGCACATTCAGGCAAAAAAGCAAGTCCGCCGTTTGCTTTAACAAGCTCAGCAACCGCAAAAATACTATCAACTTCGATTTTATTTTTAAGTATAAACCCGTTTTCAAAAGCTATTTTTTTAAGTGTTGTATTACAAAATCCTGTATTTTCGGTCATAATAAAATCTTCCGCGAACAACTCTTCAAGGGTTATTCCCTTTTTGTCAGCCAGATAATGATTTGCTCCGCAAACAAAAATCACTTCTTGTTTCTTTATGTAAAAACTTTTAAGGTCAACGTCATTGTTCACCTCACCGAAAACATAAACCAAGTCAAGACCGTTTTCTTTTAGTTTATGAATCAACTCGGTTGAATGTCCCATCTCAAGTTTGATATCAAGCATTGGATATTCTTCCTTAAACTTTGGAACAACCTTCAAAACATGGGACAGCAAAAGCGACTCCAAGGCACCTATTCGCAAAACGCCCTTGGTTTCTTTTAGATTTTTATTAAGCGATGACGCTTTATCAACCAAAGCCAAAATTTGTGTGGCGTGATTCAAAAATTCATTACCGTTTGCCGTCAGCGAAACCGACTTCCCTATTCTATCAAACAGCGGATATCCCAACTCGTTTTCCAACTGTTGTATTTGGATTGTGACGGTTGATTGAGCATAACTTAATTGCTCCGCCGCTTTCGTAAAACTTTTGGTTTGGGCAACCAAAACAAAGGTTTCCAAATTTCTTATTTCCATACTTTCTCCTATTTAAAAAATTAATGCAAATTATCACATTTATTAATTTTACAAATACATTATAACATATTATACTATCAAATGTAAATACTTTTTGGGAGTTTCAAAATGAAAGAAAAATTAAATAGCATCTTATCCTACATAATAGTAATCGCAATGGCGTTATTACTGGCAATAAACTACTACGTTTTCATTATTGAAAACCATTTTGCCCCCGCAGGAATCAACGGTATCGCAACAATGATACAATACAAAACAGGTTTTAGCATCAGTTATATGTCGCTTCTCATAAATATTCCGCTTTGTATATTTTCTTTCTTTTTAATCGAAAGAAAATACGCCTACCGCTCACTCGTTTTCACCCTTGTATATTCTTTTTCCTACCTCTATTTACAAAAAAGCGGTCTTGATACGGTACAATATAACGCCGGCGGTCACGATACAATCTTCCCTGCTATCATAAGCGGTGTTATAAGCGGTGTCGTTTGCGGATTGTGTCTTAAGAACAGTTCTTCAAGCGGTGGTATGGAGTTTGTATCCAAATATATAAACAAGGTACGACCGGACGCAAATTTTTTCAAAGTGACTTTTGTAATAAACACCGTTGTCGCAATACTTTCTTTGTTTGTCTATTCCGACAAAGGTTTTCTCGATTATAAACCCGTAGCGCTTTGTATCACCTATTGCTTTGTAACAAACTTTGTAGGCAACTATATTATCCAAGGCGCAAAACAAGCTTTTAAATTCACAATCATCACTACCCACCCTGATGAAATTTGTGAAGAAATTACACATATTTTAAAACACGGAGCAACAAAAATAGAAGCCGAAGGCGCATATACAGGAACCGAAAAAACCGTACTTATTTGTGTTGTAAATAAACACCAATTAACAACCGTTCAACAACTTCTCAAAAAATACGACCACACCTTCTCCTTCTACGAAACAGTCGGCGAAACCTACGGCAATTTTAAACATATCAAAAAACATTAACTTAAAGGCTTGACCAAAACGGTCAAGCCTTTTTTTGCATCACTTCGTGTTCTTCTAGAATTATTATTTCGAATGATTGACTTTGTGATTGCTAAATGGTACAATATATGTACAAAAGAAAGCATACTGCTTTCGACATTATAAGAAAAGTGAAGGAAAGAAAATATGTATATAGCTTATTCAAAATCTATTCCTGTAAAAAAACAGTATGATGTTATCGTTTGCGGCGGCGGTGTTGCCGGCGTAGCAGCGGCGGTTAGCTCCGCTAAAAACGGACTTTCTACCCTGCTTTTAGAAAAAAGCAACATATTAGGCGGTCTTGGAACTTTGGGACTTATCAATCTTTTTGTTCCAATGTGTAACGGTCGTGGTAAACAAATCATTTTTGGTCTTGCTGAAAAATGGCTTCGTATGAGTGCAACACTTGGTTGGGATTCTATACCTGACGAGTGGAAAAACGGTGAGCCAAAAGAGGCAACCGATGTAAGATATATTCAACGTTACTCCCCTGCTATTTTTGCCTATCAGTTGACTGAAGAGCTAAAAAACAGCGGTGCCGATATTCTTTTTGATTGCATGGCAGTTGATCCAATTATGGACGGCAATATTTGCACCGGTGTCGTTACCGAAAGCAAAGGCGGTACAGAGTTCTACCCTTGCCGTGTTTTAATCGACACCACAGGCGATTGCGATGTTTTACGCCGTGGCGGAATCCCCACTGTCAGCGGTGAAAATTTCTTCACTTTTTCCGCAAAGATGATTACACTCGACAGTTGCAAAAAAGCAATTGAATCTAACGATATTCGCAATATATACAGTTCCATAAGCGGTGGCAATATCAACCTGTTTGGCGACAAACAACCAAACGATGTTCCCCGTTGGTCCGGTCTTTCTGCCGAAGAAGTTACCGACTATATTGTACGTAATCATTTGATTATTCTTGAAAAACTCAAAAACACGGATAGAAAATCACGTGAAATCGTAACCACTCCCGGTATGCCTCAATTCCGCACCACCGCCCACATAAAAGGCGATTATTCGCTCAAAGTTTCAGATGCTTATCGTCATTTTGATGATTCGGTATGTGCTATCAACGACTTTGAACATCGTGACCATTTATTTGAAGTACCGCTACGAGCATTAACAAGAAAAGATTTTCCAAACATTATCACCGCAGGTAGAAGTGCCGACGGAACAGGATATGGTTGGGATTTGCTTCGCGTAATTCCACCTGCAATTTTAACAGGTCAAGCAGCAGGCGAAGCTGCTACCTTAGCAGTCAAATGTAACACTTCCGTTTCCGATGTAAACATTCGCAGTTTACAAACAAAACTCGAAAAAGAAAATGTAATGATTCATTTCCCCGATTCATATATACCCGAAGATAGATCAATTGTTATCCACGGAAAAAACACTGCTGAAATCGACGGCGGACATATGTAACGTTTAAAACGGCTTGACCAACGCGGTCAAGCCGTTTGTGTTAGAATAAAGTGGTTATCCAATATATAACCCCATAAATCACACTCGCTACCGTACCGTACACAATAACAGGACCTGCGATTTTGAACATATTAGCGCCAACGCCTAAGACAAAGCCTTCTGCTTGTGGTCAAATAGGACCCATTAGCTTACAGACAAAACAACCTTACCTACATTCTGTCCTTTATATAAAATATCGTGGGCTTCTTCGGCTTGTTCAATGGGTAACACTTTATAAATTGTAGGTTTAACTTCTCCGCTTTCAACCTTTGGCCATACATCTTCTACAAGTTTTGCCAAAATTTGCGCCTTTACTTCTGGAGTACGAGAACGAAGTGTTGAACCGATAATCCTTACATTTCTTACATAAATGTTTTTAAGGTCGATTTCGGTTTTTGTTCCTGCGAGAGCCGCAATCATAATCCAACGGGCGCCATGCTTTAAATAATGTATACATTTGCCCATTATCTCTCCGCCCAAGCAGTCAATAGCAACATCAACAGGATGTCCGTTTTCAAGTTCTTCTTTTAATACCTCTGCAATATCTTCTTTTGTTGTAACTACAACTCTGTCTGCATTTAGGTGCTTTATATTGTTAGCAATTTCTTCAGTCAAAACGGTGGTGATTACCCGTATACCAAAAGCCTTTGCCATAGGTATAATTACAGATGCGAGTCCGGAAGCACCAGCATTCATTAAGAGAGTATCGCCCTCTTTAATATTGCCTTCAATGAATAAATTAAGATAAGCAGTTGCAAAGGCTTCGGGAATAGCTGCCGCCTCTACCATTGAGCAGTTTTTCGGTACTGGCATTAACATATCATACTTTATATTTGCGTATTCGGCATAACCGCCGCCGCCCAAGAGAGCGCAAACCTTATCCCCTATTTTCCAATTAGATTTTTGCTTTGCACCATTGGCAATTTCAACAATTGTACCCGCAATTTCAAGTCCCATCCATTCAGGGCAACCTGCAGGTGACGGATAATCACCCTCTCTTTGCATTAAATCGGCTCTGTTAAGCGCCGCAGCCTCAATTTTAACAAGACAATCATCATTACTTAAAATCGGGTCAGGAACATCGTCCCATCTTAAAGATTTATCATCATTTACAAGTATTGCTTTCATACATTTCCATCCTTTAATAATTCTAATTCTATTTTTAAGCCATCCTCTATTGAAAGAAAATCGCTTTTCGTAAGACCTGTGGCATTTAAGATTTTGCTGTTATCAATTTTACGGTCAAATAACCTGTCATAAATCAATGTATAATAATTGTTATAATTTACAGCTTCTAAAAATTCTTTTGTAGAAACCCATTCGAATTTTGCGCCGATATTTTTTTCGTAAAGCTTCGCCACTTCTCCCCAAGTGAGATTTTGAGCAGAAGACACTGTATATGCCTCGCAAAATGTTTCAGGTTTCAATAACAAATTCGCTATCAATTTCCCAACGTTGCCCGACCAATCAATACCTGCTGTTAAGTTTTTTGCTTCTATGGGTAACGGTATTGGTTTTTCTTTTTTGAAAAGCTCAAACAATTCATAGCCATAATATGTAACCAAATCAAAACGAAGCTTTGAAAAAGAAATTACAGGGCGCACAACCGTCCAGTGTTCCCCTTTGCGCTCGTTATATAAGTATTTCTCAAGTTTCGCTTTTGAAAGAGCATATTTTTCGGTCTTCAAAAATTCCTTGTCTTTTGATATGTCTAAAAGTTTGGGTGCGGTTTCAGTAACGGGGATTTGCTCATTGGCATAAACGCGATAAGAAGATAAAACTATAAGATGCTCTGTTTTTGAAATTAAAAGTTCGTGTATAGACTGATAAACTTCAACATCGGGATAGTGAATAAAGTTGACAATGCCGTTATACTTTCTATCCTTTAAAAACTCTTTTAAAGTTTCTAAATTCGCATCGCATTTATAGTAATTCAAATTCTTGTTTTGCGATATTTTATCCTCAAGGCATATTATATCCACGTTGAAATCAAGTTCTAATAATTCCCTTGCAGTATAGGTTCCAAGTGTACCGCCACCGCCTATAAGTAATACCTTTTTCATTTGCCTTCTCCTTTATAGTTACAAGTTTCCAAAATAAGTTTATATAAATCGAGCTCATAATCGAGTGTGTATGGATTTTTTATTTCTTCAGTACACATTTTATAAAATCCATCGAGCATTGCACCTAATCGACTACATGGTTCGCTGTATCCTGTCACGCCTTTCTCATGCCAATTTTCTTTTGCAGTTCTTAAAACGCATTTTGTCACAAGTTTTTCACCGTCTACATACCATTCAAGCGGATTAAGCTCTAAAGTAGCATTTTCACAGTTAATTACAAGTTGTCGCCTTACAAAACCCGAAACTTCTACAGCGGTAGTTTTAATAAAGGAATATCCTTTTTCATATTCCAAAACCGCCATAGAAAAATCATCAGCAGTTACACCGTCAAGATGTGTTGATTTATTTAGCGGTATTATTTTTTCAGGTTTTCCCTGTAGCGTTAAAACCAAATCTGAAAGATGGCACCCGAGAAAAAACATCATACCCGACGGCAAATCTTTAAGCCACTGGCGAGTTTCTTGAGAAAGCCAACAGTTCATTTGCGCCTCAACACTTATAATCTCGCCAAATTCACCGTTTTTAACACGCGAAATCATTTCTTTTATTAAAGGATTATAACGGTACATATATCCAGTATGAAAGACTTTACCTGTTTTTTTCATGATAGAAATCAGTTCTTCAAAATCGCAAAGCTTCCTACCGCCTGGTTTTTCCATATGTATATGCTTATTGGCCTTTGCCGCCATTAACGCATATTTTGTAAGATATATTTCATCGGTTTCTATCGCAACCGCTTCAATTTGGGGATCATTTAAAACTTCATCCAAAGTCAACTCTTTGAATCCGTCAAAAACATTTAGTTTATTGGGCAACCTTTCCCTTTCATTTTCGGGCAAAACAAAACCTGCAATTTCAAACTTATCCTTTTGTTTTTTTAAAGTTTCAAAAACATCAGTAGCGTGACTGTATGTATTTAGACCTATTTGAGCAATTTTAATTTTTTTCAAATCAACACTCCCTTTTTTATAATTATAACTTCTTGTATTTATGCAAACAATATGTTATTATATTTTAAAAAAGGTAATATTATATTAAATTCAAGGGGGATATTGTGTTGACTGAAGCAAATTTCTATAAAACGTTTAATTTCAATTTCTATAAATTCAACAAATATCATCTTAACGACCAAACACATTCTGAATGTCCGTCACATTTTTTCGGCTGTATCATAAACGGAAAAGGCAGAATAACAACTAAAAACACCGTTTTAACACTAAATGAAGGCGAAATCTTTTATATTCCCAAAGGACTTAAATACCGCTCGGAATGGTTTTCTAACAACAATGATGAAACAAAGTTTTATTCATTTGGTTTTAAAATCTCACCAATAAATAGAAACTTTATATTGCAAAAAATAGATTGTTCGAAAAAATGTATAGAATTATTTAAAGAACTTTATAATGAAGTACCTATTACCGGTAAAGGTATTGGGAAACTATATTATTTTTTCAGTCAAGTTTCCGACAATATGTTAGAAACCAAAAATTCCAATTCAAATACCACAGTTCAAAAAGCTATTGAATACTTGGAACAAAACCCAAATTTAAAAATCTCCCAAGTCGCAAATTTATGTTCAATTAGCGAATCAAACATTTATCCCCTGTTTAAGAAAACCTTAAATAAAACTCCAAACGAGATAAAACAGAATATAATGTGCGATAAAGCAAAAATATTGCTAACCACCACCGATAAACCCATTCAAGAAATTAGTGACTCTTTGGGTTTTAGTTCAACTTCATATTTCAGGAAAATATTACGTAAATACTTTGATAAAACACCCAAAGAAATTCGCAAATCCGCAAAAAACATATAAAATGCTTGACCAAATCGGTCAAGCATTTTATATGTTGTCGACATAGCCGACACATTTTATTACGCATTACACATTAAAAAAACGTCGTCATCCAATAAACAACCCCATAAACCACACTCGCAACGGTACCGTAAACGATTACAGGTCCTGCGATTTTGAACATATTGGCACCAACGCCTAAAACAAACCCCTCTGCCTTAAATTCTATTGCAGGAGAAACTACCGAATTTGCAAAACCGGTAATTGGTACGAGTGTACCCGCTCCCGCAAATTTTGCGATTTTGCTAAAAATTCCGAGCGCAGTCAACAAAGCTGATAAAAATATTAAACTTACCGTAACGAGTGCCTTTGCCCTCTCCTCATCTAAACCGCAACTTTTAGAATATAATTCCAAAAGCAGTTGCCCCAAAACGCATATTAAACCTCCCACCAAAAAAGCCATTAGCGAATCTTTTAAAATCGGCGAGTTGCCAGATTGTTTCTTAACCATTTTTGCATATCGTTTACTATTCACACGCATCAAAAAACACTCCTTTTGCTTTATCTTTTGCAAGAGAAGTGTTTTTATTCTTTTATTCTTTCAGTTATTGACCAAACTTTTTCTTGACCTTTTTATAAATCACAACAGACGCTCCGATAAGAGCCAAAATACAAGCTATCCACGAAATCGGATAAGATACGTAAAGCGTGTCGAGCGTATGATGCGCCTTAAAAATTGTAAATATCCAAACAAGTCTTACACCACACACACCGAAAATTGAAATAAACATTGTAATAAGCGAGTGTCCCATACCGCGAATAAAACCGTTCAAAACTTCATACACGCCACATATATAATAGAAAGCGCAAATATACGAAAATCGCTTCAAACCAAACACAATCGAACTTGGATTATCGTTTATATAAAGCGCAAGTAATTGGCGAGAGAAAATCAATGTTAACGCTATAAGGAATAAACTGATAGCCATAACACAAGCCATATTTATCCAAAAAGCCATTTTGATTCGTTTGCTATTCTTTGCGCCAAAGTTTTGACCTGTGTAATTGAGTGAAGATTGATGGAAAGACTGCATCGCAACGTAAACAAAGCCCTCTATACTGGCAGCCGCCGCATTACCTGCAATAGCCGCTGCGCCAAAGCTATTAACCGAAGACTGAATAATAACGTTTGATGCCGAGAAAATCGAGCTTTGAATTCCTGTTGGCAAACCAATCTTTAAAATTCTTGTGAATTCATTTTTATGAAAACGTATTTTGCGAAGATTCAATTTAAAGCAGTCGTTTCTTCTAGCCAAAAATACAATCATAAGTACACAAGAAATAACCTGCGCTATAACTGTAGCAAGTGCAACACCTGCAACGTCCAAATCAAATATGGTAACAAAAAATATATTAAGCAAAACGTTTATAAGACCCGAAAGACTCAAGAATTTGAGCGGTGTTTTGGTATCTCCCGAAGCACGACACACAGCCGCCGAAAATTCAAAAACCAAGCTTGGTATCATACCGCAAAAATATATCTTTGTGTAAAGAGACGAAAGCGGAAGAATTTCATCGGGAGTACCCATCAGACCCAAAATAGGTTTTGATAAAGTTAATCCCACGAAAGTTATAATTGCGCCGCATATAATTCCCAACGGAACCGCAGTATGTATAACTCGAGAAATTTTATCGTCGTCGCGCTCACCAACAGCATAAGCCACCGCAACACTAACACCCGCACCCAAACCAATAAACAAGTTTACAAAAAGGTGGATAAGCGAGTTTGTAGCTCCTACCGCAGCAACGCTGTTACTACCGCAATAACGACCAACAATCACAAGGTCTGCCGCATTAAACAACAGCTGTAATATAGATGTACAAATTATTGGTATTGTATAGCGCAATACATTTACAAAAATCGGACCGTGACACATATCAATCCGTTTTGAAGCTGTACTCATTTTTACATCTCCCATTTTATTTATCTATTATAATTATAACACTTTAAAAACCTATTTCAAGTAGGTAAAGAAGGAAATCGTTAAATAATTGTATTGCTAACCAAAAAACATAGTTTTTAAAAAAGATAAATTGTATTTATAAAAAACATATGGTGAGAGAAATCCCTCACCATACAACATTTTACATTTCTATAATCTCAATGTTTTCAATTTCCACTGCCACAACAGGTTTATCTCCCATACCTGTTTTTACGTTTGCAATAGCGTCAACAACGTCCATTCCTTCGTAAACTTGACCGAATACTGTGTGACGGAAATCAAGCCAAGGTGTACCGCCCATTTCAGCATAAGCCTTTGCACATTCAGGTGGGAACGCGTCGGGTAAATCTTCCATTTGGTCAAGCATATTAGATGGTACAGTGTTTGCTTGTACAATAAAGAATTGACTGCCGTTTGTGTTAGGACCTGAGTTTGCCATAGATAAAGCACCGCGAAGATTATGAAGTTCGGGTGTGAATTCGTCTTCAAACTTTCTACCCCAAATTGATTCACCGCCGATACCGCTACCCATTGGGTCGCCGCCTTGAATCATAAAATCTTTGATTACACGGTGGAAAATAAGACCGTTGTAATAGCCGTTTTTAGCGTGGGTTGTGAAATTTTCAAAGGTTTTAGGGGTTTGTTCTTTAAAGAGTTTTATCTTGATATCACCCATTGTGGTATGCATAATCGCAACCACGTCACCCTTTTTTACTGATTCTAACTGTAAATAAGCCATAATTTGCCTCCAAAATATAAAATTTTCACTTGTATTTTACCACTATATGTAGTATAATACAAGTAATAATTTGACAAAATTTAAAAATTAAGGAGTAATTGATATGAATTGTCCTTTTTGTGCCTACGAAGAAAGCAAAGTAATCGACTCTCGCCCTACCGACGAAGGTCAAAGAATCCGTCGCAGACGTGAGTGCTTACAATGCGCAAAACGTTTCACAACTTATGAAATAATTGAAAGTCTTCCTATTATCGTAATTAAGAAAGATAAATCTCGCGAAACATTTAATCGCAACAAGATTATGAACGGTCTTTTACGCGCTTGTGAAAAACGTCCGGTTTCTATCGACATGCTCGACAAAATGATTGATGATATCGAAGCTATCATCCAAAACTCGCTCGACCGCGAAGTTACAAGCGAAAAAATCGGCGAACTTGTTATGGAAAAGCTTAAGGGCATTGATGAAGTTGCTTACGTTCGTTTCGCTTCGGTATACCGTCAATTTAAGGATATCAATACCTTTATGTCCGAACTTAACAAACTTTTATCAAAAGATTAAATCTTACGAAGGGTATTTCTTAATACCCTTTGTTTTTTGAAACAGGAGTCATTATGTCAGATAATATTAAAATGGCGGAGTTGTTGCTCCCCAACATTACAAAAACCCCCGATTACTACGAAAACCTCTACCCCGCTCGTAATTTACCCGAGGGCGCAAGGGTTGTTCGTGTAGCACCAAGCCCCACAGGTTATTTACACCTTGGCGTTTTATTTGCATCACTTGTTAACCGTATAACCGCAACCTCTTCGGGCGGTATCTTCTTCACACGTATCGAAGATACCGACAAAAAACGTGAGGTTGAGGGCGGTATTGAAGATATTATTGGCGGTCTTGCTCGTTTTGGCATCACTATCGATGAAGGTTTTATAAGCGGTAGCGAACAAAAGGGTGACTACGGCCCTTACCAACAAAGTCACCGTGCTGAAATTTACCAAACCTACGTTAAAGAACTTATCCGTCAAGGTTTAGCATATCCTTGTTTTTGCACAGCTGAAGAACTCGAAGCTGTAAGAAACGAACAAGAAGCACAAAAAATCAGAACAGGTTACCACGGCGAATGGGCAAAGCACCGCAACATCACTTTCGAAGAAGCAAAAGTGCTTATCGATGAGGGCAAACCTTTTGTTGTAAGACTTAAGTCACCGGGTAACGAAGAACACAAGATTGTTTTTGAAGATGCTATCAAGGGCAAGATTGAAATGCCTGAAAACGATGAAGATTTCGTACTTCTAAAGTCCGACGGTATCCCAACCTACCACTTCGCCCACGCAATCGACGACCACTTAATGCACACAACCCACGTTCTTCGTGGCGACGAGTGGATTTCTTCGGTTCCGAAGCACATTCAACTTTTCAAAATTTTAGGCTTCAAGGTTCCAAAGTTTGGTCATGTTTCCCCCATTATGAAGCTTGACAACGGCGCAAAGCGTAAAATTTCAAAACGCAAAGACCCCGAAGCTGCGGTTCATTTCTTCGCACAAGAGGGTTATATGAGCGAAAGCGTTATTGAATATCTTATGACCGTTGCTGCCAGTGACTTTGAAGATTGGCGCCGCGCTAA
>JAZORM010000148.1:0-2541 GCA_045656585.1 Acutalibacteraceae bacterium
AGAGTTGTCTTCCTAAGACCGCTTGCCCTCCGACTTCGCTAGTCCGAAAATCGCAAAAACAGGCACATCTAAAACAATATTAATTTAATAACTTTTTCGTTTGCACGCAGGAATATTTCGCCTTTGGCGAATGTTGCGAAGCGGATTCCGAAATAAATTTCGGAGCCACATCGATATCCTCTACGTGTAAATGAATTTACACGCAGGAATATCGAAGCGGTCACAACGAGGCGGTCTTGAAAACCGTTAGGCCAAAAGCCACGGGGGTTCGAATCCCTCTTCCTGCGCCAAATAAAAGGACAACCGAGCCCAAAAAGCTCGGTTGTTTTTTATTTCTTTGGCTCCGGTACGAGAGGATTCTAACGCCCCTCTGTGACTCTCCGAGTCGCAGAATGGGGTTCGCATTTGAGCCGTAGAGCGCGTCAAGCTCGCTTGTAAGCGGCAAGGCGAAAAATCTTCGTCAAAGACGAATACCCCTCTTCCAAGCCTGCTATACAAATTGGAATTTGTCACTCTTTTTTAGTCTATGATTACCCAGCTTTTGTCAAAAACCAAATCAAAAATATCTCTTTTAATATCCTTGTAATTATCAAAAGAGAGTGTTATCTTGTTTTTTTCAACTTTGCTAACGACACCACTTTTACTTTTAAATTTTACCTTTGTTCCTACTGAGTAGAAACTATCATATCTTAAGGCATCATCGCATGTACCTATAACGCAATTCACTCTGTTTTTTGATAATTGTTTTGCAGCAATATAGGTAGCATAGTTGCACTCTAAGTAGTATTCATTGTCTCTAAAAATGACAAATACCGGTTTTTCAAAACGCAAATGTTTTTCATAGAACTTGATTTCCTTATCAACCAACATTTGTTCAGGCAACTCTTTCCCGAGAGGCACATTAATATATTTGAACTCTAAAGCTTTGCATCTTTTAAACAACCGTTCTTCTTTAGGTTTTTTAAACAAATCTTGATCATTATAAATGTTTGAAGGAGATGTGTCTAATTCATCGTTGTAATTGTATTCCTCGTAAAAAGGACACTGAGCAGAACCAATACAGTGTTTATTAAATTTACAAGAATTGTTATATCCGTGATATATACACCTGCTACGATGCCTTTTTGCTCCTTTGAGATGCAGGTATGTAATATTAGATGTCCCTTCTACAAAGCCGTGAAGTTTTTTTGTCATATTGCCCTCCGCTTTCAACACACACTTATGTGGTCATTACAGCAAACCAACATCTTCCAAATAATTTTTAAAGGCGTTTATTTGATTCCTAGGATACCCTTTAATTTTAATTTGTGCGGTATACCCTGTTTTTAAACATATTGTTGCAATGACATATTCGATTTTTTCGGTTGAAGTATAAGAATAAAAATTGTTTTTATAACGCATGTCAGGCGATCCATCCAAGCATGTACACTTAACACCAAATTCTGTTTTGTGTTCATATTTAATATCGAAACAAGAACGCGGAGATACAGTGTTTTTTCCAAGTTCAATATCTATTAAATATTCATCCAAATTGTCATCATTATAACAAGTAATAAGCTTAAAAAAACGCCATTTTTCATCCAAATCATCGGCGTTTAGAATTATAAACAAATCCTCCCCATTTGGAAATCGCTTTTTGTTGTCATCTACAATTTTGTGAAGTTGAGAACTTTTGAATTCTTCATCTACCAAGCGTATAAATTCCTTTATTTCTGACGGTTTAAATTCCAAATTCAAACCTTTAAATTCGTTTCTTATTGCAGAAATCAATTCATATGAAGAAGTCTCTCTGCCATATTTTTCATAGTAAGATTTTACTACAGAAAAAGCATAATTGGTATTATTTGTATTATTTTTCATCTTTTCAAATAGCGACATTCGTATTCTTCTCCGAATTCTTATTTATCGGTGAGTTTATTATATCACAGTTCACATATTTTTTCAACAGCAAAAAGGAGCTCTTTCGAGCTCCTTTCGTCATTTATGCATCACCTCTATAAACCACTTTATCGCTTTCTCATGCCACTCCGATTTCGGCTGCATAGCAAATCCTTTGTCACTGGCAAGGAACTTTATCAGTGAGTATTTTGACACGAGGTACTTGCGATCTTGTAGTGTAGCGAAGAGGCGACCTTTGTTTATATGCCATCTTATTGTCCTCTCCGAGTAGCCTATAATTTTCGCTACTCGGTAGACGGATAATGCGTCGGGGTATATCGCGAGTCTCTTTTCAAGTATTCGCTCGAACTTGTTCCTATCCTTTCTGCTTAGGTAGGCGAACACACTTATTTCTGCACCGTAGGCTTCTTCAGTCTGCGGTGCATCTTTGTTACGGGAGGAGAATTGTCCTCGGATAAACTCCTTCTTGCTTTCGGTTACGCTTTGCTTCATATACGCTCTCAAATCCTCTTCGCTCACGTAGTAGCGGAGGTGCGTTGGAGTATTCACAATTCTACACGGGATAACCCCATTGTTTAACATCCAAGCTGCTTTGCGTTTGCTGATATGTAGCCTTTGCCTTAACTGTTCAAGTGAGAGTTC
>JAZORM010000149.1:0-10707 GCA_045656585.1 Acutalibacteraceae bacterium
TCACCGATAACTTCACCGCAACAAATACACTTATTAGGAAAAAATGAAGTAACAATAATTTTAAAAATGTCCACTTATAGCATTATCCTTTAAAAATTTTTGAAGCAAAGTATAGCGAAGTGTTTTTCGATTATTTTCAACCATCGAGTCCCATATATTCTCGTTACCAACAAGAATCAGCATCTTCTTTGCCCTTGTGACTGCGGTATACAGTAAATTGCGGTACATAAGTTTAGTCGGAACATCGCAAAGCGGAATTATAACATAATCATATTCACTGCCCTGACTTTTATGAACCGTCACAGCATAGGCTAATTCCAACTGGCTCAAATCTTCCGAAAAATATGTAGCCACCTTATCGTCATACCTGACTTTAATTATACCGCCTCTGATATCAATATCAGTAATATATCCAACATCGCCGTTAAAAATTCCGCTTCCGTATTCCCCGTTATCCTTTTTATACTGCAAATCATAGTTATTCTTTATTTGCATAACCTTATCGCCCTCACGAAGATATATCCCCTTAAAAGATAACTGAGGTTTTCCCTTTGTGTAAGGATTAAGGCGAGACTGTAAAAGATTATTAAGATTAACCGTACCCGTATCGAGCATTCTCGACGGACACAAAACCTGAATATCGGTTATTGGATTCAAGTCATACGCCGAAGGCAATCGTTCACACACAAGGTCCAAAACCGTTTGAACTGCCGAATATTTATCCCCTCTTTGCAAAAAGAAACAATCGCTATCCTTCTTTGAAAAATCGGCGCTTTCACCGTTTATTATAGCGTGTGCATTATGTATAATAAGGCTTTTATCCGCCTGTCTAAAAACTTTTTTAAGCCTGATTGACGGAAAAATATCGGCTTCCAAAATATCGTTGAGAACGTTGCCCGCACCAATGCTTGGTAATTGATCGGAGTCGCCAACCAAAATAATTCGACAAGAAAGTCTCAAAGCTTTAAGTAAATTATCAAATAAAATCGCATCTATCATCGAGGCTTCGTCAACTATAATAACGTCGCAATCGAGCGGATTCTTCTCATTTCTCGCAAACTGTTGTTTATCACCCTCGCCCCACTCAACTTCAAGTAGACGGTGAATCGTTTTGGCTTCCCTACCCGTAAGCTCGGTAATGCGCTTTGCCGCTCTACCTGTGGGAGCTGCCAATTCTATATTGAGTTTTCGATTTTCGAAAAGTTTAATAATAGCATTTAATGTTGTTGTTTTTCCGGTACCGGGTCCGCCCGTCAAAATCAAAATTCCGCTTTCAAAAGCTTCGTGAATTGCTTGTTTTTGCAAATGTTCAAACTTAATACCGAGATTCTTTTCAACACTTTCAATCTCAAGGTTGTCCACCGTAACCGCACTATTTAAAAATCGTTTTACCGAGAAAAGTCGAGCGGCAATATGTTGCTCAGCGTTGTAATAATCAGGAATTGATAAATATTCCTCTTGATTTATAATCTCAACACAAAGGCAAAAAGTATTAACAAGTTTGTCAATACAAACTTCAACAACACTTTCCTTGCAACCGAGCAAATTACAAGCAACAGGAACAAATTTTTTCCTAGGCAAACAGGTATGCCCGTTAAAGAGATTTTTCCTAAGCACGTACTCAATCCCCGCCGCGATACGTTCTTCACTCGACATATCGAACTGAAAATCAGTTGCTATATCCTCTACTAATTCAAAATTAAAATCAATACCTTCGGCGCATAAAACATACGGGTTTGCTCTTATTACCTCAATCGATTTCGCGCCATATTTTTTATAAATATTAACACATCTATCGGGCGAAATATTAAACTTTGAAAGTAAAAGCATAATATCACGAATACCGTATTGCTTGTGATATTCCTCGCTTATAGAAAGCGCCTTTGACAAAGAAATCCCCTTAATTGTAGCCAAAGCCGAAGGATTATCTTGGATAATTTCCAAACTTTCTTCTCCGAATTTCTCAACAATACGAGCCGCAGTAGAAGGACCAACACCCTTTATCGAACCCGAAGACAAATACTTCAAAATTGCTGCCTTGTTTTGAGGGGCTTTTCGCTCAAAACTCTCAACCTTAAATTGTTCACCATAAGTCGCATGGACGGTAAATTCACCTGTGAATTCCGCAGTATCGCCCTCGTTTAAAAAAGGCATAGTACCAACCGCAGTAAACTCCTCAGTACCTGATTTTAAAATCGCAACAGTATAATAATTTGATTCGTTTCGAAAGGTTATTTTAACAATTTCCGCTATAAAACTTTCCATAATAACCTTCCTTTCAAATCAAATTCTCTCGTTTATTTTAAAACCGTATTTTTCGGCAACGGTTTTCGCGGCTATATAATTTTCATCATCTAAGCTTGTAGCGTCAAAAACAATAAAATCGGCATATCGTTTTCCATACCACAAATATTGTTCGCAAATATATCTTATTTGTTTTGTGGCAGTTTCATTTTTTAAATCAACCACAATATGAGTCAAAAGCTTTGGTTTTGGGAAAATTTGATACAGTTTTAAAATGTGCATAAATTCGCTCAAACCAAAAACCGCCAAAATAAGACAAGCCAATATCAAAACCGTTTTCATAAAATCCCTCCGTAATATACTATGCGATTTTTTGAAAACTGTTTTTTATAATGATTGTAGTTTGTCGAAACGCTGCAAAGCGCTTCGACAAGCCGATTTTATCGGCTTCGCACAAATAATTTTTTGAAAATTCATTTGTGCACGACACTCATTGCAATGGGTATAGTCAAATTTTCATTGAAAATTTGCCCCAAAATCAAAGATTTGGTGTCGAAACAGTAAATTATTTTACTGTTTCGACTAACCATAACTATTATAATAAATAAAGGGCTGCATTCAGCCCCTTATTTTCATTTTATTGTGACGGTTGCATTATAAGTTCCCAAAGCCCAAACTTTTTCGTTTTCTTTGAAGTTTATAAACGCTTCAACCGAATGTTGCCCTGCCTTTTTGTTTGATAGGTCAACAACTGCATACGCGTCAAGTTCCTCAAATCTTCTAATAACAGAGGACGGACCGCAAATCTTAACATTCTTTATCTTATCGCCCGAAGCTTTAAGATTTTTATCCAAGTTTTTGATAGTCAAATTTTTAACTTCAATAACCGTCTCGCGATAGTTTGATAGGTCAAACTTAACGGTAAAGTGTTCGATATTATCAAGCAAACGAATACCGTCGGGCAACATAGCCGAAACATCAAAGCTCGAAGAAGTTTTTGAAACAGCAGCTATATCGATAGCCGAAAGAGTAACCTTTTTGGTATTATCAACCGTTTCGGGAGTTCCGATTACAGTAACAGTTTCATGGTCAATCGAAAACGGAATAGATTTTTTTTCAAAGCCTTCTGGAAGATTTGCAAAAGCAACTTCAACAGGAACGGTCTTCTTCTTTGAAATCGGAACGGTAACCTTAACCTTGGTTTCGCTCAAGGTCAAATTATCCATACTAACCGCTCTACCCTTTTTATTATAAAGTTTGATGTCGGCATCAAAGGTTTCGCTAACCTCGAGAGTTTTATCAACCTTTGTATAAGCTACAACCGAATCAATCTTATTAAGAACCGAACGTGGTCCTGTGATTGTTATTGAGTCACTTTCAGCACCGCTAACAACACTGTTTTCCGCAATTAGACCTTTTTTAGCGGTCACACCCTCAGCCAAGGCTTTTATTGTAAATTCCTTGGATTCGATATAGTCGAAGGATACCTTCAAATTCGAAGGACTAACGCTCAACACCTCATATCCCTTATCAGCCGAAACCGAAGTGGCGTTAACCTGCAAGTTATATTCACCCGGAGCGTCAACCGAAGCCGCCGAAGCATAAACGTTGAAATCTTCACTCTTGAGAGAGGTTATAAGATATGTTGGACCGCGAACAACAACGGTAAATTTTTGTTCCGAAATATCACCGATAATGTTCATTCCGTTTTCGGACGCTATAGTGTTCTCAAGGTTTACGTTAACGGTCATATTAGCAAAACTACGCTCGATTATCGGATTTTCTTTAATCATAATCAAAAGCCAAAAAACAAAAGCCAATAAAAGCGAAAAAGGAACCGTAAACTTGCGGTTATAAAGCAATTTTTTCAATGAAAAGGAAGATAAAAATTTTGTTAATTCAGCCATTATTTATCCTTCCTTTCTTTTTTGAACGGATTAATGTTTTTAATAACACTAACAATTTTGTTGCCATTTGTATCCTCTTGATCCGAAATCAAAAGTCGGCGAAGTTCCGCAATAGCGGTAACAGAATTATAATTTCTTGTGATTTTACCGCCAACAGCGATTGAGATATTTCCTGTTTCCTCCGATACAACCAATACAACCGCATCCGAGTTTTCGCTCATACCAATAGCGGCTCTATGTCTTGTTCCCAATGATAGATTCAAATTATCACTTTGGGTCAAAGGCAATATACAACCCGCCGCCAAAATCCTTCCTTCACGTACAATCATAGCACCGTCATGGAGCGGAGATTTCGGGAAGAAAATATTATTAACAACCGAAACCGAAGCCGCGGCATCTAAAACAGTACCTGTATTTACTATTTCGCCAAGTTGAGTTGTGCGCTCAAAAACGATAAGCGCTCCGATTCTCTTTTCCGACATAAAACCTGCCGCTTTTCCGATTTTGTCAATCGATTCACTAACAGCGTTTTCTTTATCGTCGAAGAAACGTTCACGCGCAAATTTTGTTTTACCAACGTTTTCAAGTATTCTACGAAGTTCGGGTTGAAATATTACGGCAGCAGCAATAATTGCCGAGTCCATAACTTTTGAGAGTATCCACTTTAACGTAGCTAACTCCCACCAATCCGAAACGATATACATAACGAAAAGTATCAAAAGCCCCTTTACCAATTGTCCGGCTCTTGTCTCGCGCAAAAAGCCTATCGCTTTAAAAATTATAAAAGCGATTACAAGAATATCTATTGCATCAAATACACGAAAATTTGATACCGCGTATACAATTTGATTCCACGTCGCATAAATCGCATTAAATATGCCGCTCAAACCCAAAAACTCCTTTTTTATATTATAATATAACTATACACGTATATTGTAACACAAAAATATCTTTCACACAATAGGTATTTTAAAGATTTTTAATAAAATTTTCACTACCTAAGATATTTATAAGTTTAGTAACCTCATCCATTTGATTGAAATAGCCAAAGCTCACCCTAACCGCCCCATTTTCCAAAGTTCCGATTTTCCTATGAGCCGTTGGCGCACAATGAAATCCCGCTCTTGTGGCTATGCCGTATTTATTAAGAATTTCGGCTGTTTCAAAGCTTTTAAGCCCTTTGTAATTGAAGGGCAAAACAGGAACGCGGAGGTTATATTCGGGAAATTTCGTATAGAGTAAAATATTGTTATTTTTAGAAAGTTCCTCATAAAGTTTGCGTGTCAATGCCATTTCGTGAGAATATATTTTATCAATTCCAACCGACTTAACAAAATCAATCCCCGCCGAAACACCCAAAATAGCAGGAACGTTTTGGGTTCCGCTCTCTAGTGACTCTGGCAATTCTTTTGGTTGAGAAAAATCGCGCGAGTCGGTCCCCGTGCCCCCTTCAATCAAAGATTTTTCAATGGGTTTTCGGCAAATTAAAATACCTATTCCCATCGGGGCGTACAATCCTTTGTGCGGAGCCAAACACAAATAATCAATCCCCATTTTCTTCATATCTATCTTCAAAATTCCGCCTATTTGTGCGCCATCCACACAGTATCTTATACCCTTTTCTTCACAAAGTTTTCCAATCTCCCAAAAAGGCATTATTTCACCCGTAACGTTAGACGCTCCACTAGTCAAAACAAGACTTGTATTAGGTCTAATCGCGCGTTTGATATTTTCAAGTGTTTTATCAAAATTTTCTCCCGATTTAGCCATCGTATATCCAATACCGAGCTTTGTCAGCGGTCGCATAACCGCATTATGTTCAAACTCAGAAATTACAACGTGTTCCCCTCGACGCAAAATTCCTTTTAAAACACAGTTTATACTATGCGTACAATTTTGGGTAAAAACCACCGTTTCAGGACCTTCAGAACCAAAAAAATCCGATATTTTCCGCCTTGTTTCATACACCTTTTCAGCCGTTTTTATCGACAAATTATGACCACTTCTCCCCGGATTTGCCGACAAATTTTTAAGAGCAAAATTCACAGTATCTATCACTATTTGCGGTTTTTTCCCGCTTGTCGCAGCATTATCAAAATATATCAAAAAATCACCCCAAAATTAAGGCATCCCGATTACCGAGATGCCCCTTTTTATTCTTCTTTAATAGCGAGTATTTTTACTCCGTTTTCACGGAGTGTTTGTTCAGCATTTTTAAGTTCTCCGTCTAAAATTATCGCATAACCGCAACCTTGATTTTTCTCGGTTGTAATACGCTCAATTTTAACCTTAAACCCTTTAGCTCTAAGCAGGTCTCGACCCTTTATCGCATAGGTCACAGTACCTGTTTTTATAATATATTTTTTCATTCTAGGTCACTCCGTCAATACATACTATGCCAAAGTGCTAAAACTGACAACCCTTACTACATTTCCGATTTGTAATATTTTATTGTAACGATAAAAATTATTGGAAACAAAACAAGACCCCAAAATCCCAAAACTTTAAGCCCCAAGAACATAAACCCTAGCGTAAACAAAGAGTTTATACCAATTTGATTTGCAATAATTTTAGGCTCCAAAAAGTTTCTCAAAAGTAGTATCACAACATACAAAATCGCTAAACATACGGCAAGTCTCACCTTTCCCAAAAGTGCCGAAATCACCGCCCAAGGTATCATCACAGTACCCGTTCCAATAACAGGTAAAAGGTCTACCAAAGAAATTAAAATCGCTAAAACAAAAGAAAATTCCAACCCAATTATCAAAAATCCAACGTACAATTCCAAAAAGGTTATTAAAAGCAAAATCGCATATCCCTTAACAATTTTGAGCACACTTCCAACAAAAATATTCTTAATTTTAACGATTTTTTCGCTTGTTTTTCGACCTAAAAAACTCTTGAAAAATTTAAGAAGAGAATCATAATCTTTAGCGATATAACAAGTAGCAACCAACGTTACAATACTACTTATAAAAAAAGATGGCAAAACCTTTGCGACGCTACCTGCAAAACCCGAAACTTTTCCGCCGATTTTCTCAATAAAAAGCGATAGCGTATTATCCATAAGTTTGCTAAAACCACTGGAAAACTCCTTTGGCAAAAGCAAAAAAGCGTTTGAATATTTTTGTTCTATCGCATCGAAAACTCCGGCTAAACCACCGAAAATTTCAGGCAATTTTTCGGCAAAAATAAGCGAAAATTTTATAACTCCATATGCTAAAAACACTAATAAAGCAAAAATTGCAACGTAAACCAAAAGCGATAAAAAAATCGCTATAAAACTTTTCTTAAAATGAGTTTTCCCTTCCAAATAACGCGAAGGCTTTTGAACCGCAAAGGCAATAACTGTCCCAATAACAAACGGAAGCAAATACTTAAAAACAACAAAACTTCCCAAAAGCGCTAAAAATAGCATAATAACCGCGTATAAAACGTTTATAATAAATTCTTTTTTGCATTTTGATTCCAAACATATTCCCCTATTCTTTAAAAATTTCGTATTGATTTACAAAAATTGCTAATTTACTTGATTTTTTACGCATTATATTATATAATATATCCCATATGTATTATATTTTATTTAACATTAAGAATATTAGGAGCAAAAAATGATTGACGTAGCCATTTTGGGTCACGGCGTTGTAGGTTCAGGTGTTGCTGAAATTTTAATCAACTATCCCGAACGTATTGCAAGTCGTATTAAAACCCCGGTAAATGTAAAACACATTCTCGACCTTAGAAGTTTTGATGAATTACCCTATAGCGAAAAATTCACCAAAGACTTCAATGAAATTTTAAATGATAGCGATGTTAAGGTTGTAGCCGAAGTTATGGGTGGGGTAAACCCCGCTTACGACTTTGTCAAAAAATGCTTACTTGCTGGAAAAAGCGTTGTTACTTCAAATAAAGAACTCGTTGCCGCTAAGGGTGCCGAGCTTATAAAAATCGCTAATGACAATAACGTAAACTTCCTTTTTGAAGCTTCGGTTGGCGGCGGTATCCCCGTGCTTCGCCCTATGATGCAATGTATGTCCGCTAACGAAATTGATGAAATTTGGGGTATTCTCAACGGAACCACCAACTACATTTTAAATAAAATGATAGTAGACAATATGGATTTCGACACAGCGCTTAAGTTGGCTCAAGATTTAGGCTTCGCTGAAAAAGACCCAACCGCTGACATTGAAGGTCACGATGCTTGTCGTAAAATTTGTATTTTGGCAGCTTTAGGCTTTGGAAAACACGTATATCCCGACCAAGTCGCAACCGAGGGTATTTCAAAAATCACTCTCGACGACGTAGCTTATGCTGAAAAGTTCGGATATGTTATCAAACTAATCTGTCACGCGAAAAAGCTTGAAAACGGCAAAATTACCGCTTCGGTTGCTCCAACACTCGTAAATCGTGACTGTATTTTGTCGGGTGTTAACGGCGTGTTCAACGCCATCATGCTAAACGGAGACCAAACGGGTGAAGTTGTCTTCTACGGCAAGGGCGCGGGTAAAGAAGCTACCGCTAGTGCGGTTGTTGCCGATATGATGGACTGTGTTAAACATTTAAACGCTCGTAAATATCTTTCTTGGGAAGACGGAGACAGCAATTACGTAGATAAATCGTACGTTCCCGAAACCCAACTTTTCGTAACAGTTAAATCAGACGATTTTACAGCTTTAAAACAAAATTTCCAAAAGATTTTTGGCGATACTAAATGTGTCGAAAACCAAGACAAATGTGAAATCGCTTTCCTAACCGAAAAAGCGCCTTCCAGCCAAATCAAAGACAAACTCGCCCTATTCGAAAACGGCGTTTCGGTTAAAACACTCAAAACTATGCTCTAATCGGAGGTAATATAATGGCTTTAATAGTTAAAAAGTTCGGCGGTTCTTCAGTAGCCGACGCAAAAAAAGTTCTCAACGTTGCAAACCTTATAGTTGAAGACTATAAAAAAGGCAACGACGTAATCGTTGTAGTTTCCGCTCAAGGCGACACAACCGATGACCTTATCGCAAAAGCGAAAGAAATCAATCCCAAAAACCCTTCAAAGAGAGAAATGGATATGCTTCTCTCCGCAGGTGAACAAATCTCGATTTCACTTCTTGCTATGGCAATTGAAACAATGGGCTGCCCCGTTATTTCTCTTCTTGGTTGGCAAGCAGGTTTCAATACCGACTCCAACCACACCGTAGCTCGTATTAAAAACATCAACAGTGAACGCCTTAAGAAAGAAATCGACAAGAAGAAAATCGTTATCGTGGCAGGTTTCCAAGGTATCAACAAATACGACGACGTAACAACCTTGGGTCGCGGCGGTTCTGATACAAGCGCTGTTGCTATTGCCGCAGCTTTAAAGGCCGACCTTTGCCAGATTTATACCGATGTTGACGGTGTATACACCGCTGACCCACGTAAAGTTCCAAATGCTCAAAAAATGGATGCAATTTGCTATGACGAAATGCTTGAACTTGCAACCCTCGGAGCACAAGTGCTTAACAACCGTTCGGTTGAAATGGCTAAAAAATACAACGTTGAGCTCGAAGTTCGCTCAAGCCTCGAACCACATAAATCAGGTACAATCGTAAAGGAGATAGTTAAAATGGAAAAAACTTTAATCAAAGGCGTTGCCAAAGACAATAACGTAGCTAGTATTTCAATCGTAGAACTCGAAGACAAACCGGGTATCGCTTTCAAAATCTTCAACAAATTAGCACAAGCTAAAATCAACGTAGATATTATTTTACAATCTATCGGTCGTAACAATACAAAGGACATCACCTTCACCGTATCACAAGACAACCGTGAAGACGCTGTTGCAGTTATCGAAGGTCTCAAAGAAAGCCTCAACTTTAAAGAAGTTACCTATGATGAATGTGTATCAAAGGTATCTATCGTAGGCGCAGGTATGGAAAGTAATCCCGGCGTTGCTGCTAAAATGTTCGAAGCACTTTTCGATGCTGGTATCAACATTCGTATGATTTCAACAAGCGAAATCAAGGTTTCAGTTCTTATCGATGAAAATCAAGCTGATGCCGCTGTAATCGCTGTTCACGACAAATTTGTAAACTAATATAAAGGAGTTTTTTCCTTGGAAAAAGATGCTTTATCAGCCGGTGTTTCCGAAATTGGTGGTCTTTTCACATCCGCGGAAATCCGTGTGCTTATATGTTATATCTTCTCGACAATAGATAAAGAAATTCCGGGCAACCTACTGGCAAATACCTTACACTATGAAGGTATTGCAAACTGTTTCGAGGTAAATGATTCTATCGATTACCTTTGCAAAAACGGTCAGTTAGAACTTACAAACCGCGAAGAAGATACTTATTCCATAACCGAAAAAGGCAAAGACGTTGCTGAAACGCTCAAGACTTCCCTTTCGGTTGTTGTAAAAGAACGCGCATATAACGCCGCCTTAAAAATGTACTCGCGTTTCAAAAACGCTAAAGAGACTGATATTAAAATTTCGCGCGAGGGTGAGAAAACCTTTATCACCTGTTCCGCTTTCGACAACGACACTCCTTTTATGAGTGTAAAACTCCTCGTGAGCGATGAAGAA
>JAZORM010000150.1:0-4915 GCA_045656585.1 Acutalibacteraceae bacterium
TACTATTTTCGGCGATTCGGCTTGTTGTATTGGTTGGACGGCGCACACATTCAAAAACGACCTAAAAAATCCGATAGAAATTCTTATCCACAATCCCCATAAATTCGGCAATGAAACTGCCGTTGATGAATTATTGTCAAATGTTGCGCTATGGACTGGCATAGAGTTTGAAAAAGGCGTCTTAGAGCGTGGTGAATCACAAAGAGATATAGGACTTTTGTTTATTATTGTTTCTTTGATATTCTTAGGTGGCGCATTGTTCTCTACACTCATACATATAAAGAAAAGTAATATTCTTTGGTTATTTGGCGTTGTGATTTTGTTCGCAGGTACATATTTTGCATATAGCGCGGATAGTGTTTCGTTTTGGAGCGAGTCGGTTGTTTCTAATACAACAATACTTGGCTTCTCGATGATATTCTATATGTTTTTCTTGTTATTGGCACAGGTTCATTTTTTGAAATCGACAAAAAGCATCGGAACAATAACAGTTACGGTTTTAGGTGCATATATCGCGGTAATATCTCTTTTACCAATATTCACTGATATTTTGTTTTATGATACTTGGCTTTATTGGGCTGTTGTGCAAATACTTGCGAACGTAATTATATTGGGTTGTCTTGTTCGCGAGTTTTTTGGTACGAAAGAGAAAGAACGTTGGCTATATATCGGTTTGATTTTACCTCTTTTGGCGTTTTCGGTTGACGTTATTATGATTGACATTGGTGTTTGGAAAAATGGAATTGCTTCAAAAAGTATTTTTATCTTTTTATTCGTTGCGGTAATGATAGCGGTACTTAAAATTATACCAAGCAGTATTAATGCGCTCACTAAAGCCAAAGAACTTGAAACCGAAAGGATTGCGTTAAACGCCAAACTCACTGAAAACAGGGTTTCTACAATGATGAGCCAAATCAGACCTCATTTTATTTATAATACCCTTGGCAGTATTGAGCAACTTTGTATTTTAGATCCTGTGAAAGCAGGAGAGCTTGTTCATAATTTCGCTAAATATTTACGCGGTAATTTCGGGGAATTAGATAATCCTAAACCGATTTTGATGTCAAAGGAAATGGAACACGTACATCATTATATCAAAATCGAAAACGTCAGATTTCCCGATATGACTTTTTCGTTTGAAATGAATTCAGGGGATTTCCATATCCCTGCGCTGACTATTCAACCAATCGTAGAAAACGCTATAAAACACGGTTTGATGAAGCTTGAAAAAGGCGGTACAATCCGAGTTGTGTCCTACGAGACCGACACCGATTACTGTGTTTCGGTTGAGGATGACGGCGTAGGTTTTGATACCGAGGTTTTGCTTGACGAAAGAAAGCACGTGGGACTTCGCAATATCCGCGGAAGACTAAAGGCTATGGTCGGCGGAACGCTTTCAATCGAAAGTACAAAGGGTGTCGGAACCAAGGTTCTTATAAATATTCCAAAGGGGGCGAAGATATGATTGCTATTGCGGTTGATGATGAAGTATTGATGCTTGGCGCTTTGGTATCGGCAATCAGCGCTTCGCCCGATATTAGCGAGGTAACAAAGTTTTCAAGCTGTGACGAGGCGTATGAGTTTGTGAAAGCAAATCCTGTTGATATCGCCTTTTTGGATATTAATATGCGAGGTATGGGCGGATTGGCTCTTGCCGAAAAGATTAAATCTGTTTGTGATGATTGTAAAATTGTATTTTGCACAGGGTATGAGGAATACGCGATTCCCGCTTTTAAGCTTCACGCTTCGGGTTATTTGATGAAACCTGTATCAAAGGAAGACGTACAGGCGGAAATCGATAACATAAAGGGTATTCGCCAAAAGGAAAAACCGCTTACCGTTAAATGCTTTGGTAACTTTGAGGTTTTGGCGTACGGCGAAAAGTTGAACTTTAAACGTTCGAAAACTAAAGAACTATTTGCTTTTTTGATCGATCGAAACGGTGCGGGTGTTACTGTCGGGGAAATCGGAACTGTTCTTTGGGAAAATAACGAGGAACAAAAAAATAAAAATTATATCCACCAATTATTTCGTGATTTACGGCAAACTCTTGAGTCGGTTGGAATGGAAGATATATTTGAGAAAAATAACTATAGCTACTCCATAAACCCTCAAAAAATTGATTGCGATTATTTTAATTACATAAAAAACGGAAAGCCTGAATTTTGGGGTGAATATATGTCCCAATACAGCTGGGCGGAAGTTACTTGCGGATTGCTTTGGAAAAGAAAAAATTAAATAGCAAATATGAAAATAGGTCGTCTGATTGACGGCTTATTTTTTGTTTTTGTAAGAGGTTTGTCATATCCCGAATGCTATAATTAAGGAGAAAATAGGGTAATTATATATTTTTGTGGTTTTAAGTTGTTTAATAGACAAAATAAAAATTTAAAAAGCGGTATATTTGTGATTAAAATAGAACCGCACAATTGATTTACCGGCAAAACAGCAATCCTTTTAAAGAACGTTGGAGAATATAATGTGTACAAAAAAATCATTTGATAAAAGCGATAAAAAATTGAATAAAACATTTTCTATGCGGTTTCGCTTTTTGGCGACTATTATACTGGCTATATTTGCTATTACGGTTTTTATCGGCGGACTTAGTTTATATGAGGTAGATAAATATATCCAAACGCAAACTGAAGATTTTGTAAAGGTTACTTGTGACAATGAAGGGGCACAAATAAACGATAGCTTGAGTAATATGGAAAAGTCTGTGAAAATAATGGAAAGTTATTTGATGGACTTTTTTACCAGTGAAGCCGACGTGGAAAATCGCGCTTTGCAAGAGAAGGTTATAAAAAGCGCAGACCAGATGTTTGTAGACGTTGCCAAACATACGAGTACCAGTGGTGCAGTTGCTTATTATTTTAGGTTTGACCCTACTATATCTGATAGTAAGGCTGGACTTTTTTACAGTAAATTAAACGGTGGAGACGAGTTTTTATCTCTCGAACCTACCGATATAATGAAATATGAAAAAGACGATACCGAGCACGTAGGATGGTTTTGGCAACCGTATGAAGCAAGAAAAGCTATTTGGATGAAACCGTATTATAATCAAAATAACAATATGCTGATGATTTCATATGTGATACCAATGTATTATGGGAAGAAATTCATCGGCGTAGTGGGTATGGATTTTGATTACGTGATTTTATCTGACTCGGTTCATGGAATTGAACTTTATGAAAACGGTTTTGCTCATTTGGAGATGGATGGGGAAATAATTTGTACCGACGTACATAAAGACGAAACGAAAGATAATGGGAACTCTAAAAAATATTTGCAAAAATCGAAAGAATTGGTAAACGGAATGACTCTCGTTCTTTCGGCAGATTATGATGATATCAGACAAATAAGACATGATATCACCTTTGAAATTTTGTTCGCCGTATTGATTCTTTCGGCGTTGTTTATGCTTATATCGGTTGTTGTAGTAAAAAAGATTGTTGACCCGCTGAAAAATTTAACCGATGCTTCGGTCAAACTATCGAACGGTGATTATGACGTTGAAATCGAAGAAAGCAATACGTATGAAATAAAACTTTTAAGTAAAGCGTTTGAAAATATGGCGATGCGTTTACGTGAGCGCGAAAAACTTTTGTATATTTCTGCAAATCGAGATTCGCTCACAGGACTTAGAAATACAACGTCATATACAGCCTGGGCGACTAGATTCGACCAAGAAATAAAGGGCGAAAACGCTGTGTTTGGCGTTGCTGTACTTGATATAAACGACCTCAAGAAAGCTAATGATATGTATGGCCACGACATAGGAAACCAACTTATTATAACCGCGGCAAAAATAATTTCGGATGTTTTTAAAAGAAGTCCCGTTTTTAGAATTGGCGGAGATGAATTTTTGGTAGTCCTTCAAAATAGCGATTTGGAAAATTTTGAAAAACTTATATCGGAATTCAATCATAAATGTGCGAATACCTTTGTGGAAAAAGAAGATGTCAAAATCCCTGTAAGTATTGCGAGCGGTTTTGCGAAATTTGATTCGGATAAGGATTTGCATTTTGAAAACGTATTCAAACGCGCCGATGATGCTATGTATGAAAACAAAAGCAAAATGAAATCATCAATTCGTTAAATTAAAAAACCTTGATATCTCAAAAAGATATCAAGGTTTTTGTTTTTCCGCCTAGAGAAAAGAAGGACATACAACTTTATCGTATGTCCTTTATCTTTTGGCGCAGACGGAGGGATTTTGTCTCGGCACTTCCGTGCCTATCGCCTCGCATTGCTCGTTGCCGCGTCGGCGAAAACAACCATTTAGGTTGTTTTCTTCCGCTACGCTCCCTCCTTGTTCGAATCCCTGTTGATATTTATAAATAAAAAAAGAAAGGACATACAACTTTATCGTATGTCCTTTATCTTTTGGCGCAGACGGAGGGATTCGAACCCTCGTCCCTCAAGGGGCATCATGATTTCGAGTCATGTCCGTTATGACCACTTCGATACGTCTGCATATATTTGGTTATTGTCGGTTTTGTTTACCGACAATAACCATTATAAGTAATTATCTATTAAAAGTCAAGGAAATTTTAAGTTTCTATAAGGCTTTTAATTCCAAAGGTTTGTTTTGGAAAATTTGGTTTGCGTTATCCATAAAATCTTCAAAAACAAGGTCGCGATTACGCTCAATTGTATTGGGCGTTTTGAGAGGTATTTCGTAAAGCCAGGGTCCATTATAGCCTGTTTTCAAAATTGCATTGTAAACCGCTTGCCAAGCTACCTTGCCTTCGCCCGGGAGCCAATGCTTTTCGTCGATAAAATCATAGTCGGACACGTGGAGAGTCACGATTTTGTCGCCGATTTTTTCGATAAGGTTTAGATTGGTATCGATAAGCATATGGTTGGTATCGAGGCATACTCTAAGGCGGTCGTCAGCGCTTACGAGTTC
>JAZORM010000151.1:0-13306 GCA_045656585.1 Acutalibacteraceae bacterium
ATTATTCCTGTTGTGGTATTTTATTTGTTTTGCCAAAAGTATATAATAAAAGGCGTCGCCGCAGGTGCGGTAAAAGGATAGCGTTTATTATATTAGCACAGACCAAACGTCTTTTTAATAAGACGTTTTAAAGCCCTTTTATCACTTGAAGTACTAATGTACGTCTTGCGCGATAAAAGGGCTTTTCTATAATAATTACTTATGATATGCTGAGCCTTCGTTTATTTTGAAAGCTCTATAAATTTGTTCCAAAAGCATAACTCTGAAAAGTTGGTGCGGGAAGGTCATTTGAGAAAACGAAAGTCTGATTTTGCTAAGGGCTTTGACAGTTTCGCTAAGACCATAGGAACTACCGATAATAAAGGTTAAATTTTTTCCGTTGTTTTGGGACTCGGAAATGTTTTGGGCGAATTTCTCGCTCGAGAGGGGTTTGCCTTCTACACAAAGTGTGTAGACGTCACTGTTTTGCGGAATTTTTTTAGCAATCATTTCGGCTTCTTTTAGAAGGGCTGAATCAATTTCGGCCCCTGACGGCTTTTCGGGAAGCCTTATTGGGTCGAGCTCCAATATCTCGAGTTTTGAGTATCTCGAAAGTCTTTTTTTGTATTCCGAAACGGCACTTTCGAGATATTTTTCTTTTAATTTTCCAAGGGCGATAATAGTTACTTTTATCATATTATCATCACTCCGTTTGCTTGAGGTTTTGCAACAGTTAGGATATAATCCTTATCAATTTGCGCTCCGAGGTCCATAAGAGCCGCGGTAGCGGTGCTTTTGGCTAAAAGCGGTGTGTTGTTATGTTGGCTTAGGTGACCCAAAATAAAACGGGTTGTGCCGTTTTTTAATAGATTTTTTAGTTCACTCGCACATATATTGTTTGAAATGTGACCGTGGTCGGACAAAATACGAGCCTTTAAAAATGGCGGATATGGACCTTTTTTGAGCATTTCGATATCGTGATTAGATTCAAGCAATACAACGTCGCTTCCCATAATTGCGCTTCGTACACTGTCGGTAACAACACCTAAATCGGTACAAAGGGAGAATTTCTTATCGTCGGGCAAAATAAAAGTATATCCGCTGGAACCCGCGCAGTCGTGACTTGTGGCGAAACGGGTGATTAAAGTTCCGCAAAGTTCAATAGGTTTATCCTCGATAACAATAACCTCGGTTTTTGGAGGAACGAGATTGTTTTGGATGAGCGTTTCGGCGGTTTCCTTTGAAGCCAAGAGTCGAGCCGAAGTCTTATTTAAAAGGGTTTTGAGACCTTTTATATGGTCTTGGTGTTCGTGGGTAACAGCGACCGCAAAGACGTCCCCAACATCCGAGTTTGTCGATTTTAAATTTTCACATACACCTTTAAAAGAAGCTCCCGCGTCAACAAGTATACCGCCGTTTTTGGTTCCGATATATGTACTGTTTCCGCTTGAACTACTGAACAATGGACAAATTTTAGACATTTTTAAATTCCTTTTCTTAATAAAAACAGGTCAACCGCAGTTGACCTGTAGATTATGCTTGTTTTAAAACCTCTGCGGTATCGGGGGTGTAGATTCGTTTTATGTCGGCACCCAAATTTGTCAATTTTTCGACAACGTCTTCATAACCGCGGTCGATACGCTCGATTTCTTCAACTTCGGTAACACCGTCGGCAACGAGACCTGCGATAAGCATAGCCGCACCTGCACGAAGGTCAACCGCTTTAACGGGCGCACCGTTCAAGGAGTCGACGCCTGTAATAACCGCTGTTTTGCCGTCAACCTGAATATCGGCACCCATAAGGGTTAGTTGTTCAACGTATCTGAAACGGCTGTCCCAAACGCCCTCGGTTACAATGCTTGTCCCTTTGGCTAAAGCCAAAACAGTTGCGATTTGAGGTTGCATATCGGTTGGGAAACCGGGGTGAGGCATTGTTTTAACGTTGCACTTCTTGGGGCGAGAGTTCATCTTGACTCTAACTGATTCATCGTATTCGGTGATAGTAGCGCCTGTTTCGCGAAGTTTTGCGATAATTGATTCGAGGTGTTTCGGAGTAACGTTGTCGATAAGCACGTTTCCGCCTGTTGCAACAGCCGCCGCCATATAGGTACCGGCTTCGATTTGGTCGGGGATAATGCTATATGTTGTTCCGTTCAAGGTGTCAACACCGCGAATTTTTATGATATTGGTGCCTGCGCCCATAATATTTGCGCCCATAGAGTTCAAGAAGTTTGCGAGGTCAACAATATGGGGTTCACGAGCGGCATTTTCAATAACGGTAAGACCCTTCGCTTTAACAGCAGCGAGCATAACGTTGATTGTTGCGCCAACCGAAACAACGTCGAGATAGATTGAAGAACCGTTGAGTTCGTGGGCATAAGCTTCAACAAGACCGTTTTCAAAGGTGATTTTAGCACCGAGCGCTTCGAAACCTTTGATATGTTGGTCGATTGGTCTAACGCCGAAGTTGCAACCGCCGGGAGGAGCCACACGAGCCTTTCTCATTCGACCGAGCAATGCGCCGAGGAAATAACTAGAAGCACGCATACCTTCAGCCATTTGTTTCGATACAACGAAAGAATCAACGTGGCGAGGGTCGATTTCAACGGTTGATTTATTGATTGTTTTTATATTTGCGCCCAACGCTTCCATCGCAACTAAAATGTTAGTAACGTCGGAAATGGCGGGGATGTTTTCAATGATACAAGGACTGTCTGCAAGAAGTACTGCGGGAAGAATTGCAACAGCGGCATTTTTAGCGCCACTAATACGAACTGTACCGTTTAGGGTTTTTCCGCCCGAGATAATAAATTTCTCCAAAATAGTCCCTCCAATCATAATTATTCTTTATTAGTATATCCAAAGATTATTCGTCTATTTATTCATAGATTTATTATATACTAAACGCAGGGTGATGTCAATTAAAAAAGGTGAAAAAACTTTTGTCTTTTCACCTTTGACTATTAGTTGATTTTTCCGTAAAGCGGAATATCGGTATCTTTCTTTGGCTCTCTTGCGGGAGCAGAAGTCACGGTATTGCTTTGACGGTTTGAACGACCACGGCGATTATTATTTCCGCGACGGTCGTCTCTGCGGCGTAAAGGCTTGAGTTCGCTGCCTTCAATACCGATTACAACGCGACGGTCATTGCCTTCGCCGAATGAAGCCGAGGTAACACCGTCGAAGTTTTGAACAGCGGTGTGGATTATACGGCGTTCATAAGGATTCATAGGTTCTAAAGTACGGCATTTGCCGGTTTCGATAACCTGTTTGCAAATTTTGGAAGCGAGATTTACGAGGGTTTCCTCTCTTCTTTGACGGTAGTCGCCAATGTTGAGAGATACTTTATAATATCCGCCGCCATTGTTTGCCGCAAGGCCTGCAAGGTATTGTAAAGAGTCGAGGGTTTCGCCTCTGTGACCGATTATAACGCCGAGACCTTCGCCTTCGAGTTCGATTAAAGTGGAGTTTTCTTTTTCAGCAACCTTGAGAGAAATGTTTGTGCAACCCAAGTTTTCGAGAATAGGCTTTAAGTATGCGATTGCTTTTGCAGCGCGAGAATCAGCCGAGAGTTCGCTTTCAGCAACGAATTTCAATTCTTCGTTTTTTGGAGTTTCTTTTTTAGCTTTTGGAGCTTCTTTTTTATCCTGCTTCTTTTGAGCGGGTTTGTCTTTTTTAGGTTGTTTTTGAGGTTTTGGGTCGGGAAGCTCGATGAAAGCCTTAACTTCGGCTTTGCTTCCGCCAAAAAGACCTAAAATCTTTTTTTGAGGAAATGCAAGAACGTCAAATTGAATATCTGCATCTTCTTTTACGTTTAATTCTAAAACGGCATTTTCTTTGGCTTCTTCGATAGTTGCGCCATAGCCGATTGCTTCTTTAATCAAGAGAGTATCCTCCTATATTATTGGTTATTGCTTAATTTTTTGATTTGACCTTCTTCAAAATCGCATTGTTTTGAAAGTTCTTTAGCGCGTTCTTGAGAGAGGAGTTTGTGGGGGCCGTAGAAATATTGAACAGCCACTTGAGCCAAACCGCCGATGAGCGAAGAACATGCCCAGTAGAAAGTAACACCGCCCGGAAGCGAGAAACCGATAAAGAGAGAGATGAGAGGCATAGTGAGCATCATACCTGTCATACTGGGAGCATCGGGGTTGTTGATTTTTTGCATTTTGGTTGAGATAACGCTTGTAACCATTTGAGCGGCAAAAGCCAACAAAGGCATAATCCAAATAAGTTTGAAATCGCCGAAAATGTTGAAAGAGAATTTTGGTGTTTCGGTGAGCGCAATGCCAAAGAAATTGAAGTTTATATCTTTACAAGCTTCTAAAATTTCGGGAGCATTGATTGCTTTTGAGAGAACGGCACCGATAATTTGAAGTTCGCTTCTGCCTTGAACAATCTTAACGCCTGTAGCTTCCAATGCTTTTGTAGCCTCGCTTAATGCTTCGGCGCTAACGCCTGTCATAAGATAGGTGATAGGGCTCATAATGAGGTAGTAGATACTCATCATAATAACAAGGCGGATAATCATCGGCAAACAACCGCCCGACATTGAAACGCCTTCTTTTTGGTAGAGCTCCTGCATAGCCATTGAATATTTTTGCTTGTCATCGCCGTATTTTGCCTTTAATTCGTCAAGCTTTGGCTTGATACGAAGTTGGCTAACAGCTGACTTTTGGCTCTTGATGGTGAGCGGAATGAACACAATATTTATAAGCAAGGTGAAAATAAATACTGCGGCAGCAAAGTTGCCTTGGAAAGCACTTGCAATAAATCTCAATACCCAACCGAGTGGGATGTTAATAATATTAAATAATTTATCCATTTATACACCCGTCCATTCTAAAAATGGTAATTTTCATAGTTAGTGTTTCTTTTGAGGTACGGGGTCGTACCCTCCCTTACAAAAGGGATTACAACGAAGAATTCTCCAAAGGGCAAGTAACGAGCCTTTGAAGGCGCCGTGAACGGTTATTGCTTCTATCGCATATTGCGAACAGCAAGGTTCAAAACGGCAACAAGGTATTTTGCGCGGAGAAATGGCGCGCTTATAAAACCTTATCAACTTAATCAACAGTTTTTTCATTTTTTGAAGATTCTAAAAGGTTGGCATCTTTAAGGACTTTTAAAAGCCAAGCGCCAACTTCGGTACTTTTCACGTTTAAGATTTTAGTTCTTGCGACAATTACAAAATCGTATCCCGTCGAGATTTGCGGGTAAGCCATACTAAATGCCGCCGTAATGACACGCTTTGCACGGTTGCGTTTTACGGCGTTGCCGATTTTTTTGCCGACAGTTATGCCGAGTCTTATATCTTTAAAACGGTTTTTGTTCGCATAAATTACGAAAAAAGGAGTTACAAAAGACTTACCTTTGTTATATACTCGGCGAAATTCTCGATTTTCCTTTAGTTTAAAAATTTTCATAATAAAAGGAAAAGCCACATTTAAGTGGCTTTTAATATGATAATTTCTTTCTTCCTTTTGCTCTGCGGCGTGCAAGTACTTTGCGACCGTTAGCAGTAGCCATTCTCTTTAAGAAACCGTGCTCTTTCTTGCGGTGAAGCTTTTTCGGTTGATATGTTCTTTTCAACTTCTTTACCCTCCTTAATATATAAGTTAGCGGTTTATTTTTGGGCGAAAATATTCGCACATAACCTTTCAATTGTAGATTATAACTCAAAACACCCCTCGGTGTCAATAAAAACTTTTGATTCGCGAAAAAAATATTAAATAAAAAAATACTTGATTTTTTAAAAAAAGTGTGATATTATTATTTGGCTAATGTGATAGAAAGGAGTGACAACGATGAAAGAAGGACTTCATCCTGAGTATGAAAAGGTAACAATTAAGTGCGCTTGTGGTGCTGAGTTCGAGACTCGTTCCACTAAAAAGGATATCCGTTTGGATATTTGCTCTAAATGTCATCCGTTCTTTACAGGTAAGCAAAAGTTGGTTGACACCGGCGGACGTGTTGATAGATTTAATAAACGTTTCAACATTACAAAATAATTACCTTAAAACCGCACTGCCGAAGACGGCGGGGCGGTTTTTTCAAACTAAGGGGGTATTTCTTTGAATACATATTTAACAATATTTTCGCAAAACGAAACTGAATATGTCGAAAAACGCTCTCGCTTTATCGCAACCCTCAGGCATTGTGAGACCGAGGCTGAGGCAACGGCGTTTTTAGAAGAAATGCGCTCTAAGTATTGGGACGCGCGTCACAACTGCTTTGCTTATTCGGTAGAGGAAGGTAAACTTTGTCGTTTTTCGGACGATGGCGAACCTCACGGTACCGCGGGTAAACCAATGCTCGACGTTATTGTGGGCTCGGGCGTTACCAATATCGCCGTTGTTGTAACGAGATATTTTGGCGGTGTACTTTTGGGTACGGGTGGACTTGTTCGCGCGTATTCAAAATCGGTACAGGACGTCTTGGCGAGTGCCGAGGTGTTCAAAATGGTGCCGAGTGCGGTTTTGAATATTTTGTGCGACTATACTGACCACGGCAAACTTGTCAATTTGATTGGTAACTGTGACGGGGTTATAACCAATACCGAATTCACCGATAAAGTGGCGGTTGAGGTTTGTTTTAAGCAAGAAGATATTGAGCCTTTTGAGAAAAAACTCACCGAAATCTTCTCGGCAAGGCTTAATTTTGATATAAAAGAGGAAAAATTGACACCTTTCAAAGAAAAATAAAGGAATTCGCTTCTTTTTTGCGAATATATATAATGAAGGGGTGGTAGAGTGGATAATATTAGAAGCATAACCGAGCAAAATGAAAAGTTGATATTGTCGAAGAACGCGATGCTCTGTATTAATTCTAAAGGTAGAGCAAGAGCTGAAGAAAAGTGTAATCTTCGTACTGATTTTCAGCGCGACCGCGATAGAATAATTCACTCGAAGGCATTCCGACGTTTGAAGCATAAGACACAGGTTTTCCTATCTCCCGAATTGGACCACTACAGAACCCGTCTTACCCATACGCTCGAAGTATCTCAAATTGCGAGAACCTTAGCGAGAGCGTTAAGGCTTAATGAAGACTTAACTGAAGCAATCGCTTTGGGACATGACTTGGGTCATACTCCGTTTGGACATGCAGGTGAGAGAGCCCTCGATGCGCTTATGCCTTTTGAATTTACACATTATGAACAGAGTGTTAGAGTTTGTGAAAAATTGGAAAAATCGGGCAAAGGGCTCAATCTCACTTTCGAGGTTTTGGACGGTATCGAACGTCACACAAAAGGTGAGTTTTCGAAAACCTTGGAAGGCAAGATTGTTCGTTTCGCTGATAGAATCGCTTATATAAACCACGATATCGACGATGCTGTTCGCGCGGGTGTGATTTCGGCTGACCAAATTCCGAAAGAGATTGTAAATGTTCTCGGTAACAGCAAAAGCGAACGTATAGGCACCCTTGTAAACTCTATTGTAAAAAACAGCGACAAGGATATTGTGATGGATGGCGAAGTGGAAAAATATTATAACCTCCTCCACGAGTTCTTGTTCCAATCGGTTTATAGAAACCCTGTTGCAAAAGCTGAAGAAACAAAGGTTTTTGGAATTATCGAGGGTATTTACAGCTATCTTTTGAAAAATCCCAAAAAAATGGGTCAAGAGTTTTTGAGGATAATCGAAAACGAGGGCGAAAGAAGAGCGATTGCCGATTATATTGCGGGTATGACCGACCATTATGCAATTACGGTTTATTCGGATATTCATATTCCTAAATCTTGGGGAATTTAATGTACCGATAATTGTACAATGTATATGATACTATATAGAAAAGGGGTGGTACTATGGCAATACCGCAAGAGGTTATTGAAGAAATTAAATATAGAAATGATATAGAAACCGTTATTTCGCAATACGTTAATTTGAAGCGGAGAGGTAAAAACCTTGTGGGACTTTGTCCGTTCCATAGTGAGAAAACCCCGTCGTTTACAGTTTATCCCGAAAACGGCTCGTTTTATTGTTTCGGCTGTGGTGTTGGCGGAGACGTAATCACCTTTACGGGACTAATTGAAAATTTGGATTACATTGAATCGATAAAACTTTTGGCTGAAAAAAGCGGTGTTACTCTTCCGCAAGACGGCTATGACGATTCTATGCAAAAACTTAAAAATCGCGTTTATGATATCAATCGCGAGTCGGCGAAGTTTTTCCATGCCCACCTTATGAGTGACGGTGGAAAATGGGCGAGAGAATATCTTTTGGGGCGCGGACTTACCCTTAAAACTATTAGACAGTTTGGTTTGGGCGCTGCGCCTGACAGTTGGGATAGCCTTATAAACCATCTTAAAGAAAAAGGCTATACCATAAGTGAAATGATAACGGCAAACGTTGTTGGTAAAAGCCAACGCGGAACCTATTACGACCGCTTTAGAAAGAGGGTTATGTTCCCGATAATTAATATTCGCGGAAACGTTATAGGTTTTAGCGGACGAGCTATGCCGGGTGAGGATAAGATGGGCGGTAAATACGTCAACACTTCGGACACGCCCGTTTATAAAAAGAGCGAAAATCTTTTTGGTATAAACTACGCTAAAAATCATTGTAGCGAACAAATAATCTTGGTTGAGGGTAATATGGACGTTATCTCTCTTCACCAAGCGGGATTTTGTAACGCGGTGGCTCCTTTGGGAACGGCGTTTACTCCTGAACAGGTTAATCTCATTTCGCGATATACAAAGGAAATCGTTTTAATGCTCGATGCCGATGCGGCAGGACAAAAGGCTATTCGACGTGCTTCTCAGTTGCTCGAAAACACAGGTCTTAACGTTAGAGTGGTAGTAATCCCCGACGGTAAAGACCCCGATGAGTTTATAAAGAAAAACGGTGCGGATAGATTTCGTGCGCTTCTTTCGGGAGCGGTTAGCGATATTGAGTACAAACTGCTTATGGCGGCCGACGGTTTGCTTTTAGATACCGACGACGGAAGACTTCGTTATCTTTCAAACGCGGCTCAGATTTTGTCGACAACCGACGACGTAATGACGCGTGACATATATATAGGTAGGCTTTGTGATAAATACGGCGTATCTCGAACAGCGCTCACGGCGAAGGTTGAGGAATACCGAAAGCAAAACAAACGTGCCCAGCGCAAGAAAGAAATCAGCGACGTTATAAGACCTAAATATACAAAAGACGATATCAATCCCGAACGGAGAAATTCTCCAAAGGGTGTTTCGGCTGAGGAATCGCTTATTGCGGTGCTTTTGCAACATCCCGATTTTCTCGATTGTGCAAAAGAAAATCTCTCGCCCGATAAAATGATAACCGAACTTAACCGCCGAATCTATAAAACCTTGCTCGACGTAAACGAACAAGGCCTGACCCCCGATATTTCGGTGTTTGCTCAAAACTATTCGGGCGGAGAAGTTGGATATATAGTATCGCTTCAAAACGGTGATAAAGCGGGTAATAACCCAAAAACCGTATTAAAAGACTGTATAAAGGTAATATTAGAAGAGAATACACTTCTAAGTTTTGGCAAAGAAGAAAACCAAAACACTGAAGATTGGGCTTCTAAGTTACAAGAAATTATAAATAAAAAATCAAAAGGGAATGGATAAGATGGACGAAATTAAAACTTTGGAAAACAACGAAAAAGAATTTGAACAAGAAGAAATCACAACAGGTAGCAGTCTTGATGAAATCGAAAATGCACCTGAAGATTTGGATGAACTTTTAGAAGAACCTTCTCTTCTTGATATTGATTTTGATGATGAACCGACCGATGATGAACTCAAAGACGTTGACGTTGAACAAATTACCGACGACATCTCTTTAGACGGTCTTTCGCTTGATGATCCGGTTAAGGTGTATCTTCGCGAAATTGGTCGAGTTCCGCTTTTGTCGGGCGACGAAGAAGTTGAACTCGCTATCAAGATTTCTGAGGGCAACGAATATGCAAAACAAAGACTTACCGAGGCTAACCTCCGTCTTGTTGTAAGTATTGCGAAGAAATACGTTGGCCGCGGTATGTACTTCCTTGACCTTATCCAAGAGGGTAACGTTGGTCTTATTAAAGCGGTTGATAAGTTTGACCACACCAAAGGCTTTAAGTTCTCAACCTACGCTACTTGGTGGATTCGCCAAGCAATCACTCGTGCGATTGCTGACCAAGCTCGTACAATCCGTATCCCTGTTCATATGGTTGAAACTATCAATAGACTTAAGAAAATTCAAAGTCAACTTCTCCACGAAAACGGCTTTGAACCAAGCGAAGAGCTTATCGCGGAAAAGATGGAACTTCCGGTTGAACGTGTTCGTGAGATTATGCGTGTCGCTCAAGAGCCGGTTTCTATGGAAACTCCAATCGGTCCCGAAGAAGATTCTCGTCTTATGGACTTTATTCGTGATGAAGATGCTTTAGCTCCCGATGAGGCGGCTCTCAAGACTATCACAAACGAAGATATAGACGGCGTTTTGAAGACTTTGTCTCCTCGTGAAGAAGCGGTTATTCGCCTTCGTTTCGGTCTTATGGACGGCAGATGTCACACTTTGGAAGAGGTTGGTATGGAGTTTGACGTTACAAGAGAACGTATCAGACAAATTGAAGCCAAGGCGCTTCGCAAACTTCGTCATCCTGTTCGCAGCAACAAATTTAAGGATAGATAGGAATAAATAAAATGCAATTCACATATAAAACTAATGGAGTTTGCGCAAGAAGTATTGCGGTTGAGGTTGAAGACGGGATTGTTAAGAAGGTTGCCTTTAGCGGCGGCTGTAACGGCAACACAAAGGGCGTTTCGGCTTTGGTAGAGGGTATGAAGATTGACGACGTTATCGAAAAACTTGAGAATATCAAGTGCGGTTTTAAAAATACCTCTTGCCCTGACCAATTAGCTTGTGCACTCAAAGAATTTAAGGAAAACCAAGACTAAAGAATGAAGTATCTTCAAAACGTTGGGAGTGAATAGAGATGGTTTTTAATGACAGCGATATTAAAATTGCGGGTGACAAGCCTTCGATTGACGTTAAGAGAAATATAAAAGCCCAAAACGAAGAAGTTTCTTTTTCGGGTGAAAAAGAAAAAGCGACACTTTGGGGACAGGCTGTTGCGCGTGAATTTATTGCTGATTCTGACAAAAATCCTCTAAATGATGAATGTGATTATGAAATGACAATCCAAAGGCGATTGCTTTTGTCGTTCACTTCAACAATCGGTTTTGAACAGTATTCCTCGGATGATTCTTTTTGCGGAATGGCTCAAAAAGGTTTTCTTGACACTTTGAAAAAAGAAGCTCCAGAGTTATATAACACAGCTGAAGATACAGGTGCTTTTTCGTTTTATTATTTGGCATTTCGCCGTGGCGGAGACGTTGTTCGCCGAATAGGTCAAACCTTTGCGATGCTTTGCTCCCACGATGGCGACCCCGTTTATCAAGAACTCGGCGAGGCACTTTATTGCTGGTTTTTAGCAGTGGTTAAAAATGCTCAGTAAATTTAACATAACCCATCCTTTTGTTTCATATCTTGAAATGAAAGGATGGTTTTGTTATGCCAACAATATATCTAAGTCCCTCTACACAGGAATTCAACCCTTATAACGGCGGTGGCAACGAAGAATTTTATATGAATCTCATTGCCGATGCGATGGAGCCATATTTGGCATCGAGCGGTATACAGTTTGTGCGAAACACACCCCAAATGACTGCGGCGTCTTCGATTGCGGCGTCAAACAGCGGTGTTTACGATTTGCATTTTGCGATTCACTCAAATGCGACCGGTAGCGGTAATGGAACTGCCCGTGGGAGTGAGGTTTATTACGATCCCAACCGTGCGGACAGCAAACGTCTTGCCGATATAGTTGCTAAAAATTTAAAACTTATATATCCAATCCCCCAAAACGTTCGCACCGTGCCAACTACTAGACTCGGTGAAGTTGTCAGAACAAAGGCACCCGCTGTACTTGTGGAAATCGCTTATCACGATAACGCCGAGGATGCGCAGTGGATAAGGGATAATATTGAACTCATAGCCGCAAATTTGGTTGTGTCGCTTACCGAATATTTTGGAATTCCGTTTAATACCCCTGTTCCGATAACTGTGGCAACGGTTGCGACAAACGGCGGAAACTTGAACGTTAGAACAAAACCTAGTGTGGATGCTTTCCTGATTGGCAGAATTCCCAACGGTTCGGAAGTGACGGTGTATGCGAGGGTTCCTGATTGGGCGCTTGTGGGCTACGGTTCGGTTGTGGGTTACGTGAGGGATAGTTATTTAATTTTCAGTTGACACTTTAAAATAAATATAGTAACATAAAATATGTAAAAAAATTGGGAAGTATAATATATATGAATAAGTATAAAACTCTTGTTTCGAACACAGCCTTAATAAGTTTTGGTACTTTTGGGTCGAAGCTTTTGGTTTTTTTAATGGTTCGTTTTTACACGGGCTATCTAACCACCGCCGAGTATGGCACAGCCGACCTTATAACCCAAACCGCCAACCTTTTGTTGCCCGTGATTTCTCTTGGGATTACAGACGGTGTTTTTCGTTTTGCAATAGATAGTAAAATAGACAAACGAAGCGTCTTTTCTTCGGGTTTGTTTACGATAACCCTTGGAGCATTGGCGTTCGTTTTGATATGTCCTGTGTTATTCTTGACCCATCAGTTCGACGGGTATATTTGGCTTATCGTGGCGTATACGATGGCTTCTTGTTATCATTCGCTTTGCTCGAAGTATATAAGAGCGCTTGGTAGTACTGCTTTTTTTGCGGTTCAGGGCATAATCAACACCGCTCTTGTAATCGTTTTTAACATTTTGTTCTTGGCGGTGTTTAATATCGGCATTACAGGCTACGTTTTGTCGGTTGTATTGGCTGATTTGGCTTCTTCGCTTTTGATTTTTGTTCGTGAAAAGCTTTGGCGCGATATTACTCTTCGGATTGATAAAACGATTTTTAAAGAAATTATACGATACAGTATCCCAATGATACCCGCTACGATTTTTTGGTGGGTGACAAGTGTTTCGAATCGCTATTTGGTTAATCATTTTATCGGTGCCGATGCCAACGGTATTTACGCCGTTTCTTATAAACTTCCAACCCTTTTAACCCTCATTTCGACCGTTTTTATGCAAGCGTGGCAATTCTCGGCTGTTACTGAGTCGGAAAATGCAAGAGAAGAGCATATCGACTTTTTTGGGGCGGTTTGGGGCGCGTTCCAAAGTGTGATGTTTTTTGTGGGTGCGGGTGTTGTGGCGTTCTCGATACCGCTTATAAAAATTCTAACAACCGAGTCGTTCTTCTCGGCTTGGAAATATGTCCCTATGCTCACTGCGGCTATGGTATTTAGTGCATTTACAAATTTT
>JAZORM010000152.1:0-9671 GCA_045656585.1 Acutalibacteraceae bacterium
TTCAATTCAACGTAAATAAAGTCGACACCAACGTTATTTTGGGTGAAAAATGTGTTACGGTTTACGGTGAAGATTATATAACCGATATTTTGTGCGGTGTGAAAATCAGGCTTTCGCCGTTGTCTTTTTATCAGGTTAATCACGCGATGGCTGAAAAGCTTTACGAAAAGGCAAAAGAATATGCCAAACCGCAAGGCAAAAATATTATCGACCTTTATTGCGGTGCGGGTACAATCGGTCTTTCAATGGCAAGGGATGCCAAGAATGTAATTGGTGTTGAGATTATCCCAGAGGCTATAGAGGACGCAAAGCACAACGCCAAAATCAACGGGATAGAAAATACTCGTTTTATTTGTGCCGATGCGACCGATGCTGCTGAGCAATTGGCAAAAGAAGGTATTACTGCCGACACGGTTATAGTTGACCCACCGAGAAAGGGTTGCAGTGTGGAAGTTATTGAAACTATTGCAAATGCTTTTAAGCCTGAAAGCGTGGTTTACGTTTCATGTGATAGCGCAACCTTGGCACGTGACATTAAAATCTTTGGCGAAAATGGATATAAACTCGTGGAATATACTCCTTGTGACCTATTTCCAAGAACTGCGCATGTGGAAACTGTTGCACTTTTGAAAAGGTGTTAAAATGAGCAAAAAAGACAAGACAAAAGAGAAAATGTCTGATGCGTTAGCAGAAGGTATAGTCGAGTTAATATTAACAATTATTGTCGGCGGTATTGGCGTTATAATATGCTTAGGTGTTAGCAAACTTTTTCACTTTAAAATAAATGAAATAGACCCTGATTTGTTTGTGATTATAGGGTGTGCTGCCTTGCTTGTGATTACAGTTGTGTTTGCTTTGATTATAACACTTATAAAAAAGGTGAAAAACAAAACAAATAAGTCGCAAAAATCTATTGAAGATTTAACCAAATTATAGACAAAATGAGGATAAAATGAACCAAACAGATTTAAAATGCCCATATCGCAAAAAGTGCGGTGGGTGTCAATTACAAAACCTAACTTACCAAAAGCAGTTGAGCTTTAAGCAGGTTAAACTTATTAAGCTTTTGGGACGATATCACCACGTTAATGAGATAATTGGTATGGAAAACCCTTATCATTATCGCAATAAGGTACAAGCTGCTTTTTCGGAGCGCAAGGGTGAGATTATCTCGGGTGTTTATCAGTCTTCAACTCATAATATTGTGCCGGTAGACAGCTGCCTTATCGAAGACCAAAAGGCAGATGAAATAATTGTAACTATTAGAAAACTCTTGAAAAGCTTTAAGCTTCGTGCTTTTAACAACCTTACAATGAAAGGCTTTTTAAGACACGTTCTTATAAAACGCGGATTTTCAAGCGGGGAGATAATGGTTGTTCTCGTGACATCGGTTATGGATTTCCCAAAGGAGCAAAAGTTTGTAAACGCTTTGCTTTCCCGCTACCCTGAGATTACAACTATTGTTCAAAACGTTAACAATAAGTCTACTAACCTTATTTTAGGAAATGAAAGCCGTGTGCTTTACGGCGACGGTTACATAGAAGAAGATCTTTGCGGTTGTAGATTTAGAATATCGCCAAAGGCTTTTTACCAAATCAACCCCATTCAAACCGAAGTACTTTATAATAAGGCAATCGAGTTTGCTGAACTAAGTGGCACCGAAAAGGTGCTAGACGCTTATTGCGGTACGGGAACTATCGGTATTATTGCTTCTGGGAAAGCAGGCAAGGTGGTGGGTGTTGAACTCAACGCCGATGCCGTTAAGGATGCCAAGGTTAATGCAAAGTTAAATTCGGTAGAGAATATTGAATTTTTCGAGGATGATGCGGGTAAATTTATGGCAAAAACTGCGGGGAACGGCGAGAATTTCGACGTTGTTATAATGGACCCACCAAGAGCCGGGGCTAGTCTCGAATTTTTGCGGTGTCTTGTTGAATTATCACCCGAAAAGGTGGTATATGTATCTTGTAATCCCGAAACCTTGGCGCGTGATTTGTCTTTTCTCACAAGAAAAGGGTACAAGGTTAGAAGAATTCAACCTGTTGATATGTTTCCCCATACCGAGCATGTGGAAACAGTGTGTTTGCTCGTTAAGAAATCTATGTGATTTTAGGTTTCGGCTTACGATATTTATATCGGGTTTTACGAAGTGAAACATATCGTACACGCGAAGCGCGTATATCGATAAAGGAGTAGAAATTGTGATAGAGCTTGATTTATATGAAGAATTGCTTCAAATGCGTGAGAATTATAAAATTAATCCATTAAAGGATATCAAATTGAGACGTCCGTTCTGGCTTGATTCAAATGATCCAATGTTTGAAATATATTCGAAAAAATCATTACTTCTTCAACAGGGGAAAATTGTTTATGCACACATTGTTCAAGCTAATACTATTTTATTTAATAGATTTCCTCCATTTGATTGCCCTGCGCATATAGTTTACTCGGCAGAACCATATTTTATGAAACACCCGGAAGGGCTTCAAGATATTTCGTGGAAAATTTACGGTTATAAAGGGCAAGAATTGGATACAATTCCGGATGAATGGAAGGAAGTTGCAAGGGTTATCACAGATGAATATGATAGGTCCGATTTTAATTTTTCGCTAAACGTAAATGGTCAAACAATAGAATATAATTTAATTCCAACAATGATTTACAGAAAGTTAATACCAAAAGGAAAATTGTGTACAAATATATTTCCGGTTTTTACTATGCCGGATTGTAAACAAGTTGTGATTTTACCTAAAAAATATTGGACAAAGAAATTCACAAAAGCTTGGATAGATGGAATTTATAAAAAATCATTTGATGTACTTGTTAAGAATAAGTCGAAATAAAGGAGTTATTTTATGAACAAAAAAGCTGATTATCTTGTTTTGATAAATGAGGATAACCGATTGCCTGACGGATTTGAAGACACAGTTGAAATAATAACGGTAAAAAATATATTTGATGAAGAATATCAAATAGAGAAAAAGACCTATGAAGCGTACTTGCGTTTGCGTGAGGATTTACTCCAAAATGACGGTATACATATAGAACTTGATTCGGTATACAGGACTATTGAAGAACAGGTGAGAATTTATCAAAAAAACCTTAAAAATCACGGGGTGGAGTACACTAAAAAGTATGTTGCAAATCCCGGCTATTCTGAGCATCATACAGGTATGGCTATTGACGTTGGAATTGTGAAAGACGGTAAATTTTACAGGACTATTGCCGAGCTTTTAAGCGTTGATGAAACGTTTAAAATTGTTCATAAAAAGCTTGCTAAACACGGTTTTATTCTACGCTATCCAGAGGATAAGCAAGCTGTTACAAAAATCGGTTATGAACCATGGCATTTCCGTTATATAGATTCGCCCGAAATCGCATTTGAAATGGAACAAAAAAATATTTGTTTTGAAGAATATTGGAATAAATAAAAAATCGCCTTGCAGTGTATTTGCTGCAAGGCGTGTTTTTATGTTTATTTTGCGTAGTCAACGGCACGGCTTTCGCGGATGACGTTAACCTTGATTTGACCGGGATATTCGAGTTCGTTCTCGATTCTTTCGGCAATTTGATGTGACATAAGAACCATTTGGTCTTCGGTTACAACTTCGGGTTTAACGATTATGCGGATTTCGCGACCTGCTTGAATAGCAAATGAGCCTTCGACACCGTTGAAGGAATTGGCGATTTCCTCAAGCTTTTCGAGTCTCTTGATGTAGCTTTCAATATTTTCGCGACGAGCACCGGGACGAGCGGCTGAAATAGCGTCAGCGGCTTGAACAATACAAGCGATGAGGGTTTTTGCCTCAACTTCGCCGTGGTGAGCGTGGATAGCGTGGATAACCGCTTCGCTTTCGCGGTATTTCTTAGCGGCTTCAACACCTAATTGAATATGTGTACCTTCTTGTTCGTGGTCAAGCGCTTTACCGATATCGTGGAGCAAACCTGCGCGTTTGGCTAAGGTTACGTCTGCACCGAGTTCAGCTGCGAGAAGACCGGAAAGGTAACAAACTTCAAGTGAGTGATTAAGAACGTTTTGACCGTAACTTGTGCGGTATTTAAGTTTACCAAGAAGTTTAACAAGTTCAGGATGAATATTGGGAACACCTGCATCGATAACGGCGTGTTCACCTGTTTCCTTGATTGTTGTGTTAACTTCAGCGGTAGCCTTAGCAACGCTTTCTTCAATTCTTGCGGGGTGGATACGTCCGTCAAGAATAAGCTTTTCAAGACATACACGTGCGATTTCGCGGCGTACGGGGTCAAAGCTTGAGAGGGTGATAGCTTCAGGTGTGTCATCGATGATGAGGTCAACGCCTGTTGCAGTTTCGAGAGCGCGGATATTTCTACCTTCGCGTCCGATAATTCTACCCTTCATTTCATCGTTTGGAAGTGGTACTACCGAAACGGTGAGGTCAGCTGAGTGGTCAGCTGCGCAACGCTGAATAGCGTGGCAAATAATGTCTTTGGCAATTCGGTCACACTCTTCTTTGGTGTGTTGCTCGTGTTCGAGAATCTTCACAGCTTTTTGATGTGTGAGTTCATCGTCGAGCAATTTTAAGAGATGTTCTTTTGCCTGTTCTTTTGTAAAGCCTGAGATTTTTTCGAGCAAATCCATTTGGCTTTGTTTAATTCTGTCACATTCTTCTATACGAGAGTCAATCTCTTTTGAACGTTGAGCCAATTTTTCTTCTTTGGCTTCGAGATTGTCAATCTTACGGTCAAGGGTTTCTTCTTTTTGTTGAAGTCTATGCTCTTGACGTTGTACTTCGGAACGGCGTTCGCGTAGGTCTTTTTCGGTTTCCTGACGCAAGGTGTGGATTTCATCTTTTGCTTCTAGTAAAGCTTCTTTTTTCTTTTGTTCAGCAGTTTTTATGGCGTCGTTTAAGATGCGTCTTGCTTCATCTTCCGCGGAACCGATAGCGGCTTCGGCGGATTTGCGGCGAAGGATAGAACCTATAATAGCGCCGACAATAGCAAACACAACGGCAACAACCACCATAATAACGTAGTGTATTGGTTGCATGGAATGCACCTCCTATATTTTAAACACGGAATTTTCTAAATATTTCTATATAGACGGGAGCCGTGCGTTTACCTCCCGAGATATTGATTGCTTTGTGTAATTGCGGTTCGCCAAAACCCACAAAAAACAAAGTCATAACTCACTTATACAAAAGGGAATTATCTATTGTATTTTAACACTTTGAAGTCTACATGTCAAGGAAATGAAAAAATATTTATTAATATAAATAAATATCTTTATTTTTCGTATTATGTGTGCTATAATGTATGATGAATATTTATGTATTAGAAAGAGAGAGGAAAATATGCTAAAAAAGATAACTGTTTTACTAATGGTTTTTGTGTTGGCTTTTTTTAGTTGTGGGTGTGATTTTTTCACAACTGATATTGCAGAATTATTAGTACCACCCGCTCTTTCGGATGATTTAAAAGAAATATCATATGCGATTCGCGATAGTGTCGATAAGAACTATACTTTAAAATATCCTCAAAAAGGCGATTATCGTTCGGCAATTATTCAAAAGGATATCAACCTTGACGGTTCGCTTGAGGCTTTTGCTTTTTACTCGGTTAAGGACCAAGACGTTGAAACAATGAATATCAATGCTATTGTGAAAAAGGACGGCAAATGGCAATCGGTAGGAAGCCAAGCGATAGTAGGCTCAACGGTTCATAGAGTTGAGTTTTGTGACCTTGATAACGATGGTTGCAGTGAAATCCTTGTTGGTTGGCAAATTTACGGCACAAGCGAAATGCAGTTGGCGGTTTACGGCTTTAAGGATAACCTGCTCACCCAACGAATTTTGAAAAGATACACACATTACGTAACTTGCAATCTTGATGAAAATAAAACAAACGAGATTTTGATTATCGATTCGGATGCTGAAAAGGGACAAAATACCGCGTCGCTTTACGGTATGTCGGAAAAAGGAGTAGTATTAAACAGCAAATGTTTCCTTGACAGTAAGGTTGAGTCTTTCGGACATCCCGTGGTTTCAGAACTTTCTTCGGGCAAACCTGCTGTTTATATTGATTCGGTTAAGGGTATTGGCGCGATTACCGAAGTTTTGTTTTTGGAAAAAAATAAACTTGTGAATCCGCTTCTCGACAGCAAAACCAAAGAAACTACCGCTACATTACGTTCGGCAAGTTTTGAAACTCAGGATTTTAACGGAGACGGTGTTTTGGAAATTCCGGTTCAGCTTCACGTTCCTTCGGTTTCAAAAAGCAAGGTTGCTGAAAAATTATATCTTACTAACTGGTGCTCCTTTAACGGCGAATTGCTAACAACTCAAATTACGTCAATGATTAACGTAATTGACGGATATTATTACAATCTACCGGCTTCGTGGGTTGGCAAAATTGCTATTTTGAAGGATACGGATAATAATATCCGTGAAATATATACCTACGATACCGAAGAAATGCTTGTTGGTAAGAGTTTGCTTTATATTCGTGCCGTTAGTAAAAAAGATTGGAAAAACGGAATTTATGATGCTTTAAATCTTATCAAAATCGGCGAAACGGAAAAATCGGTTATTACCTGCCGAATTTCAAAAGAGGGTAAGGAAAAAGGCGTGACGGTGGATAACGTCAAGGCTAACTATGGAATATTTGAACAGGAGTGATTTATAGGTGAAACGAATTTTAATTGCTGAAGATGAAGCTGCTATTCGCGAATTTGAGGCTATAAATTTACAAAGGGTGGGTTACACCGTTATAGAGGCAGGTTCGGGCGAAGAAGCGCTTGAAATTTATGATAACGACCCTGAGGGTTTTGATATTGCTCTCTTGGATATATCAATGCCCGGTATGGACGGATTTACACTTTGTAAAGAACTTCGTAAGAGAAGCGAAACATTGGGGATTATAATGCTAACCGCCCGTACACAAGAGATGGATAAAATCAGCGGTCTTATGATTGGCGCTGATGATTATATTACAAAACCTTTTAGCCCAACCGAACTTTTGGCGCGTGTTGACTCGCTTTATCGCCGAGTTGAAATGTATGCTCCAAAGGCTGCGGCAACTGTTTTGGACGATATTACACTTGGTGATTTCACCTTAAACCTCAGAAAAAGAACATTGGTTAAAAACGGTGTTAATATTGAACTTACACAGGTTGAGTTCCAAATGGTTGAATATTTCTTTACAAATCCTGACGTAGCTCTCGGAAGAACTGAGATTCTTCACAAGGTTTGGGGAAGCAATTATTTTGGCGAAGAAAAAATTGTCGACGTAAATATTAGAAGACTTAGAATGAAGGTTGAGGATAATCCGTCAAATCCGGAACGACTTGTTACTGTTTGGGGTATGGGTTACAAGTGGAACACTCGATAAACTGTTTTGAATTTTTTGAAAGGAGATATGACCGTGCGTCTTGATATCAAGTTTAAAAGTATTACATACAAATGGTTTTTTAATATATTTCTTGTAATCGCTTTGGCGGTATGTATTGCGGCGGTTGCCTTCTCCTCGCTTTATAGTTCTCTTTATAACGAAAAGATAGAGAGCTTGGCGATAGATTACTCGGAGGATTTTTCGGCGCTTTCCGGTACCAACAATAAAACCTTTACCGATACGGCGATTTCTATTGCGGGTAACTTTAAGCACAAGGATAAAATCGAGGTTCAAGTTATCGATAAAAACGGAAATATTGTTGTTTCGACAACAGGTTTTTCTTCCGACGTAGGCGATATGCCGGATTATACAAAAGCCAAAGAGACAACCAAGTTCCAAACCTATATCGGAAAAAGTTCTACAAAAGAGCCGATTATGGCGGGCACAACAATGATTTATTCCGAATCGGGTGAAGAACTCGGTGCTTATAGATGGATAACCTCTATGACCTTGGCGAATAACCTTATGGGGTACGTAACCGCGGCGGTAATCCTCATTTGCGCGATTATATTATTGGTTACAGGTTTTACAGGGCTTTTCTTTGTGAAGTCGATAGTTAAACCGATTCGCGACGTTAGTAATATTGCCCGTACAATTGCGATGGGTAATTTTGATTCAAGGATTGAAATTAAGAAGGACGATGAAATTGGTGAGCTTTGTGATGCGATAAATTATATGGCTTCCGAGCTTAGCAATTCGGAAAATATAAAGAACGATTTTATCTCTTCAGTTTCCCACGAACTTAGAACTCCGCTTACCGCTATTCGTGGTTGGGGTGAAACCGCAAAAATGTCTTTAGGGTCCGATGAAGCTTTGGTGCAAAGAGGTTTGGACGTTGTATTGTCCGAGGCCGACCGTCTTTCAAGCTTGGTTGAGGAATTACTTGATTTTTCACGTATGCAGACTGGTAGGCTGTCGCTTGTGTCACAACCTATGGACGTCACCTCAATTCTTCACGAATCTGTTGATATGTACGTTGAACTTGCCAAAAAACAAAAGATTGATTTGGCATATGCGATTCCTGATGAAGAAATTATTGTTTTGGGCGATAAAAACCGTTTGAAACAGGTATTTATAAACGTAATCGACAACGCTGTTAAATATACAAACGCCGAAGGCCAAGTGCTTGTAAACCTAGATATCGAAGAGGCTTGTGTTCGTATTTCGGTAAAAGATACAGGTGTTGGTATCCCGGCGGAAGATATCGATAGAGTTAAAGAAAAATTCTATAAGGCAAACAAGACTGTGCGCGGTTCAGGTATTGGTCTTGCGGTTGCCGATGAAATAATTAAACAACATGACGGACTTTTGTTTATCGAAAGTATCGAAAACGTTGGAACAACCGCTACTGTGGTACTTCCTATCTACCAAGAAGTTGTAGAAGAAGTTGCACAAGAGGAAGAAATGCAAATTGAAAGTGAGCAAGATAATGGGTAAATATACTTCAATCGGTGGACAGGCTTTAATCGAAGGTATTTTGATGAAAAGCCCCGAAAAAACCGCTCTTTGCGTTAGACTGCCAGACGGCAGTATTGATACTTCCTATATGGAAGAAAAAAGACTAACAAAAAAATATAAAATTCTTGGGATTCCCGTGGTGCGCGGTGTTGTGGCTTTTGCGGAATCTCTTACACAAGGCTATAAAGCGCTTATGATTTCAGCCGATAAATCAGGATTTGCCGATTTAGAGGAAGAATCAAAGAAAGAAGAAGAAAAGAAAGATAACAACGCTTTGCTAAATATTGTTATGATAATCGGCGCAGTTTTGGGCGTTTTGTTGTCGGTAGTGCTTTTTATGTATTTACCGCGTCTTTTGGTTTCGGGTATTGAGTTTGTGTTTAAAACCGAAATCAATTCAAAACTTTTGCGTTCTTGTATAGAACAGTTTGTAAAACTTGCCGTTTTTGTATGCTACGTTTGGGCTGTGTCTTATATGAAGGATATCAAACGTGTGTTTATGTACCATGGTGCTGAGCATAAGACAATCTTTTGTTACGAAAAAGGTTTGGCTCTTACTGTTGAAAACGTTAGGGAGCAACAACGTTTCCATCCTCGTTGCGGTACGTCGTTTATGATATTGATGATTCTCATAAGCGTTATTTTCTCAACCGTACTTCAAATGATTTTTCCAAGCGTCTATACAATTCGTTGGCTTTGGGTTTTGGCAAAAATATTGATGATACCGTTTATTTGCGGTGTAGGATATGAAGTGCTTAAAATTTGCGGAAGATACGATAATATCATCA
>JAZORM010000153.1:0-3338 GCA_045656585.1 Acutalibacteraceae bacterium
TAATAAGACCGGGGTTAAGACCTAAAAGCACGTGGGACTGAATCTCACCTGACGGCACCTGCTGAGCATCAACATCGTGACCGTTTAATAGGTTGATAGTCTGTGCCACCATCTCCATATGACCAAGTTCCTCGGCGGCACTGTCAAGAAATAAATCTTTGATTTCAGGGTCCTTAATTCTAAAACTCTGCGACATATACTGCATAGCCGCCTTAAGCTCACCGTTACCGCCGCCAAGCTGTTCTTGCAAAAGCGCCGCATACTGCGGGTTCGGTTTTTCTACTGCTACTGGATGAAACAGCATCTTTTCGTGTTTAAACATAATTTTACCTCCGTTTATTTTCTATTAACTATTCTTGCCAAATAGCAAACGGATATGTAGCAATTTTAATATTTGTGTGGTATAATCAATTTGATAAATAAGAATATATCTAACTGATATTAAATTCAAATGTTTTTGAGGAAAATTTATGAAAGACGAATGTTTAATTTGCGGAGCACCGTTAAAGTATATCGAAAATGAAAAGCAAATGGAATGTGCTCTCTGCCACAAAAAAGAAAATAGCAAAACCGCTTGTGAAAAAGGTCATTACATATGTAACGATTGCCACACAAGAGGAATGGATAGCATTATCGGGCTTTGCCTTATTGAAACCTCAAAGAACCCGATAGAAATTATCCAAAAACTAATGGCTCTCGACTTTTGCCATATGCACGGACCCGAGCATCACGTTATGGTCGGCTCCGCCTTGCTTACTGCCTATAAAAATGCAGGCGGTAATATTGATTTACCGAAAGCCTTGGTTGAAATGCAGTCCCGTGGCAAACAAGTCCCAGGCGGTGTTTGCGGTTTTTGGGGTGCTTGCGGTGCAGGTATCAGCACCGGTATGTTTGTTTCTATCATAACCGGCTCAACACCTCTTGCCAACGAAGCGTGGGGATTATCTAACAAAATGACATCATCTGCCCTTAGCGCTATCGGTGAGGTCGGCGGACCTCGTTGTTGTAAACGTGATTCTTATCTTGCTATAAACAAGGCGGTAGGATTTGTAAAAGAGCATTTTGGTATAGAAATGGAAATCGGAAAAATTAAATGTATCCACTCAGCACAGAATAACCAGTGTATTAAAGAGAGGTGCCCATTTAGATGAAGAAAATAGCCTTTCTTTGCGTTCATAATTCCTGTCGCAGTCAAATTGCCGAGGCACTAGGTAAACACCTGCGTGGCAATGAGTTTGACTTTTGTTCAGCAGGAACTGAAACCAAACCACAGATTAACCAAGATGCCGTTCGGCTCATAAAACAACTCTACGGAATTGATATGGATCAGACACAATATAGTAAAACCATTGACAAAATACCCACACCCGATGTGGTAATCTCAATGGGTTGCGATGTCGGTTGTCCCTATATCGGCAGAGCTTTTGACGATAATTGGAATCTACCCGATCCCACAGGCAAAAGTGATGAGGTGTTCAAATCTGTGATTACCGAGATCGAAAAACGAATACTTGAACTATAGTCATAAAAAATAAAACGGAGCAAATACTATGAAAAAAGCTAAAGGATTGATTATAATGCTTTTAATATCTCTTTCATTATTCGGCTTGACTGCCTGTGGCGGCGATAATGAAAAAACATCGACCTACGAACAGATTACCGCCGAACAAGCCAAAACAATTATGGACACCGAAAAGGATTATGTTATCATAGATGCTCGCACCGAAGAAGAATTTGCCGAGGGGCATATCGAAAACGCAATTTTAATCCCCGAATACGAAATCGCCGATAGAGCCGAAAAAGAACTGCCCGACAAAGAGCAACTGATATTAGTCTACTGCCGTAGCGGTCGAAGAAGTAAAATCGCATCCGAGGAACTTGTGAAACTCGGTTACACCAACGTAAAAGAATTCGGCGGTATCATAGACTGGCCGTATGAAATTGTAAAATAAAACGCTTGACTCTGACGTAACGTAATACCTTATACTGTCAAATGAGGGGTGATTACTGTGAAAATGCAAATAAATGAGTTTGCAAAACTTACAGGTGTCAGTGTGCGCACACTGCACTATTATGATGAAATAGGTCTCTTAAAACCCGCATTTGTGGACTCACAAAACGGCTATAGGTTTTATGACGAAAATTCTCTCCTGCGTATGCAAGAGATACTGTTTTATCGCGAACTTGACTTCCCGCTTAAGAGCATTTTAGAGATACTGTCATCTCCCGATTATAACAAGCAAAAAGCACTCGCCGAGCAACGAAAACTTTTAGAGTTAAAAAAGGAACGATTAGAGAGAATTATCGATGCTTTGGACGGTGCCTCGAAAGGAAAGGTTACAATGGCAGTGTTTGATAACAGTGATTATGAAACCGCACGTAAGCAGTATGAAGTTGAGGCAAAACAGCGATGGGGAGAAACAGATGCCTATAAAGAACACGCAGAAAAGACCGCAAACTACACTAAGGATAAATGGCAGGCTGTAAACGATGGATTGATGGTCATCTTCACCAAATTTGCCGAGTGTATGAATAACGGCAATACTGCCGATTCAGATGAGGCTCAGGCACTCGTAAAAGAACTGCAAAACTATATCACCGAGAATTACTACACCTGCACCAAAGAAATCCTCACAGGTCTCGGTCAAATGTATGTAGCCGATGAACGTTTCAAAGGCAATAGAAATATACTGTAAATAGCACTGAAAATAGTAAAACGCTCTGCCGCGGCAGAGCGTTTTTTCGTTAATAGAATGTTATTTGATTTCTTGTTCTAAGGTTTTAAATGTTTCGGTATCGAAGAAGTCATAAAGAGACATTTCTAATCCGTCACATAATTTTTTAAGAGTAACAACACCTGCGTTCTTGCTACCACCATTGATTATATTCTTTAATGTTGAGGGCGGTACTGCTGAGATTCTCGCAAGAGCGTTTACCGATAATCTCTTTTGCTCGCATAATTCTAATAATCTATTTGCTATGGCTTTTCTTGTATCCATATTATCACCCCTAAAAAGTTCTATATATAGTTTATGCTTTTTAGGAAGATTACAGCGACCATATATGGACTTTTTAGTCCATATATGGTAAACTTGGGTCGGTGGTGATTTATTATGAAAGATAAAACTTGTTGCTTTTTCGGTCATAGAAAGATAAACGAAACCGAAGAACTAAAATCAAAACTTGTTGAAATAATTGAAAAACTAATTGTGGACGAAAAAGTTGATACATTTCTTTTTGGTAGCAAGAGCAGATTTAATAGCCTGTGCCTTGAACTCGTTTCCGAAATAAAAGAAAAATACCCGCACATAAAACGAATCTATGTACGAGCAGAATAT
>JAZORM010000154.1:0-8889 GCA_045656585.1 Acutalibacteraceae bacterium
GCTAATTCTTTTTGAGAATAATTTTTTTCGGTTCGTTTGGCTTTTATAAATAAGCCAAACGTTTTTTTATCGGTCATAATGACCACCTCCGCTAAATATTTTACGGAAAATAGATTTATAGGTCAATGGATTGTCAGTCCACAGGGGTTATTTCACTTCAAATGTGTTTGAAACATCCGATTCAATACAAATTCTATAAGTGCCTTCGTCTAAAGGCAAATTGAAATATTCCACGAGGTTGATTTCACGCATTTCAGATGCACCCGTCGGCATAATAAGAGCTAATGAGGTCCAATAGTGTTCGATTTTGGTTTCAACCCATTTCCATTCGTCACCTACTAATTTGTGAAGTGAAAAACAAGCTTTATCTGAGTTGATGCTTGCTTCACTATCGCTTACGTTGGTGATAGAATAGCGAATTATGGTGTCTTCTTTAGAATAAACTTCCTTTTCGGTTTTGATTTCTAAAGGGCTTGAGGAAGAGATTTCATATTCAACGTCGTGCAATTTGTTGGCTTTACAGCCTGTTAAAAATAAAAGAAGAAATGCTAATGAAAATGCGAATAATTTTTTCATACTAAAAATCTCCTTAATGTTTAGGTGGTTTAATTATAGCATGGATTTTCGATGGGTGCAAGATATATAGAAATAGGTATTGGGTAAACAAAAAGCACCGACGTAGTCGATGCTTTTTGAAATAGGATTAAAGGTGAGGTTATTTTCTTATAACTTCCGCACGTTCAAATTTGATTTTTACCGAAAAGTCCATAGATAAATCTATAAGGATATTTTCTTTCAAAAATATCACCTCTGCAAATATTATATCATACTTAATGAAATATTGCTATGCAATATGAAATAATCCTTGCGGATTATGAAATTTTCTGCTGACGCAGAAAGTGAAATAAAATTCGCTTTTTCTGGCCCGCCTGAAGGGATGAATTCGCTGACGCGTCTTCCGTGCTTGACGACCCAAAGGCTTTGCCTTTCGGTACCCGTCTTCGCACCGCCTCGCTATAAAACAGTTATTTAAACTGTTTTGCTTAACGCTCGGTGCCCTCTCAGGGTTCGAATCCCTTACAAGCGGAAAAAGAGAGCACCAACCATAAGGGTCGATACTCTCTTTTTCTGGCCCGCCTGAAGGGATTCGAACCCCCGTTCTTCAGAATCGGAATCTGCTGCGTTATCCAGCTGCGCCACAGGCGGAAACATTTCAAAATAAATTGTAGGGGAGGGGTTCCAACCCCTCCCATTCATAATTGTTGTTTATTATTTAGTTTTCATAACCCTTTGGATTATTCTTTTGCCAGTTCCAAGTATCACGGCACATTTCGTCGATACCCAATTTTGCTTCCCAACCGAGAACGTTCTTTGCTTTGTCAGCATTTGCGTAAACTTCGTCAGGGTCACCGGGACGGCGTGGGTCGATTACGTAAGGCACGTCGATATTGTTTGCCTTAATAAACGCGTCGCGAAGTTGGAGAACGCTGGTACCATTGCCTGTACCGAGGTTAAATGCTTCACAGCCCTTGTTTTCGAGCGCCCAATCAACCGCTTTAACGTGGCCGTTTGCAAGGTCAACAACGTGGATATAGTCACGAACGCCTGTACCGTCGACAGTTTTGTAGTCGTCGCCGAAAACGTGGAGTTTTTCAAGTTTGCCAACTGCAACTTGAGAGATATATGGCATAAGATTGTTAGGTATTCCCTTGGGGTCTTCGCCGATTGTACCGCTTTCGTGAGCGCCGATGGGGTTGAAGTAGCGAAGAAGAGCGATACACCAATCATTATCAGCAACGTAAAGGTCGCGGAGTATTTCTTCGATAAAATATTTTGTTCTTCCGTAGGGGTTGATAGCGCCCAAAGGCATACCTTCAACGAGTGGCATTTCGGTAGCAACACCGTAAACTGTAGCCGAAGAAGAGAAAACAATCTTTTTAACGTCGAATTCGTTCATAACTTCGAGTAAAACGAGAGTGCTTATAAGGTTGTTATCATAGTACATAATCGGTTCTCTAACCGATTCGCCAACCGCCTTAAGACCTGCAAAGTGGATAACTGCTTCGATTTTGTTTTCTTTGAATATTTTGCGCAAAGCTTCTTTATTTCTAACGTCTTCTTCGTAGAATTTTACAGCCTTGCCTGTGATTTTCTGGACTCTCTTTAAAGATTCGCTGCTGCTGTTGTCGAGGTTGTCTATAACGATAACGTCATAACCCGCATTTTGCATTTCGATACAAGTGTGGCTACCTATGTAACCTGCGCCACCTGTCACTAAGATTGACATAAAAAGATGCTCCTTTGTTATTTTTTTAACTATTACCTATTTTATAATATATGCTAAGATTTGTCAAGGAATAAGTATATATAACAAACGGCTTGGATTTAATCCAAGCCGTTTTAAATTTATCAATTAGAGGTTCTTCATTTTCATCTTACGAGCGAGAAGAGTGAGGACTAACAATACGATGTAGAGACAACCGATTGTTACGAAGATTGCGCTCCAGCCGAAGCTTTCTTTAACGAAGCCGAAGATAGATGCTTGGATAGCGGCACCCATATATACAGCCCAGTCAAGAACACCAACAACAGTTGAAGAAAGAGCACGACCACCCATGTCGCCTGCGATTGCCCAGATAACACCTGTTACCATTGAGAACACACCAACTACGAAGAGCATGATGGTTGCGGGCATTTGTGTTTTGAAGAGTGGGAAGCAGATAAGACCTGCGAAGGCTACGATTGAAGCCAAAGCAAGCATTGGTTCGCGTTTGCCCTTGAAGAGTTTATCTGTGATGAAGGGGAATACGAACATTGCACAAGCTTGTCCTAAAGGCAATACAATGTAGGTGAACATATCGTTCTTAAGGGTGAGACCTAATTCTTCGGTGAAGTAGGTAGGAACCCATGTAAGAAGACCGTAACGGCCGATACCTGCGATTGCAGAGATTAAGCAGAAAATGATAACCTTTGGTTCGCTGAAGAGAAGTTTGTAAGGATAGAAGAAGCCTTTTTCCTTGATTGTAGCTTCCATTTCAGCATCCTTGTTGTCGAGTTCAGCATTTGCTTCTTCGAAAGCGGGAAGACCAACGTCTTCAGGTTTTGTTTTGAAGAATGCGATAAATGCGATAAGAATGAGTACCATTGGTACGATTGGATAACGGAAACCGGCGCGCCAACCCCATTCAGGATTTAAAATCAAGCACCAGTTAACTGTTAAGTAGGTAACTGCTTGAGCAACACCTGAGAAAGCGGTTGCAAGACCTGAAGCGAAACCACGTTTTTCTTTTGGCCACCATTTGTTGATAACGCCAACACCGTTTGACCAAACCATTGCTTGACAGAAACCGTTGAGACCCCAAAGAATTGCGATAGCAACGAGGTTGTTCATGAAAGAAATTGCAACGTTGAGAACAGCAGAAGAAACAACACCGAAAATCATGAGTTTCTTGTAGCCGAAGTATGAACCCAAACGTCCGCTAACTAATTGACCGAAAGCGTAGCACCAGAAAAGCGCTGAAGAAACAACACCGATTGTGCCAAGGTCAGATGAGAAGTGTTCTTTAAGAAGAGGCATAACCAAGTTGATGTTTTGGCGGCCGTTGTAGAAGAACAAATAGGTGAAGCCGAAGCTTAAAAGCATAAGCCAAGCGTATTTTTTAAACTTTTTGAATTGTTCGCTTGTGTAACCATAAGTGAATTTTTCTGTTAAGTTTGACATCTTTTAATCTCCTATATTAAATTAACCGAAGATTTTAGCATCTGCTTCGTCGAATGCGAGGATTTCAGATGTAACTCTTGCGTGGTCTTCAAGGTTATCGATTTCATCAATGAAGTAACCTTCATATGAGAAAGCTTTAACGTTGAGAGCAGGGAAGATTTCGTTAAGTGCGTTTTCAGCATAGCACTTGTCTTCGCCCTTGTGGATGAATTCTACAACCTTGCCAATCCAAGCAGATGTTGTAGCCTTGTCTAATTTGTAGAAAGGTTGGAATGCGAAGCAATCTTCATCGAAGATGTGGATAGAAACTTCGTGGATTTTGCCATCAATAACTCTGCCCTTGAAGTCTTTTTCAGGAAGAGCTTTTGAGAAGTTTACAGTACCTGTGCACTTGTCTTCACAAGCGAGTACGTCGTGGAGAAGTTTGCGGTTGAATACCAAGTCACCGTGGAAGAAGAGAGTATCATCGTCCATAAGGTCACGAGCCAAGTACATAGAATAGATGTAGTTGGTTTTGTCGTAGATTTCGTTACGAACAAATGTGAAATTGAGTTCGGGGAATTCAGCTGCAACACCCTTTAATTGATCTTCGAAAGGACCGGTGGTGATGATGAAATCTTTGATTCCTTCAGCTGACAAAAGACGGATTTGACGGTGGAAAATTGTTTCACCATTTTTGAGTTGTGCCATTGATTTGTGGTTGTTTTTGGTAAACTCGCCCATGCGGTTACCGAGACCTGAGTTGAAGATAACAGCTTTCATAACTGTACCCCTTTCAAAAATTTTTTTGTTTTGACCAAAGGCTATTATATTTTAAATCAACAAGAAAGTCAATGTTTTTATGAATTTGCTCTTGAAAATCACTCAATGTTGATTTATAATAAACACGACGAGGTGATTTTATGTCAGTTGGCTCAAATATTAAAAAACGTCGCTTTGAACTTCGTATGTCGCAACAAGAGTTGGCGGATGCGATGGGGTATAAGACTCGTTCGACAATAGCAAAGATTGAATCGGGCGAAAACGACGTATCTCAAAAGAAACTTCAAAAATTTGCAAACGTGCTTGATACTACGGTTGAATCGCTTATTACGGGATATGCGCCAAGCTTTACTCCCACACCTGCTGAATTTTTTGAAAATGATGAAGAGCGAAATAAAAACGTTGTTATAATGCTTGCGGGCGGTAAGTCGGGCAAGAACAACCGAAATATACCTAATCAGTTTATAGACGTCCACGGGAAACCGATAATCGTTCACTGTCTCGAGGCCTACCAAGCGCACCCGTCGATTGATGATATATACGTGATTTGTCTTAAAGGTTGGGAAGATATTGTAAAAGCCTATGCTACACAATTTGGGATAAGCAAACTAAAAGGTCTGGTCACAGGTGGCAGCAGCGGTGTGGCTTCGCTTAGAAATGGTTTTAAATATATTATGGAAAAATATTCTCCCGACGATACCTTAATAATACAAGAGGCGACTCGCCCTATGGTAAAAACCGAGACTATCTCAAAACTTTTACTCGCTTGTAGTGAAACGGGTAGTGCTACCATTTGTCACAAAATGGACAACTACGTTCAGTTTTCGATTTCGGGAGATTATCCTGAATATTTGGAGCGTGACAGTATAATTGCTATGCAGTCTCCCGAAGCGCACAAGTTTTCGCTTATAAAAGAAGTATTTGAGATGGCGGAGGAGTCGGGACATCCGCTCTCGGAGTCTTGTTGTACAATGCTTATGTACAATTTAGGACTCGACATAAACTTTATCGAAGGCGGAACAAATAATATTAAAATTGAACGCGAAGAAGATATTTTGACCTTTAGTGCAATTTGCAAATAAAAAGAAAATATGGAAATAAAAGTGCGGTAGAAGTGTTTGACTTCTACCGCATAATTTTTTTATTTGCCAAGCATTTTGTGAACAATAGACCAAGCGGGGTCGGCATAGAAACGGTGTCCTTCGTGACCGATAACGTGAGCGCAACGTTCACCTTCGCCCATTTCTTCGTAAGCCTTTTTGCCGTCGGCAAATACCTTTTTAGCGCTTCCTATTGGGAAGATATCATCGTCCTTGCCGTTTACTTGAACGTAGTATTTTGGATATGCCATAGCCAAAAGGTCGCCCATATCAAAATATTCAGCGATATGGGGAACGTAGTTACAAGCGCAGTGGTTCATAGCACCGATAGAGTCTTTATAAGTACACATAGCGCAAGATGGCATAGCGAGTTTCACACGGTCTTCGAGAGCGGCAATATAAGCAGTAGCGGTTCCGCCGCCCGAGTTGCCCATACAGCAAACGGTATCCATATCTATTTTGTCGGCAAAGTTTTGGGCTAAAACATCTAAAAGGCGTGAAAAGTCCCAAACACGTTCGCCGATTGTGGTTCTACCCATAAGTAAGTTTGTCATTGCCGATTCATAACATTGTGGGTTATAGTTATTGCAACTTACTTCGCCAAAGTTTCTCATTTCAAGGGCCACTGCCGCAAAACCTTCTTTAACGGCACGAATACAGAAATCACGGTCGCCTGTTTCGATATCTTCTTTATCGCCGGGGAACTTAGGACGCGCAAGGGACACGTGCATACCCATTGAGTGACCTTGCATACATACGATAACGGGCGGTTTTTCTATACCGACAGGGAGCAAAAGGTGACAAGGTACACGGTAGCCTTCTTCCGTTTGGAAGGTGAAGCGGATTTCGGTGAAATCTTTTTGTTCTTCTTCAAACTCAATTTTAAGGTCCGGCTCACATAAAGTGAATTTATCCATACCTAAAAGACCACGAAGAATTTCCTTGGCTTTAGGTTGCCAAGTTTTCAAATCTTTGCCGTCATAAGCAAAGCTTGGTTTTTGTTTTTGGATTAGTTCTTTTGTGAATTGGTATGTGTTTTTCATAAATCTTCTCCTTTAGATTTATTTTTCATATCAAAAACAGCAATAAGCACACTTGAAGCAATTACCAAAATTGAGCCTATAACCGCGGGGAGAGTGACCTTTTCGTGTAAGAAAAGAGCCCCCACAATAATACTTGTAATTGGTTCCAACGTACTTAAAATAGATGAACGCTCGCCGCCTATTATAAAGGTACCCGCTTGTAGCAATACAACGGCACCCGCGGTAATCAAATTTGCAAATAGGATGCAAAGCAACCAACCAACAAGGCTTTTTGGTAAGGTTAGAGTATTTGTAACAAGACAAAATATAAACAAAAACACACTGCTGATTACTATAACGTAAAAGGTAAAAAGAAAAATAGGGATTTTCTTATATTTAAATATGGATAAAAGACAAATATAAACTGCGCAAGAAATACCCGAAATTATTGCAAGAACACTTCCGCGCCAATCAATAGGGGAAGTTGGAGTGTAGAAAAGACAAATACCGCTGATACAAAGAAGAACGCACAACAAAGTCTTTAAACTCAATTTTTGTTTAAAAAATAAAACGCCAAGCAATATCACAACCGCGGGATAAATAAAGTGGAATACTGTAGCGGTTCCGGAGTCCATAAAATTATAAGAACTAAGGAGCAAAAGGGGAGTCATACAACAACCGACAACGGCTATCATAGTTATTTGGGGTATGGATTTTTGGGGTATTTTAAAGGATTTGTTTTGTTTGAAGGCTAAAAAAGCGATAAGCGGAATAGCGAGTAGATTACGAAAGAAAACGAGGGTGATTGAATTTATTCCGGCGGCGTAAATATGCGTTGCCATAAGCGGCATAAGGCCGTAGATTATAGCGCTTAGTATCGAATAAAAATAGCCTTTGAGCATTTTAGCTTTTCTCATAATTCTCCCCCCCGAATAAACGTTAACATAATTATATCAAACCGAATTTTAAAAGTAAAGTCGATTATTGGTGTTTTTGTGGCGAATATTCGCGATTTTGTGGCTTTTTGAAAAATTGGTTTATTTTTCAAAAGAGATATGTTATACTTTACTTAATAAACCAAATGGGGTGTGTATTATGAAAAAATATGTTGGTAATTTATTGCAAGTTCGCGGTGCTGAACGTTATGTTTTACAAGGCGGAAAAGGCGAAGGTATGCACTTTTTGTATGTACGAAACGGCAAAGGTTTAGAAGCTTGGATTTCGGTAGACCGTGCGGGTGACCTTTCTCGTATCACGGTTGACGGCAAAAATATAGGCTTTTTCTCTCCTTGCGGTTATGTGGCTCCCCAATATTATGACAAGGAAGGTTTAGGCTTCTTAAAGTCTTTTAACGCGGGATTTATCACAACCTGTGGTTTGACTCAGGTTGGCTCACCTTGTGAAGACGATGGCGAAGTTTTGCCGCTACATGGTACAATTTCGAATATCCCCGGTGAAGTTGTTGCAATTGAAGAAGACAGTGAGCAACTTACAATTAAGATTAAGGTTATCGATGCAATAATCTTTGGTAAAAAGTTGGTTTTAACCCGTGTTTATCGTTTTTCATATCTTGAAAACACTTTTGAGTTGGAAGATATTGTGCTTAACGATGGAGACCGTCAATCACCGTATATGATTTTGTATCACTGCAATATGGGATATCCGTTACTTACCGAAAACAGCGTTTTAAAAATTCCGCACAATTCGGTTAAGGCTCGTGACGACCACGCTGAAAAATATATTGATTCTAAGCTACAAGCCGAACTTCCTCAACCGCAGTATCAAGAACGTTGTTATTATTACGACGTAAAAGAAACAAACGGTGAAGCCAAAGTTGGTATTTATAGTAACGATGCTAAAATTGGTATGATTATGTCTTTTGACAAGAAAGAGCTTGATTGCTTTACCCAATGGAAGATGATGGGTGTGCAAGATTACGTTATGGGTCTTGAACCCGGCAACTGTAATTCCGACGGTAGAGACGTGACCCGCCAAAAAGGACTTTTGAAGTTCTTGAACCCCGGCGAGAGCGGAAGGACCGCGCTTAAGTTCCAATTTGTTTCAAATAACGAAGAATTTGAAAATAAGTTTTAATTAAAAAATCCCAAGGTCGAAACCTTGGGATTTTGGTTGTTTTAAATGGAAGTTTTGTATATCATCATTGTAAAGGTTTTTTGATGCACACCTTCGGTGTGAGGATATACGCCTACGGCGATGATATACCAAGCCTGTCGGATTGGATAAAAATAAAGCACTTCCGAAGAAGTGCTTTATTTTTTGGTGC
>JAZORM010000155.1:0-3377 GCA_045656585.1 Acutalibacteraceae bacterium
AACAACATAAACCGCCATCAGACTGTTTTCCTTGAAAAATTCATTGTCATATTTTGAGAATATATTATCAAACGCTTCTGTACTATATTGTGTACCACTACTATTAAAATATTCTTCTTTAAATATTTCACGGTATTTTTCCACATCTTCCATGGTATCAAATCTATAAATCGGTAGGTGTTTCCAATCATAAGGCTTGGTTTTATCACTGTTGAGTGCGTTTACATAAACTTCATTGTTAGAGAAATATCCCACTTTACCTGCAACAAACTCAAATTGTTCCGCATTAGTTACATCTTCTTTGCTATTTTCCTTGGAGTTAGATGTATTTTCTTTCTTAGACTCAGTATCCTTATCTTTTTTAGAAGTTGCAGTCTTTATGTTTTGCTCAACACTAAAAGAATATCTTACAGTACCATAATATTCATCCGATTTGTCCCATGTTGCAGCAACCTCATAAATACAGGTTGCATTTTCTTCATTTAGCCAAACCTTAAAGCCATCAACCTTAGAATCAAAAGCTTTGGTCTTTCCGCTTTCAGTCAAAAACCAAGAATTGACCGTCAACTTATCAGGTTTAACATTGAAATTAAGCTTTACAAAGCTTTGGGCATCTTTATCACGCTTAACTTTTAACGCCAAGGGTAATAAATATTTTATTCTATCTAACGGATGAGCGCCGTCGGCATTTACCGTTTGCATCTTACCGTCACCCGCCGGAGCAGTCCAGGTACTTGTTCCCATAACTGCTTTTGCTTTTTTAGAACCGAAAACAACGTTTAATTCAGGAATACTCACACCAACAGTGTTTTCTTCCTTAGACTCGGTATTATCTTCTTTTTTGGAAATATTATTATCTTGGGCTTCAGTATGAGTTTCATCCCCCAAAATCAAAGCTTCAACCTTATCGTGATAAGCGCTATCTATAACGTAATTATAATTAGACAACGGATTGTTAACGCCTTGAACTGTAATATCCTTTTTGTCAATATCATAAGTCGCCAAAATCGCTTTCATTTCTTCGACAGTAGCACCAACCTCAAAAGCAAAGCTTCTGTCTACCAACGCTTCGGTAAAAGTGTTAACAAGGTAGCAACGATAATCCTCTTTTGCCATTTCCCAAACGTAAACGGTCAAACCGCCATCGGTTGAAACGCCAAAAAACTGGGGATATTTCTCTTTTAACCGTTCTAAATCCAAGGCTTCTTCTTTGACAATTTCTCTCATACTGTAATTTTCAATATATTCAAAAACTTCTTTTGCCTTTTGCGGATTCAAGACCTTATAACTCAAAGTAGGTTTTACACTATCATTAACCCATACTTCTGTAAAATCAGAATTAAAATGAAAATATGTAAAACTAACAAAAGAAGTTATAAGCTCTTCACTTTCTTCGGGCATCAAATTTAGGATAAGAGTATTGGATTTATCTCTTTCTTCACCACGTTCAAGCGATATTTCCTTTTTAGAAATTTTCAAATCGTAAAGGTCGACCAATAAATCATCGCTAATTGCACCTATATATTTAACTGTTTTGCCGTCGGAAATTGATGCAGATGTTTTTTGCGCAGTTACAGCATAAAAATTACAGTTTTCAATTTTACCCAACCTACCTGAAATTGGATTTGTAAGAAAACACACCGCCACAGCAACACTTGTAATAATTGCTACTGTTATAATCCAAAATGCAGGTTTCTTATAATTTAACACAGATTTCACTCTGTCTTTTACACCCACCTCACCAAAAGCCAAAGGACAAGCCGCAATCATACGGCGATTTACACTGCAGTTTAAAAGCGCTTCTGAATAATCGGCTTTTTGCTCACTATCCATTGATTTAATAACCTTTTCGTCACAAGCAAGTTCAATATCCCTACAAAGAAATACATATCCAAGCCACATCAAAGGATTGAACCAATAAACCGAAAGAATCAAAAAACCAATCGGCTTCCATAAATAATCTCTACGAATAATATGCGCATTTTCGTGAGCGATAACGTGCTCAATATCCCTGCCGTTCATATCAAACGGCAAATAAATTTTCGGCTTCAACAACCCCAACACAAAGGGCGATACAACACCGTCGCCTTGAAAAATATTGTCACGAAGACGAACTGCTGTACCGATTTTTCTCTTAACACCAAAATAGCTAATCACCGTATATCCAAGCATTACCGCTATTCCAAAAAGCCACACAATAGCCAAAATTGGAATTAAAACCTGTAACGGATTAACACTTACCGCAATGTCGGGCGCAAAGGATTCGCTGATTATTGGATTCACCACTTCATTCACAACAGGAATCCCCGAATTTATGGCGGGTGTGGTATCGGTCATTATTTCGGGCGATACAACCTGAGAACTTGGCACAAGGCTCATAACACTCTCAATAGAAAAAGGACAAACAAGCCTAATCGCCACTACTCCCCAAAGCAAAACCATAATCCACTTTGGCGCTTTTTTAAGCAATAGTCTCAAAAGCAGTACTGCAAAAATCAACCACCCTGCCGATATACTCATATTTACAATATTTAAGAAAAGAGTACTCATTATTTTTCTCCATTTCTAAAATTGTCAATCATTTGTTGAACAACACCGATTTCTTTGTCGGTCAATTTTTGATACTTGGTAAACGCCGCAATAAAAGCGGGCAAAGAGCCCTCAAAGGTTTTTTCCACCATCTCGTTAAGCTCTGCCGCTTGCACTTGCTCCTTGCTCACTAACGAAGATACCACAGTATTCTCATTTTTTATTACACCGCGTTCTGACAAACGTTTTATAACCGTGTATGTAGTGGTAGGTTTCCAACCCAACTGTTCTTTACAAAGACTTACAAGTTCACTGCTTTTGATAGGCTCACACTCCCACAAAATCAAACAAAAACGGTATTCACTTTCAAAAACTTTTGGTGTTTCCATAACCATTTCCCCTTTCTCTAATCCATTAGAGCACATATTTACTCTAACATATTAGAGCGGGTTTGTCAATATTTTTTCAAAAAACATTGTTCGAATTTTGAATATATAAAAACAGCACATCTAATGAGTTCGTAGGGGTGGATGTCCTACTTCCACCCGTAAAACCGCATCTAACCCAACGGACAGTCCCAACAATATTTCTTTATAATCTGTACAAAAGAACTCCCGTGTTTCCACGGGAGTTCTTAATTCAAACTAAATTATTTAGTTTTCTTTGATTTTGCGCTAGACCAAGATGAATAGTACTTCTTGCCACTTACTGTCTTGTAGCTGCGAACTCTTACATAGTAAGTTTTCTTTGCCTTCAAAGACTTAATTGTGTAGCTAGTCTTTGTTGTGGTCTTCTTCTTTGAAGACTTGAATGACTTAGAAGTTGAATATTCGATTTCGTAACCCTTA
>JAZORM010000156.1:0-15501 GCA_045656585.1 Acutalibacteraceae bacterium
CACAGCTGCTAAGAAGAGCCTCAAGGTATCACTTAACAAGGGTTCAGGCGCTAAGGGTTACGAAATCGAATATTCAACTTCTAAGTCATTCAAGTCTTCAAAGAAGAAGACCACAACAAAGACTAGCTACACAATTAAGTCATTGAAGGCTAAGAAAACTTACTACGTAAGAGTTCGCAGCTATAAGACTGTTGATGGCAAGAAGTACTATTCATCTTGGTCTAGCGCAAAATCAAAGAAAACTAAATAATAGTTTTTAAAATAAAAAGTTCCATCTAAGAGGGGCACTTCCTTACGAAGTGCGCCTCAGTTATATTTATATAAAAAGAAATTGGGATACACTTCTTTACGAAGTGTATCCCAATTTTCCTCTTTTTTTGTTGTCTTTAGCAACCTTTCACATTAGAGATTAAAGTTTTTTTGTTATGGGTGAATTGCTTTTTTCTTCATCGGATGAATGGTGTGACTTTCTATATTGACTGGGAGAAAGATTCATATAACTTTTAAATACAGCGGCGAAGTAATTTGAGTCTTTAAAACCCGATTTTATAGCTATACGCTTTATGGGTGTGGATGAAGAAGACAGGAGTTTAACTGCATGGGCTATACGGGTTTTGGTCAGATATTCATTAAAGCCGCAACCAATTGCATTTTTGAATTGAGAACTTATATATTCCTTGCTATATCCGTATTTTTCGGAAAGAAGGGTTAACGAAATATCGTGCTCTATGTTTTTATGTATATAACTTATCATTTGGGAAATGACCGAGGTTATTTTATCGTTGTTACCGTAAGGTTTTGAGTTATCGGTAGTTGTGCTGTATTTACGAACAAGCAACACAAGCAAGGCGTTTAGATAGTGCTCGTACATTTTTTGAAAAAATTCATCAAATAAATTATATTCATATTCGATTTTTTGCATAATATCCCTTACTGTTTCGCGGTCTTCTTCGGTTAGTTGATAATGGCGTATATCGAAGGCTCGTATTAAATCGGGGTTAATAAAACTACCTCTAAAAGAGAGAAGATAACGGGAAAATTCACGGTCTGCAAATCCCGAATACATAACTCTATGTAGACTTTGAGGCGGAACAAGTATGAGGTCCCCTTCGCAAACGGTGTAAATGTTTCGATCGATTAGATAACTGACTTTTCCTTTGCCACGGTCGAGAAAATATATCTCGTAATTATTGTGAAAATGTGCATTTGTCATATTATGGTAATTGTTTAGATATTGAGTTCGGTGGTCGAACATATTATCGCTCAATGCAATTTTTGGCTTTCGCAATTTAGAACCTCCTTTTTAAAATATTGCTATTTTTTAAAATAGTAACACAAAACAAGCAAAAAATCAACCTAAAAGGAGATTTGATGTCAATTTTTACTTGGTAAATATTGTAATTTTTATTATAAATCAACGAAAAAAATAGGCGCTTTTGTTTTAAAATTACAAAAATCTTAAAATTTCGATACTTTTTAGTCAATATTCTAAAAATTTAATCTATCGAATATTTTCGAGCGGTAGTATAATTAAGATGTACCATAAGATAATTATGTCATTTAGGAGGAAGACGGATTTGAAGTTAAGCTATAGAAAAACGCGTTCAATAATGGGTGTTGTTTTTACTTCACCTTGGATACTTGGTTTTGCTTTGTTTTTTATTCAACCATTGTCTTTGTTATTTAGACTTGCTTTTACAAATATGAAAATTGCAGACATTGGTTACGTGCTTAACCCGCTTGAAAGTGTCTTTGATAATTTTAAGTATGCTTTGGCGGAAGATTCCTATTTTGTAACACATCTACTGTCAAGTTTAGGAAGTCTTCTTTATGAAGTTCCTTTTATCATACTGTTTAGTTTATTTACAGCTGTTATTCTTAATCAGCAGTTCAAGGGACGTACTCTTATGAGAGTTATATTCTTCCTTCCGGTTGTAATTGGATGCGACCTTGTAATGAACGTTATTCAACACAACTCAAATGAAATAACAATGGCGGCTAACGAAGTAAGCATGTTTGATTCCAGTGGGCTTGTAAATACATTGTTGATGGTGGGCTTGCCGGATAAACTTGTTTCGACTATAAGCACAATGGTTGGCTCGGTTGCGGATCTTGTGTGGGACAGTGCGGTACAAACTCTTGTGTTCCTTGTTGCTTTACTTAGTGTGCCACAGTCATACTACGAAGTTGCAACGGTTGAAGGTGCTAAAGGCTGGGAAACCTTCTGGAAGGTAACCTTCCCAATAGTAACCCCGTACGTTTTAGCCCTTACAATTTACACAATAATTGACTCGTTTACGAATGTAAATAATAAAGCACTCGATTATATTGTTGAAACCTCAAACACAAGAATTGAGTTTTCAAAAGCGGCAGCGATGAGTTGGATATATTTTATCCTTATTGTCCTCGTTATCGTAATCGTTTTCTTTATATTCAAACCTTTCGTTTTCCAAAAAAACGAAGTAGAAAAAGATAAGAAAGGAAAGAGATAAAATGGCAAACATTAAGTTTGAGAAGAGAAGTAATAATCTTGAAATCTCACCTGGCTATTACTTAGGAAAAATGGGCTCAACTCTTCTCCGCTGGGCGTTTTTAATAGCAATAGCCTATGTTATTCTTTATCCTCTTTTCTATATGTTAAGTATGTCGTTAAGAGCAACCTCTGACTTTTATGATGTTATGGTTGTGTGGGTTCCAAAAACCTTCACTTTTGATCATTTTGAGTTCATTATAAAAAAGATGAGATTGTTAACCCCTCTCTTTAGAACGGTTGCTATAACACTTGTTTGTACCTTGATTGAGATGATAATTACTTCTACAGTAGGCTATGGCTTTGCAAGATTTAAATTCCGTGGAAGCAATATACTTTTTGTTTTGGTTGTTTTCACTATTATGGTGCCACCTCAAATGCTTAATATGGCTAACTACTTACTTATGAAAAATTTCGACTTTTTCGGAATAGTAGAGGCGATAACCGGTGCGCCATCAACCCTTAATTTTCTTGATTCTATTTGGGCGTTTGCTTTACCTGCCTTAACAGGACAGGGTATTCGTGCGGGACTAATGATTTTGATATTCCGCCAATTTTACGCTTCTTTGCCTAACGAACTTGAAGAGGCAGCGCTTATCGATGGTTGTGGATTTTGGCGTACATACGTGGGTGTTATGGCACCAAACCTTTCAAACACCTTCTGCTTATGCGCAATTTTCTCGGTGGTATGGTATTGGACCGATTTCTTCTACAGTCTTACCTATTTGCCTTCAAAGAAAAATATGGCGTTGCAGATAGACAACATCAACCAGTTGGTAACAAACCAAATACCGAACAACGGAGATAAAAGTATGTATAACCTTGCTCCTAAACAGCAAGCTGCATGTTTGCTTTTCATACTTCCGTTAGTGATTTTCTTCCTTATTATCCAAAAATCATTCTCACGTAGTATTGAAAACTCCGGTCTTGTCGGATAATTAAACCTTTTATACTTGAAAGGAGTAAACGATGAAAAAAATCGTTTCAGTTATAACCGTAATTTTAATATTTGTTTCATCGCTATTTTCGATAGTAGTATCTGCCGAGACCGCTGATATGGCGCGTGTCATAAAAGAGAGCGAAAGGGTTGCTTTACCTTTTGAGATAACCAAAAAGGCAGGTTACAGCATCTCGATAACATATTCGGCACTAAAAGGCAGAAGTGTTTCTCCTCAGATAGCAGTTTCTTGGGATAAACCCCATACTGATAGCGAAGATGAGATATATGACCTTCCAAGAACATGGGCTGATGTTCGTGAGGGCGAACGTTTTAAGCAAGATGACTATGGCAACGAGCTTTCTCCTACTCCGGTTGAAAAAACAACTGTAAAAACCGTTGTTATAATGCCTCAGAACGAAGCTTGGGAAACTGGCTTCATGCTTGAAAAAGGTGCGCACACTCTTTATCTTGAAATGATACAAGAAGAAGTAGAGATTAAGTCGGTTGCGGTGAATAAGGTAGAAGCGTTTGCGTCTTACAAAGATTATATAAAAGACGCAAAGAGTAAACACAGTGGCACCGAAAACGGAGCACAAACTATTTACCAAGATGCCGAGCTTCTTCACGAAAAAAGCCATCTTGAAGTAGCAGTAAGTTATGACCGTTCTTCTCCCAATATTCATCCTAACGAACCTTCACGTATTCGTTACAACATTCTTGGCGGTTCTTCCTGGGCTTCAGCAGGTCAGTGGGTTTCTTATAAAGTAAACGTTGACAAGGCCGGCTTTTATAAGCTTAACGTTGTATACCGTCAACGTACTGTTGCAGGTGTAGATGTAAGACGCCGTATATATGTTGATGGAGTAGTACCTTTTGAAGAATTTGACTGTGTACTTTTCCCTGCTGTAAAAAGTTTCGTGCCGCTTACACCAAAAGCTGATAATGGTGACTGCTATATATACCTTGATAAGGGTGAGCACGAAATTAAATTTGAAGTAGTGCTTGATTCACTTCAAGACGTTATTGGCAGATTCCAAAAAGTTTTGAAGGATTTAAACGACCTTTCAAGCAGAATAAATGTAATTATTGGCGAAGGTGTTGACCTTAACCGTGACTATGATTTTGTAAGTGCATTACCTGAACTTGTACCAACACTTACAGAATCGGTTGATGTGCTTAGTGAGATTATAGCCGATGTTAGCGGAAGCTCTGATGAAAACGGTTCTCAATCTGCAAGACTTGAAGAAGCAGTACGACTTTTTTCAAAGATGGCAAAAAGACCTAACGATATTGCAAAGCAAATAGACTATTTTAGAACTCAGCTTTACGATCTCGCAAGTGTTCTTTCGACAATGCAAACTCAACCTATTGAGCTTGATTACTTTGAACTTATCCCTGAAGAAGGTCAAACTTCTGTTAAGACAAAAAACTTCTTCTCGGTATTTGGGTTTAGAGCAAAGGCATTCTTTGGCTCTTTTGTAGATGATTATAGTTCTATGAACGCTATAAAAGACGGTGAAGATGCGCTTGAAGTATGGGTTTCTCTTGGTCGTGACCAAGCTCAAGTAATGAATCAGCTTATTACTGACGGATTCAGTTCAAACACCGGAATCCCTGTAAGGCTTTCACTTGTTACTACTAATATAATGACAGCTATCGCTTCGGGCAAGGCGCCTGATGTGGTACTTAACCTCGGCTCTGCTAATATAGCTGACCTTTATTATCGTGATGCGCTTGTGGATATTAGCAAGATGGAAAATATCGATAACGTACTTAAGAGATTTTATCCTTCTTCGCTTACAAGCTTTAAATATAACGGTGGACTTTATGCTCTGCCGCAAACACAGTCCTTCCCGATGATGTTCTACCGTGCCGACATATTTAAAGCAAACGGTTACGAAGTTCCTAAAACTTGGGATGAAATGTATGCTTTGCTTTCAAAAATGCAAAATAACGGTATGACAATGGGTATTTCCATTTCGGAAGAAACTTTTTATATGATGCTTCTTCAACAGGGAGTAGGATTATATAACGAAGATATGTCGGCAACAAATCTTACTGATAACAAAGCGGTAGACGCCTTCTCAAAATGGACTAATCTTTTCACAAAATACGGCATACCGAAATCTTTCGATGCGACCAACCGTTTCAGAACGGGTCAAATGCCATTAGTTCTTAATGATTACTCTTTCTATCGTACTCTTAAGGTTAGTGCGCCTGAAATTCAAAATTCTTTTGCTATGGCTCAGTTGCCCGGTGTTAAGACTGAAAACGGCATTAACCACAGCTCACATACAGGTGTTACGGGTGCGGTAGTTATAAAGAGCGCAAACGACGATTATACTAATGCTATGAAATTTATTGACTGGGTAACAAGTGATGATACCCAATCCAAATATTCATTTAATTCGGAAATTAGAGTTGGTATTTCAGCACGTGTTAATACTGCAAACAAAAATGTAATGAGCACTATTTCGTGGTCAAAAAGCGAACTTGATGCTATTACGGCTCAATGGGAACAGGCAGTTCAAGTGCCGGTTTCTCCCGCATATTATTACATAAGTCGTAACCTTAACAACGCTTTCCGCCGTGTGGTTTATCAGTATGAAAAGCCTATTGACGTAATCTATAGATATGCGCATGAAATAGATGCAGAACTTGATAGAAAACGCACAGAGTTAAATATAGGAGGTGAGAAGTAATGAAGAAGGTTGGAAGTTTCTTTCGCAAATACGGTGAAAGCTATTTAATGCTTGGCTGTTGGTTTGCATTCTTTGTATTTTTTGTACTTATTCCAATAGCAATATCCGTAGTAATTTCATTAACCGACTTCAATATGCTTCAAACACCTGAATTTGTCGGACCGGACAACTATATAAGACTTATTCTTTCGGATGAAATTTTTGTAAAATCACTTGCAAACACCTTATTGTTTGCTGTTATTACAGGCCCTGTAGGATATATTATTTGCTTTGTAATGGCGTGGTTTATAAATGAGACCGGTAAATATGTAAGACCGTTTTTAACATTCTTATTTTATTCGCCTACTCTCGCAGGAAGTATATTCGTTATGTGGACCTACGTGTTTAGTGATGACGCCTACGGTCTTCTCAATTCAATACTTATGAATATGGGCATAACCCAAAGTCCTATTCAGTGGTTAACAAATCCCAGCTATAACTTTTATGTTGTAATTGTTGTAATACTTTGGATGAGTATGGGAACAAGCTTCCTTTCATTTATAGCAGGTCTTCAATCATTAAATAAATCTTTATTTGAATCGGCTGCTATTGATGGTATACGAAATCGTTGGCAAGAGCTTTGGTATATAACTTTACCACAAATGGTACCTCAACTTCTTATAGGTGCCGTACTTACTATTTCAAGTTCGTTTGCGGTTGGCTCGGTACCTGCCGCTTTGACAGGTAACCCCAGTACCGACTATTCTACACATACCCTTCTTCTTCACATTACCGACTACGGTAATACAAGACTCGAATTAGGTTATGCGTCGGCAATTGCAGTTGTATTATTTATTATAATGGTGGTTACTTGGTCAGTAATCAATAAAGTGCTCCACAGTTTAGGAAAGGATTAGGTGAAAAAATGAGCAAGAAACGCCTTAACCGTTCACTTGGCGGTAATATAGCGGTATCACTACTGCTTCTTTTGATGGGCGCATTCACAGCGCTACCTATATACTTTTCTATAATAAACGCCTTTAAACCGCTTAGCGAGTTGTATCTTTTCCCTCCGCGGTTTATAGTTTACAATCCAACAATAAACAACTTTATCGATATTATTTCGCTTCAATCGCAGTCAACAATACCTGCCGAAAGATATGTTTTTAATACAGTGTTTGTTTCATTATCTTCTACGGCAATATACGTAGTGTTGGCATCTATGGCTGCGTATCCACTTGCAAAGCATAAGTTCCCGCTAAAAAAGGTTATACATAAGCTTATAGTATTTGCTATACTTTTCAGCACTCAGGTAACTTCTCTTCCGCAGTATATTTTGATGGCGAAAACAGGTATAATCAATACCTATATGGCGCTTATATTCCCGACTTTGGGCGGTTCATTCGGTGTGTTCCTTGTAATGCAATTTATCGGTTCTTTTCCTGATGATGTAATAGAGGCTGCACGAATTGACGGATGTTGTGAATTAGAAGTATTTTTCAAGATTGTTTTCCCGTCTATTAAACCTGCGTGGGTAACACTTGCGATTCTTACATTTATCAGCCAGTGGAATATTGAGGGTGGACAGTTTATATTTGATGAGGGACTTAAAACCCTCCCAACAATGATGAACCAAATGACTACAGCCGGTATCGACCGTGCTGGCGTTTCGGCCGCTGTTTCGGTAATACTTATGCTTCCGCCGATGATAGCATTCATCTTCAGCCAAAGCAAAGTTGTTGAAACAATGGCATATTCAGGTATAAAAGAGTGATTACTATATTTTATTGGAAAAAGGGGTAGAGGAATTGATAAAAAGAATAATAGCGTTGATATTTTCTATTATAATATGTAGTTCGGTTCTTACTACAAGTGCACTTTCAACCTCTCTTAACTATCAATACGACGAGAGCAATACATCAATACCTGCACCCGAAACGTACGTAGTAAAAGAGGTAATTTACGGCACAGATTTTGGCATAGGTGCTTTTAGTAAGCCTTCGGATATTTTTGTAGATGAAAAAGGCTTTGTTTATATAGCTGATACAGGAAATAACCGTATTGTGGTGCTTGATAAAAAGCTTTCTTTCGTTCGCGAAGTGACCAAGGTAAAGGACAATGAAAAGAAAAAGCTTTTAGAACCGCAAGGTGTTTTTGTAAAAGACGGCAATATGTATATTTGTGACACCGGCAACACCCGTGTTATTGCCATTGACAAAAAAGGCAAGGTGTTCAGAAATATAAAAGGTGCTGATATGGTTTCGGTAAATGAAAATTTCGTTTTCCAACCCGAAAAGGTTGTGCTCGACGAAAATAATAATTTACTCGTTTCTTCTTCAACTATATATCAAGGTATCCTTCGTTTTGATGAAAACGATAAGTTTAAAAACTTTTTTGCTCCAAATCAGGTTGAAGCAACATTTGAAACATTTTTACTTTCTCTTTTAAAGAGCTTCTTTACCGATGCGCAAAAGGACGGTATTACAAAACAACTTCCGGCACCTTATAGCAATATTTATTTAGGACCCGAAAATTTCATTTATGCTTGTTCTGAAAACGTTGCTGCGGGACAGGACCTTAAGTGTATGAATGCTTCCGGTACGAATGTACTTTCTTTTGCATCTGTTGGCTCTAAAAATACAGTATACGGCGACCATGAAACTGCTTATAAAAATAACGCTTTTATGGATGTTCACGCCGACAAAGACGGTAATATGCTAGTGGCAGACCGCAACACAAATAAGCTTTTCCTTTACGATGGTGAATGTAACCTTATGGCTATATTCGGCGGTAACGGTGAAGAAAAAGGAAGATTTTCCGAAATTTCTTCTATAGAAAAGCTTGGCGAAAACTATTTGATTCTTGATAAGAAAAAGAATTCTATTACGGTTATGGCTCCTACCGATTACATAGAGAAACTATATGTAGCAATGGAGTACTATAGACAAGGCAAATATACTGAATCGGAAGGTATTTGGCAAGAATTACTTGAAGAAAATAATAATCTTCCGCTTGCGTATTGTAGCCTTGGCCGTTCTAAATACCATATAGGCGAATACAAACTCGCTATGGAATATCTTAAAAAGGGTGGAGATACATATTTCTACTCCCTTGCATTAAACGAATACCGTAAGGGATTTGTGCACGATCATTTTATGGTGATTGTTATTGGCGGCGTTGCTGCCGTGGCCGCGTTTATCTTTATTGTAAAATGGATACGCAAAAAACTTTCAGAATAGGGGGATGGATAAATGCAGAACACGAAAATGTTTATAAAAGCGGTAAAGTATAAAATTCGCTCTATGATAGAACGAAAATCTGTGCCTGTAAAATGGCATAAATCTTTTATTCTATACCCGTTCAAGCTTTTCTTCCATCCTATTGAAACTTTTAACGATTTGAAATATGAGGGTAAATCCTCAATGATAGTTGCTAATGTTTTAGCGGCACTTTTCTTTTTTGTTAAACTTCTTGAACAAACAACAACGAGTTATCTTTTTATGCCAAGCGGCGGAGAAAATGTAAGTATATGGACTGTACTTGCAATTTCAATAGGACTTATCGGAATCTTTACCGTGTGCAACTGGGCGACAAGTACACTTGTTGATGGTGAGGGTAGCATGGGTGATATATGGATAGCAATAACTTATTCGCTTTTACCCTCGATAATATTTACGGCTCTTAATATTGTTCTTTCCTATTTCTTCACAATGACAGAGTCAACCTTTTATAACTTCTTCTCTGTTTTTGGAACATTTTGTACAATATTGTTGGTATTTCTCGGACTTATGGTAATGCATCAATACACCGTAACCAAAACGGTATTTTCAATATTTGCAACCATTGTGATAATTTTGTGCTTTGTATTTTTGCTATTGTTATTTATGAGTATTTATCAACAAATATATAACTTTATTGTAAATATTGTTCGAGAAATAATTATCAGAAAACTATAACGAATGGCGGTGGATAAATGAAACGAAAAATTTTGGCAGTCATCTGCTTGGTAGCGATTATTTTCAGCGTTTTCGGTATGCCATCCGCTGCTGCAGTAACTGATGAATCTGAAGCCGTTACAACACAAGAAACTCCCCAAATTGATGGGATGATGTTGGTTGCGGAAAATAGTTTTGCTGCTTTGTATGTTGACCTTGAAACTGCAAACTTTATTGTTTACGATAAGGCGAAAGGGGAGAAATGGTCGGCAGTACCTAAAAAGGCGGGAACCACTTTTTCTTCGATGATAAAGGTTACGTATACTTCGGCAGACGGCGTTAGTGCTACTGTTACCGCGCCAAGCTTTGAATCGGGATTTTCTATAAAGAAAATCGAGGACGGAATTAAAATTATTTTTGAGTTCTCTTCCGAAAATACCGGATTTTCAGTACCTGTAAGTGTTAAAATCAGCGAAGGCTACTTCGATGTTTCTATAGTTTATAGTGAAGTAGAAGAAACCGGCGAAAGCCGTATTACCGATATTGAACTTCTTCCAAATATGCTTTACGGCAGTGCAAAAGAAGAAGGTTATGTATTTATTCCTGATGGTTCGGGCGCGATTATTAATTATTCCGATTCGCTTTCCCGTAATGAAAATTATTCGGCTCGCGTATATGGAAACGACCCTTGTCAGGACCTTATTTTCCCAATAATCACAGATGCTAAAAAAGTTCATATGCCTGTGTTTGGTGCTGTAAAAGGTGACGCCGCTTTATTAGCGGTGATAACCGAATCGGATGTTTATGCTACGATAAACGCCGCAATGTTAGACAATGCACTTACAGTTGGCTCGAGCTTTATTTTCCGTGAGCACGATTTAACGGGTTTGCAGCAATCAGGTGGCGGTGAGCGTACACTTGATATTATGCAATCTAAACCGTTATCGTTAGAGCCCAATATCAGATTTTATATGTTGAGTGGTAAGGATGCTAATTACAGCGGTATGGCTAATTGCTACCGTGAGCATCTTATAAAAACAGATGTGCTTAAAGAAAAAGAAACTTCGGCAACAAGTGCTGTTTCAGTAATGGCGTTTGGTGCTGTGCCCGAGAAAAAGGTGATATTCGGTATACCTATCACTTCGGTTCGAAAGGCCACCGATTTCTCAGAATTATCTTCCCTTTATACCGCTCTTACAGAAAACGGCGCAGAAGCTCCATCGTTCTACCTTTACGGGTTCCTTGATGGTGGTTATGGCGCAAAAACTGTTACAAAACCTAAATATATAAGAAAACTTGGTGGCAAGAAAGGCTACGAAGAATTTGCCAAGTTGGCCGGTAAGGATAATGTGTTTACCGTTTATAATACTGAGCGTTCTTATGGCAGACCTTTGGATTTCTTGCGATTTAACGATTATATGAGCAGTCTTAATCAGACTACTGTGAAGGTTCATTATCGTTCACTCTCAAGTGGACTTTGGCATAAAAGTTTTGGCGCGTGGTCTTTCTATACTATTAAGTATCAGCAAAAACTCGTAAGTAAGCTTTTGAATAAGCTTCCAAAAGAAAGCTCTATAGTGTTTGAGCATTATGGTGAAGAATTGCTTAGCGATTTCACATCTGATGCGCCAACAGGACGCCACGTTGATCTTAATTTTATGCAGTTGGCTATGAAAAAGGCTTCGCAAAAAGGTATTAACGTTGCAGTTGACGGTGCAAATGCTTATTCAGCAGGTTTTGCGGATGAAATTTACGATATACCGCTTGAATCAAGTGGATTTACAATAGAAAGTAAAAGCGTACCGTTTTATACTATGGTTTTCCATTCGTATAAAAAGCTTTCTTCTTCACCCGTGAATTTTGAAAGTTCACCTCAAGAATATGCACTTAAAGCTTTTGAAAATGGTATTTCGGCAACATATGCAGTTTCCGGTTGCGACGCGTACGAGTTAAAAGATACAGTTTTCAACTTCCTTTATAACTCCAAGATCGAAGACCTTTTACCAGACATGAAAAAGTATATTAAGGATTATTCAGAAATCCATAAAACACTCTCGACCGAAACAATAGTAAAGCACGAATACAAAGGCGATTTAAGTATCACCGAGTATTCAAACGGTTGGAAGATAGTTTGTAACTATGGCGAGACTGAACAGACCTATAAAAATATAACCATCGCAAAATTAGATTACGCTGTAATTAAGTAATTTTTAGGAGGAAATCTTATGAAAAAGTATTTAAAAGTACTATCAATTTTCTTAGCGATTTCAATGGTGGTATCCATTATGTTTGTTGGAGCAACTGCTGAAACTTCAGAAACAGTTAATGGTACAGAACTCTTTATCAACGATTGGTATGGTACCAATGACTCATTATGCGGTAGTCCCACAAAGGGCGATGCTTTCTATGCTGAAATGGATAGGAATCCGCTTCTCCCCAATTTCCCCTCAACCCGTCTTGTTTATTCTTGGGATAAAGAGGGAAGTAAATATAAAGTAGATGATATTGCATCATTCTATCCTTTATATGATGAAGATCATAAAGGCGAAGAGAAGCCAAAAGCTGCGAAAGTTATGCGTTATAATAATTCTGTTGTGCTTAGTCCTACATCAGAGTATGATAGCTGCTCTAAATATCTTATGGATATTTATAATGAAGGCAATTATAGAGGAATTATGTTCTATATAAAACTTCATGAGGACAGTAATGACACTAACGTTTATTTAGAAGGTCTTTCGGTAGGTTTTGATGAGAATGGTAAAATCATTCTTAAATCGGACTCAAGCACTTATGTTGACTCTTATAATTCGCTTGTCAAAGGCAGCGATGTGTACCTTATGCCTGCAGGTACTGACAAGTGGAATAAAGAGGTTATGAGCACTTTAGGTAACGGTGAGAAGGCAACACAGGCAAGTATAAGTTTAGTAGGTGGCTTCGAAGGTTGGGTATATGTACCCGCGGCTTCATGGATCAATACCAAATATATTGCAACTTCAAAATATCTCCATCGTGTGAATTGGTATGTAAATGAACTTGTTTCCGAAAAAGACATTCAAATTTCCAACCTTATGGTAGTTGATGGCGACGTTACTACTGCCAAAGGTGTTACAGTAGGCGGTTTCACTTACAACTTTGCTAATAACAGATATTATTCATCAACTAAATTAGATGTTGAGAGTACTAATATTTCAATTGACGGAATTTATGGAGTTGAGTCTCAAGAAGGTAAAAATGCTCTTAGCTACAACTCGGATAATACAACTCTTAATCCGCAACTTTTAACCGAATCCTACAATGTAAAATTTGCAGAACCCAGTTATTATAATTATGCAATAACACCTGTTGCTAAAAAGACGCAGAGTGTTAGACCTACAATGAGTACACACCAAATACAATTCCTTTCAGCAGCTGCTGCGGGCGATGGTTTGATTAAGGTATATACTGAAGGACTTTCCTATAACGATAGTGTTTATACACCGGAGACTTGGCCGGAATTGTTCAAACTTTATGAAGGAAATACTTATGTTGGCGGCATTTTCACGAAACCAGAAGCGTTAAATAAATCATCCGGAGCCGCAGATAAGCCGCTAATAAATGCTTATATTCAAACTAAATCATCTTATGATATTAACAATAAAGCAGTTTTGGCTTATGTAAAACATCAAGGGGCTACGCAACCTATAAAAATTTCGTTTACAGCAGGTAGTTTTTACTTTGATGCAACCAAGGAAATATATGCCTATGATTTGAAAACTGAAAAATGGACTGTTTGCAAATTAACCGAAGAAAATAGTTATGGTTGTGTTGAAATTTCTTCTGATTTTGAAGGTTGGTTTATGCTTCCATATACGGCATTTAATAAAACCGGTGAGGTTGACCTTTTTAGAATTTGTCCTGATAAACTTGGTGGCGATTATGGTGAATTATTATTTGGTAACATTACTTTGACAGATAGCTTTAATCCTTTAGAAATGGCAAATGGTAGCGCAATTTTATTGTCTGAACAAGTTACTTTACCGGATAATTTTCCGTTCAAACAATATGCTAAAACAGAAATGACCGTTGCTGACACATGTACAAGCGGCGGTGTTAATGGCATTACAGGTTTGACACGTAGCGGCGCAACATTAACTGCGGGAAATAATTTTACTGCTCCTTTGGCAGATGGGGCATATACTCCCTCAGGTTTAACTCGTGTTGAATTTAAAAAGGATAATAATGCACTTCTTGCAGGTACTAATCAATCTTTTGCATTTAAAGTGGATAATTCAAAAGGCGGAGACTTGGAAGTAATAGTTGGTAGTGACTATTTATATATGAATTCGACAGCTAATTATTATCTGCTTGAAGATAATGCAACTGAATGGACAAAAAAAACAATTGAAAATTCATATGCTTTAACTATTGGATCTAATATCAAGAATAAGCAAGTTGGGGCAATAGTTATTCCTGAGGGCTTTGTGGGGTGGATAAGCATACCTTTTGAATCCCTTACTGTATATGAAAGTTCTGCAAAAAAGATAAGTGAATCTAAACAATTTTATAGAATAGACTTTATGCCGATTTCAATGACTGGTTCGATTACTTTTGGATGTGTTGCACTATTTTCAAATGATGTGGCTCCTAAGTATTATTTCGAAGATAATATGCTTAAAGGTATGAATGCTACTATTGGTGATTTACCTGCATATTCGGAAGAAAGTACAAAACAAATTAAAATAGAAAACGGTGTTCTTACCAGCAATTACGATGAACTTTATACAAGTTTAAATGCTTCGGGTAGTATTGCTGCTGACGGTGCTCTTATGTTCTATGCAAAGAACACTGCAGATACTGATATTATTTTCAATACCTCAATTGGCAACAACTCTACCGTAAAAGGATATACTCTTGCGGAGAGAGAATGGAAAGAACTTTCACAAGATGGAAATATAGTTATTCGCGCAGGTTTTGACGGTTGGGTTAAGATTGCTGTAACCGAAGCGGTTGAATTTGAATCTATCAAATTTATGTTCAAGGGTCTTAAAAACGGACTTTCATTATCCGACTTTATGGTACTTGATAAATCAGCAGATTTAGATATGATTAAAACCGAAACAAGATATGCAACAGGTCTTTTCTATACACCCGGCGATTTTAACGCTGATTCTATCATCGATATTCGCGACCTTGTTTGTGCCAAACTTGGTGAATTTGAACATGATATTACCAAGCTTGAAGATGATAAAGATCCGGTTGATACGATTAGAAGATATATTTTCAATCTTAAAACATAAAAGCAGGCGGATAACCATCCGCCTTGCGTCGTCTCTAAAAAAACTATATCAAAAGGGAGGATTACATGAAAAAGCGACTTATAAAGATAATAGCAGTATACTTGAGTATTGCTATGTTGTTGCCGGTGCTTTTGATTCC
>JAZORM010000157.1:0-4267 GCA_045656585.1 Acutalibacteraceae bacterium
TACAGTATAGGGTGATTGATAAAGGGTGAAACGAGGGTTGTCGGTCATACCTCCGTCAATCGATACATAGTTTTTATATCCGATAATTTCTTTGACTGAGCCTACACTATAAAGTGTCATACCCGCATCTGCAACGATACTTCTGCCTGGTTCCATTGCAATTTTCGGAACGTCGATGCCGAAAGCTTTAGATTGCTTTTCCAAAATCTTTGCAATTTCGGAAATTTTTTCGGTAAAGCTGATTTCGGGGTCGCGGTCTGTGTATCTCACGCCAAAACCACCGCCTAAATTAAGAACTCTTGGGGTGTAGCCGTAGGTGTCTTTGATATCCTTGATAAAGCGGAACATCAATTCACTCGCAAGGTCGAATGGGTCGCTTTCGAAAATTTGAGAGCCGATATGACAGTGAAAACCTGCGAAATCGATATTTTGTAGGTTTAAAATTTTGCCAACGGTTTCTTTTGCTTGGTTTGTGTCAATAGCAATACCAAATTTTGAATCAACGTTGCCTGTCGAGATTTTTTCGTGGGTGTGTGTATCGATACCGGGGGTCACTCGAAGCAAAATCTTTTGAAAGATTCCTTTATCTTTCGCAATTCTTTCAATCGCAAAAAGTTCTTCCTCGCTGTCGACTACAATACATCCAACGCCGTTCTCAATAGCAAAAGCAATTTCACCATCGGTCTTGTTGTTGCCGTGGAAAAAGCAGTTTTTCATTGGGAAACCTGCCGACAAAGCGGTGTAAATTTCGCCCATAGATACAACGTCGATATTCATATTTTCTTCTTTTGCAATACGGTAAATTTGCTTACAGGAGAAAGCTTTTGAAGCATATTCGGGACAAGAACCTTCTGGAAAATATTTAGCGAAAGCGGATTTATATTCGCGCATATGTTCGCGAATTTTATTTTCGTCCATTAAATATAACGGAGTGCCATATTTTTGGGCGAGTTCAACGGTGTCACGCCCCGCAAAGCAAAGGTGTCCGTTTTCATTTATTGATAAATTGTCGCAAATCATTGTAAAAACTATACCTCAATTCCCATTTTACGCATTTCTTCATATAAAACTTCGCGATTTTTGTCTTCCATTTGGGTCAAGGGTAAGCGCAAATAATCTTCGCAATAACCCATTTTTGCCATAGCGGCTTTTACGGGGATTGGGTTTACTTCGCTGAAAAGCGCATCTACAAGGGGGATGAAATCAAGTTGCATCTTAGCAGCGGTTTTTACGTCACCTGCAAAAAATGCTTCGCACATTTTAACGCTTTCTTTGGGTAAAAGGTTTGAAAGAACCGAAATACAACCCTTGCCGCCCAAAGACATTACGGGGATAACTTGGTCATCGTTGCCTGAGTAAATATGGATTTTATCGCCGCAAAGTTGCGCAGTTTTTGCAATTTCAGAAATGTTTCCGCTGGCTGCTTTAAGACCAACTATGTTTGGATGCTCCGCTAAAACGGCAACAGTTTCGGGCTTTATTGACATACCTGTTCTAGAAGGAACGTCATAAAGGATAACGGGAACTGTTGACTCATCGGCAATAGCGGTAAACATTTTAATAAGACCGTTTTGTGTTGCCTTATTATAATAAGGTGTTACAACCAAAATAGCGTCAGCACCCGAACGACAAGCGCAACGTGTGAGGTCGAGCGCATAAGCGGTGTCGTTTGAGCCTGTACCTGCGATAACGGGAACGCGTCCGTTTACGTATTTAACCGCAAAATCAATAACGTCGCGGTGTTCATCATCACTAAAGGTTGAGGCTTCGCCTGTTGTACCTGCGATAACTAGGGCATTTATGCCTTCGTTAATTTGCCAATCGATAAGTTTTTTCAAGGCTTCATAGTCGACGCCGTTTTCGGTAATAGGGGTGATAAGAGCTGTTGCCATACCTTCAAAAATTGGTTTTTTCATAAGTTTTTCCTCCAAAATGGTATAAAAAATAGCCGATTGCTCGGCTACCAAACGTCAAGAAAACAACATAATTGTTCTTAATGTTGATAGCACTCCGCAAATGCGACAGTAAGCCGAATGTTATTTCGTCTTACCAGAGTAGCGCCTGCCGGCAAACTCTCTTCGGCGGTTGTCCCTTTCGATTTTGACTTCTCGCTGCCGCGATTTACATTCAAAACTTACTGATAACATACCGCGCCTCTATCTTACCTATATACTTTAGCACATTAAAACATATTTGTCAAGGGTGTAATTTTTTGTGCATATTGTAAAAAAAATAATTTTTTTTAAAAAAAAGTGGATTTTGCGATACTTTTGTGGTAGAATAAACTGTAATCTTAATTTAGATAAGAGGGTCTTTTTATGGAAAGAAAAGTTGGTACAGTATCAAGGGGTATCCGTTGTCCCATTATACGCGAAGGTGACGATTTGGTTAAAATCGTAACTGACAGTGTAATCGAAGCTGCTGAGAGCGAAGGCTTTGCTCTTCGTGACCGTGACGTTGTGGCTATGACTGAGTCTATAGTTGCTCGTTCACAAGGTAACTACGCTTCGGTAGATGCAATCGCAAAAGATATTAAAGCAAAGTACGGCGATAACACAATCGGTGTTATTTTCCCAATTCTTTCGCGTAACCGTTTTGCTATTTGCCTTAAAGGTATCGCAAAGGGAGCAAAGAAAATTGTTTTGATGCTCGCTTACCCATCTGATGAAGTTGGTAATGAACTTGCTGATTGGGACAAACTCGATGCAGCAGGAATCAACCCTTATGCTGACGTTTTGTCACTTGAACGTTATCGTGAAGTATTTGGCGTACACCCCTTAAAGTTTACAGGTGTTGACTACGTTGAATATTATCAAAATCTCATCAAAGATTGCGGCGCCGAGGTTGAAATCATTTTTGCCAACCAAGCAAAAGCAATCCTCGACTATACTGATTGTGTACTCGCTTGTGATATCCACACTCGCGTTCGCACAAAGCGTCTTTTGAAAGAAGGCGGCGCTAAAATCGTTTACGGTCTCGATGAAATCTTGACCTCTTCTGTAGACGGTAGCGGTTATAACTCAAAGTTCGGTCTTTTGGGCTCTAATAAAGCAACTGAAGATTCGATTAAACTTTTCCCCAACGAATGTAAAGATTTAGTTCTCGACATCCAAAAGGAATTTATGGCAAGAACAGGAAAGCATATCGAAGTTATGGTATACGGAGACGGTGCTTTCAAAGACCCCCAAGGCAAAATTTGGGAACTTGCTGATCCTTGCGTTTCTCCCGCATTTACCGACGGTCTCGTTGGTACACCTAATGAATTGAAGCTTAAATATCTTGCTGATAACGACTTCAAGGATTTGTCAGGCGAAGAACTTAAGGCAGCAATTTCAAAGAGTATTAAAGAAAAGCAGGACAACCTTGTCGGTAACATGGCCGCTCAAGGTACAACACCTCGTCAACTTACCGACCTTATCGGTTCTCTTTGTGACTTGACTTCAGGTTCGGGTGACAAGGGTACACCTGTAATTCTTGTTCAAGGTTATTTTGATAACTACACTAACTAAGGGGGATTTAAAATGAGTTCAAATGTACGTCCCGAAACAATGGAACGCATCACAACTAAAGCATTAGCAGATGCTTTTATTGAAGAACAAATCGCTGAAGTTCGCGCACAAGTTGGCGATAAGAAGGTTTTACTCGCGCTTTCAGGCGGTGTTGACTCTTCGGTTGTTGCAGCACTTCTTATTAAAGCTATTGGTAAACAACTCGTTTGCGTACACGTTAACCACGGTCTTATGCGTAAAGATGAAAGCGAAAACGTAATCAAACTTTTCGAAGGTGAGCTCGATGCTAACCTTATCTACGTTGACGCTACTGACCGTTTCCTCGATTTACTTGCAGATGTTAGTGACCCTGAGAAAAAGAGAAAGATTATTGGTAAAGAATTTATCGAAGTTTTCGCTGACGAAGCAAGAAAGCTTGAAGGCGTTTCATACTTGGCACAAGGTACAATTTACCCTGACATTCTTGAAAGCGTTAAACAAGCCGAAGGTAAGAAGGCTGTTAAATCACACCATAACGTAGGCGGTTTGCCTGAAGATTTGCAATTCGAACTTGTAGAGCCTTTGAAGCTTCTCTTTAAGGATGAAGTTCGCGTTGTTGGTGAGGCTTTAGGTCTTCCACATGCAATGGTTTACCGTCAACCCTTCCCAGGCCCCGGTCTTGGTGTTAGATGCCTTGGCGCTATCACACGTGATAGACTCCACGCTCTTCGTGAGGCTGATGCAATTCTTCGTGAAGAATTTGATAACTGCGGTCTCGC
>JAZORM010000158.1:0-2933 GCA_045656585.1 Acutalibacteraceae bacterium
GTTAAGATTTAAAAGGCGCAACGAATTGGTCACAGCCGCACGAGACTTACCCACACGTTTTGCAACCTGTTCTTGAGTAAGGCTAAAGCTATCGATAAGAGAACGGTAACCGAGCGCTTCTTCAACCGCATTTAAATCTTCGCGTTGAAGGTTCTCAATAAGCGCCAATTCCATCAATTCCTGACGTTCAACGTCCTTAATAACAACCGGAACCTCGTAAAGACCGGCGATACGACACGCACGCCAACGTCTTTCACCCGCAATTATACTATATCTACCGTTTGTTTCAGGCTTAACCACAATAGGTTGTATCAAACCGTGTTCCGCGATGCTTTCAGCAAGTTCCGAAATAGCTTCTTCGTCGAAGTCCTTACGCGGTTGCTCTCTGTTGGGCTCAATATCGCTGAGGTTTACCTTAATAACGCCACCTTCATCGGTCGCGTTTTCATTAAATAATGCATCCAAGCCTCTGCCGAGGCCACCCTTTTTAACAGCCATTTTAAGCCCTCCTGTTATTCTTTAAGAATTCTTTGCCAAGCGCATTGTAGGCATCGGCACCCTTTGAACGCTTATCGTAATATTGAATAGGCATACCAAAGCTTGGCGCTTCGGAAAGTCTTACAGCTCTCGGTATAACCGACTTGTAAAGCTTGTCCGAGAAATACTTTTTAATTTCGCCGACAACCTGACCCGTAAGATTGAGTCGACCGTCAAACATTGTAAGAACTATTCCCTCGAGTTCTAGGGTTGGGTTGTAGAGTCTCTTAACCTGACGAACGGTCGCCATAAGTTGTGACAAACCTTCGAGTGCATAATACTCGCATTGAATCGGCACAAGCACAGTATCACTGGCATTGAGCGCGTTAATTGTGATAAGCCCCAAGGATGGCGGACAATCGATAAATATGTAATCATACTTTTCGCGAACCACCGAAAGCGCCATTTTGAGTTGGGCTTCACGTCGGTCGATTTCTATCAAATCAACCTCAGCCGCCGCCAAATCTATTGATGCAGGGATAACGTCAACGTTTTTATATTCGGTTTTGATTATAGCATCCTCGGTTTTGCCCTTGCCGACAAGCAATTCATACGAAGAAACCTTAACCTCTTTTTTATTGATACCGTAGCCACTTGTGGTATTGCCTTGTGGGTCGGCATCAACCAAAAGCACTTTTTTACCCGATATTCCTATTGCCGCCGAAAGATTTACCGAAGTAGTAGTCTTTCCAACGCCACCTTTTTGGTTTACTATGGAGATTATTTTACCCATTTTCTTCTCCTTTTGTTTCACGTGAAACATTATTATAGATATTTTACTTAATAATTATAGCAAAAAGGTGACGAGTTGTAAATAGAAAGTTGTCGAATTTACATCTATATCCCCCAGTCTTTTGCTTCGCAAAAAGACAGCCCCCTTTAGACAGGGGGGCCATTTTTGTATTTTCTATTTTAAATTTTTAAGTTTTATCATCAGGTTTTACAAACAATGCCGCCAAAAAGCCAAATAACACCGCGGCACATATACCCGCTGCAGTGGCTTCGAGTCCGCCCATAAGCGCACCTATTAGTCCGTGTTCAGTAACGGCGGCCTTGACTCCTTTTGCCAAACTGTATCCAAACCCTGTAAGCGGAACAGTTGCACCCGCACCTGCAAACTTAACCAAAGGCTCGTACACGCCAATCGCAGTCAGCAATACACCCGCCACAACAAACGAAACCAATATTCTCGCAGGGGTTAATTTGGTGCGGTCGATTAGTACTTGTCCAACAACACAAATAAGTCCCCCTACCACGAACGCTTTTAAACAATCTAAAAATAAAGCCATAAGTCACACTCCATTGTTTCACGTGAAACATTTTTAATAGTTTGTGTGACCTACGGCCATTTATTCAATATTAAAACATTTATTAACTTCGGTTTTTACCGTTGTATAGTCGAGATGTCTTACTCGGATTGTGTCAGCACGTTCGCTTCGAACCAAAACCCTAACTCTACAAGTCTTGTACCAAATATCCGGAGGAAAACGTACAATTCTGATTTCACCAACGTTTTCTTTTGGACAATATAGTTCGTAGGTTCTAAGACCGCGATTGCTTCTCGCAAAGATATTATCTCCAAACGAAATTTTGGAACTTTTATATTGGAACAGTCCCATATAAGCATATCCCACAATAATCGCACAAGCTACAAAGGTTAGGAAAAGGGCAAATCTCGTCAGATGGTCAAAGGTTAAAGCAAACCAAATCGCAAAGCTTATAGCCAAGATTAGATATATCGAAGGCAAAAATAGATATCGGCTTTGGGTTAAACAATTTTGCTCAGGGCGTATTCCCTTTTCGTTTGGAACGAAGAACGGAAAATAGCGCGAGAGTTTATTCTTGATTTCTTTGTTCGCGCCAAGCGGAATAATAACCTCTGATTCGCTTTTAGCATCACCGTAACCGCCAACGCTAACCTTTAACGCATATCTTCTGAGCAGTCGCATAAGAAGTGTTTGCTCTACCTTTATATTATTTATAGCGCTCTTTCTAAAAGAAGTACGAGTTCTAACAATAATTCCCGAACGAACTTCCAGCTTTTTATCTTCCAAAAAGAGCTTGAAGTTTATATATTTGAGGAAAGAGTAAACAAACGAAACAAAATACGAGATAAGAATTATGAGGGTTATAGTATTTACTATCGGCGGAAAATAGGTTTCAATCTTGCTCGAAATGTTGTTTATCTCATTTAAAAGCATATCGCTAAGACCGATTCCAAGCAAATTACCCGCACGGTTTATAATCGGAACCGCCACAAGCATACCTGTAAATGCCGAAGAAGTGGTCGCCGCAAGTATTGCAACCTTTAGCACCGAATACTTAACCGCCTTTGGTTCGCCTTTGCCATAAAGCAAAACCGATACTTCTTTGCTGTTTTTTATGCTCAACTTAAA
>JAZORM010000159.1:0-3798 GCA_045656585.1 Acutalibacteraceae bacterium
TCGCTTAAATTCAAATAATATTGAGAAAAGCAAGTCACTCAGAGCCTAAAAATCGGGGTTTATAATCGAACAAATGTTCTATTTCTATAGGCTCCATAATTTTCAGTATCAATATAGTATCACAAACCGCTGAAAATATCAACCCTTTTTTTATAGTATTGAAATAAATCACTTTCCGCTTGATGTGGTTTGCGATGTAGTTGCATACTATGAAGCTAATAAGACCGAAGACAATGCTTGGGTTGTGCTACCTATAGCCAATTTCGATTGCTATTACGGCAACACCAATTTCAGTAAAAAGTGGCTGAGTAAAATTCCCGATACAATACTTACAAGAGAAGTGAGCAGCGGTGTGAGCCGAGTCAAAGTTAATAACTAAAACAAAAAGTAGAGATTTATTTCAATATGTGCTATAATAAAGAAAATATTGTCAAGATCAAGGAGGGATTCTTTGTGCCGATGAGAAATAAAAAAACGCTTAAAAATCTTTTGAGCGTTGCTATATTGCTTATATTTGCATATTCCTTGCGTTATTTATTCAAAGTAGAAAATGTGCTTGTAGCTTCGCTTTTTATGGTGATTCGAAATGGCATTCATGTGTCTTTGTTAGTTGCGTGGTGCCTTTCTCTGTATCATCGTTTAATGAATCCTCAGATTCGTCGTATTTTAGTGTCAACGGGAACGCTAATGACCTTTTGGTTATTTACTAAAGCCGTAAAATATGAATTTATGGTTTCTATCACCGATCCGATCGGGCGATGCATTTGGTATTCCTGGTACATACCGATGTTGCTGATTCCTTTGTTCGGGCTTTACGTTGTTCACTACATAGGAAAACCGGATGATTACCGTATGCCTAAATGGATGTGGAGTTTCTTTGGTATAGCAATTATACTGATTGTCATGGTGCTTACGAACGATTTACATCAATGGGTATTCCATTTTGAAAATGGCCTTGCCAATTACGACAGTGACTATGGTTATGGATTCCCATACTTTATATTGATGGCTTGGTATGTCTTGCTGAGTGTTTATTTTGTCGTATCATTGCTTAGAAAATGCCGTGTTCCGGGCAGTAAAAAGGTGCAAAGACTACCGCTTTATATTGCTTTGGGCGGCGTAGCGTTTTGGATTATTTACGTTCTCAAGCTTATCAAGGTTGACCTTACCGTTATTGACTGTTTGATTATCGCATTTCTTTTAGAAAGCGCACTCCAAACAGGTATGATTCCGTCAAATACAAACTACCGCGAAATATTTAGCATTACCACCGTACCAATTCAGGTTGTGGATTCCAATTATAATCCCCGTTACGTATCCGCAGGCGCGTTGCCTGTTTCCGTGAAACAACTTCGCGAAAGTGAAAACGGCGCTGTTACGTTGGGAGATACTTTGCTGAGCAGTGCGCCCATTACCGCGGGGCGTGTTGTATGGCAGGATGATATCCAAAAAATAAATCTTTTAAAGCAAAATTTGGAAGATATTAGGGAGCAATTGAGCGAAGAGGGTGTTTTGCTTCAAGCCGAAACCGAGCTCAAAGAAAACCGTGCAAAAACCGACGAACAAAACCGTTTGTATGACCAAATCGCACGTGAGGTGGAACCACAGCTTGATAAAGCGACTGAATTACTTAACCGTATGGAAAATGAAGGCGAAAATGCCGATTTTCTTTTGGCAAAGCTTTGTGTAATCGGCTCTTATATTAAACGTCGCGGTAATTTGCTTTTACTCGGCGAAGAATCTAAAAAAGTTAATGCTACCGAACTTGAATACTGCATTAGAGAATCCCTTGAAAACTTAAAATTAGGCGGTACTTATACTGCGCTTAACAGTAATTGCGCCGACACTCTTTTGCTTCCGCATATTATTGCGGTTTATGACTTTTTTGAAACGTTAATTGAGCGAATGTTAGAAGAAGTAACCGCATTGATGGTGAATCTTACTTGCGAAAAGGGAAATATTCGAATGAATATCCAGTTAGGTTGTACCGAAGAAATTGCAGAGCAGGTACTTTCTAACATTACCTTTGCGGTTGGCACTTTTAGTTATGAAATTATGGATGAAGACGTAGTTATTAACCTCACCACTAAAGGAGGTGCCGATAAATGATATCATTTACAAATCTCGCACCTTTAGCGCGTACATTAATAACAGCGCTTTGTTTTATTGCTTTTATGTCGGGTGTTACCCTTTTTATCGGCGCATATCGTAAGCCTTTTCGTTTGCTAAAATGGTTTCTTCCGATTTTCACCGTTCTAAATGGCGCGGTAACGGTATTGTTTGCCACATCGCTAAGGTGTGATAGAATGAATAAACCCGAATCCCCCATAGCCGAAAGGTTTTGCGATTTACCAATAATTTTTACAGCCGTTCTTATAGCGATAACACTTGTATATTATATTTTTATCATTCGTAAAGAGATTATTTTCCGTAAAACCACTATTACTCGTTCCGCAATCAAAGAAGGCATTGATAAGGTTTCGAGCGGCTTGTGTTTTTATCACAAAAGCGGAAGAATTATCTTGGCGAACAACCGTATGAACGAACTTTGCCATAATATAGTGGGTAGAGATTTGCAAAACGCTTCGCTGTTTTGGGAAATTTTAAATGATGGCAATCTTCAAGAAGATGTTACCAAGCTGCAAGATAATGAAAATCCAACTTTCCGCCTGAATGATGGTAGTGTGTGGACCTTCTATTGCGAAGATTTGGGCGATATTATGCAGCTTGTTGCCAGTGAAATCACCACTTTGCAAATGGCGACTGATGAACTTAAAGAAAAGAACGACCAACTCTCCGCTTTTAATCTTCGCCTTAAAAAATACGGCGAAAACGTGGACGAACTTACCCGCGCAAAAGAGCGATTGGAAATTAAATCACGAATTCATAGGGAATTAGGACAAGCATTGTTGGCTTCGCGTAGATATTTGCTTAACGAAACCGATAACCAAAATCCGCCGATTGAGCGTTGGCAACAAATTATTGCGTTGCTCCGCAAAGAAGCCGAACCGCAAGAAAACGAATCTCCTATGGCGATGCTTCACCGCGCCGCCATAGCAACGGGTGTTCGATTGGAGATTACAGGCGAATTACCGCAGGACAACGACGTACAAAAAATGTTTGTTCAAGCGGCGGCGGAAGCGCTTACCAACGCTATTGCCCACGCAAACGCCAAAACTTTATATATCCATTTTTTACACGACGTGTATGATTATATCGGTCAGTTTACTAATGATGGCGCACAACCAACCGAAAACATTGTTGAAGGTGGAGGACTTAGTTCTTTGCGCCGAAAAATTGAACGCGAAGGCGGTATGATGATGGTAGATTCCGTACCCGAATTTACATTAACCGTTACTTTGCCGATGAAAGGAGGCGATGCGATATGAGAAACGTTTTGATCGTTGAAGATGACCATATGGCACGCCAACTGCTGGAAATTTATATTGAAAAGAGCGAAAACTATACCCTAGCAGGTTCGATGGAAAGTGCGTTGTTTGCTGAAGCGTTTTGCCACGCGAACGCGGTGGATATGATTTTAATGGATGTTTGCACGGCAATGAATGCCAACGGAATTAGTGCGGCTGCTGATATTAAAAATCATCTTCCAAATATAAAAATTGTTGTAATTACAAGCCAACCTGAGTGCAGTTATATTGACCGCGCCAGAGCAGCGGGAGTAGATAGCTTTTGGTATAAAAGCGCCACCGCTGAAGAGATTATTTCTATAATGGATCGCACGTTGTTGGGCGAGAACATCTATCCCGACAATACCCCCGAACTGACACTTGGTGATGC
>JAZORM010000160.1:0-6233 GCA_045656585.1 Acutalibacteraceae bacterium
GTGAAGAAGCCTTCTTTTTGAGCCGCATCAATAAGCAAATCTTCCACTTCGAGTTCAATGTCACCTGTTGAAAGGGTAAGACTAAGTTTTCCGCTCTCATCAAGTTGTTTCTTAGCAGCATTGCCGTCGATAGTAGCCAAAGCGTTTCTGATTTCGCCAAGCTGCTTACCAAACTTCGGACCTAATGTCTTGAGTTGTGGCTTAAAGGTGTAGGTTACGAAATTGTCAACCTCGCCTGTAAAGTCTACCTTCTTAATATTAAGTTCTTCCTTAATAATATCGGTAAAGCTTTCTTCTACCACACCGTCGAGCTTAACGTACATTGTGTTAAGAGGTTGACGGTTCTTACGGCTAGAGCCGTTACGAGCCGCACGACCAAGTACCACGATATCAAGAACCTTAGCCATTTGATCTTCAAGGTTTTTGTCGATACGTTCTTCGCATACTTCAGGGAAATTGCAAAGGTGGATACTTTCAGGAGCAGTTTCGTCCACACTCTTAACGAGGTTTTGATAGATATTTTCCGCCATAAACGGAATCATAGGAGCCGCAGTTTTAGCGGTAATTACAAGCGCGTGGTAAAGGGTCATATAAGCCGCGAGTTTATCATCGGTCATACCTTGTACCCAATAACGTTCTCTGCCACGGCGAACGTACCAGTTACTCATTTCATCAACAAACTCCTGCAAAGCACGAGCAGCTTCAGGAATACGGTAGTTTGCAAGGTTAGTATCAACAGTTTTCACCATTGAATTAAGTTTTGACAACAACCATTTATCCATAACGGTAAGTTTGCAATCCGAAAGGTTATACTTGGTTGGGTCAAACTTATCGATATTAGCGTAGAGCACGTAGAAAGCATAGGTGTTCCAAAGAGTACCCATAAACTTACGTTGACCTTCCACTACGGCTTTACCGTGGAAACGGTTTGGAAGCCAAGGAGCCGAGTTGGTGTAGAAATACCAACGAATAGCGTCAGCACCGTAGCTTTCGAGAGCGTCAAACGGGTCAACCGCGTTGCCCTTAGACTTACTCATCTTTTGACCGTTTTCGTCTTGAACGTGGCCCAAAACGATTACGTTCTTGTATGGAGCCTTATTGAAAATAAGGGTTGAGATTGCGAGAAGTGAATAGAACCAACCACGAGTTTGGTCAACCGCTTCAGAAATAAAGTCTGCAGGGAATTGAGCCTCGAACAAATCTTTATTTTCAAAAGGATAGTGGTGTTGAGCGAAAGGCATAGCGCCAGAGTCGAACCAACAGTCGATAACTTCGGGAACGCGGTGCATTTCCTTGCCACATTCAGGACACTTGATAGTAACAGCATCAATATAAGGACGGTGAAGCTCGATATCATCAGGGCAATTATCCGACATAGATTTGAGTTCTTCAATGCTACCGATGGCGTGGTGGTGACCACATTCACAAGTCCAAATATTAAGAGGTGTACCCCAATATCTATTACGAGAAATACCCCAGTCTTGAACGTTTTCAAGCCAGTCGCCAAAGCGACCCTTACCAATGCTTTCGGGAATCCAGTTGATAGTGTTGTTGTTGCGGATGAGGTCATCCTTAACGGCAGTCATCTTAATAAACCAAGATTCACGAGCATAGTAGATAAGTGGAGTGTCACAACGCCAACAGAACGGATAATCGTGTTCAAACTTTGGAGCGTCGAAAAGAAGACCTGCTTTATCAAGGTCGGTAAGAACCAACGGGTCAGCATCTTTTACAAATTTACCGGCATAAGGGGTTTCTTCGGTGAGTTCACCCTTGCCGTTTACAAACTGAACGAAAGGCAAATCATACTTTCTGCCAACCTTTGAGTCGTCTTCACCAAAAGCGGGAGCAATATGAACGATACCTGTACCGTCGCTCATTGTAACGTAGCTGTCGCAAGTAATATAGTGAGCCTTTTTCTTTTGTTTTTCACAAACAGGAGTTTGGAAAGCAAAGAGCGGTTCATATTCTTTATATTCAAGGTCTTGACCTACGAATTCTTCCACAATTTCATAAGCGGGAGTTTCTTCGGTTGCAAGCTTGCCGAGAACCTTGTCAAGAAGTTCCTTCGCCATATAATAGGTATAGCCGTCAGCAGCCTTAACCTTGCAATAAGTATCATCAGGGTTTACGCAAAGCGCAACGTTTGAAGGAAGTGTCCAAGGAGTTGTGGTCCACGCCAAGAAGTAAGCGTCTTCGCCAACAACCTTAAAACGAACAACAGCCGAACGTTCTTTTACGTTTTTATAGCCTTGAGCCACTTCGTGTGAAGAAAGCGGAGTTCCGCAACGAGGACAATAAGGCACAATCTTAAAGCCTTTATATAAAAGACCTTTTTCAAAAATTTGCTTTAATGCCCACCATTCAGATTCGATAAAATCGTTGTGGTAGGTAACATATGGGTCGTCCATATCAGCCCAGAAACCAACGGTCTTTGAGAAATCTTCCCACATACCCTTGTACTTCCAAACACTTTCCTTACAGTGACCGATAAATGGGTCGAGACCGTATTCTTCGATTTGTTCCTTACCGTCAAGACCTAAAAGCTTTTCAACTTCGAGTTCAACAGGCAAACCGTGGGTATCCCAACCGGCTTTACGAGGAACCATATAACCCTTCATTGTACGATAACGGGGAATCATATCCTTGATAACACGTGTCAAAACGTGACCGATGTGAGGTTTACCGTTAGCGGTTGGAGGACCGTCATAGAAAACGTAGGGAGCGTCACCCTTGCGTTCTTCAATACTCTTTTCAAAAATTTTGTTGTCATCCCAAAATTGCTTGATCTTCTTTTCTTCTTCTACAAAATTGAGATTAGGTGAAATGTTTTTATACATTTCCTTGCTCCTTTCAAAATATAATGCCCCTTATCCATAATAGGACAAGGGGCACTTGCTTTTAAACCACCTATTACGACAAACTAACATTTGCGGTTCTTTTAACGCAGAACAAGCGAACAAGCCTACTAATTTCAGCCGTCAGCTCGGAAGTGATACCAGTTTTCAAAATCCACAAGGCTCACACCATCCCTTGTTCGCTAAAGGATTTCAACCGAAAACTGCAGTCTTCGTCAAAGCATTTAAAATATTACATTCTTCTATTAGTTAGAAGCTGTTGGGATTTGTTGTTTCAAAGCAGCGCGAGTCTTACGAACTTCGCCAAGATTAGCGGTAAGACCTTCGTCAGCACGACGCATAATATCATCTACAAAGTCTTGAGCGGCTTTGCGCATTTCACGGCTCTTGCCTTGAGCAGCAGCAATAATTTCAGCAGCCTTTGCTTGAGAAAGCTTAACGATTTCTTCTTGAGCTACCATTGCTTTTGCCTTTTCTTCAGCATTACGGATAATAGCGTCAGCTTCTCTTTTTGCATTTGTGATAATATCAGCACGATCAGCAACGATACCCTTTGCTTGTTTAATTTCAGCAGGGATGTTAAGACGGATTTCATCAACTACCACGCGGAGTTTTTCGATGTCAACAACAGTCTTTTTGCTACCGGGGATTTTAATACCGCTGTCAAGCACTTCGTCAAACTGTTCTAATAATTCGTCAAGTGTCATTTTAATTTCCTCCATAAACTCTTTTGAGTATTATTTACTAAGATTTATCCTGTCGAGAATATCTTGTTTTATAACGTCGGGCACAAAGGAAGAGATATCTCCACCCATTGAGGCTATTTGCTTAACCATACTTGAACTCAAGTACATATTGTCAGCCGCCGTTGTCAAGAACAAGGTCTCCACGTTTGGATTCAACTTCTTATTTGTTAAAGCCATTTGGAACTCATATTCAAAGTCCGACATAGCTCGAAGTCCTTTTATAATTGCTTTAGCTCCCTTTTGCGCCGCAAAATCGGCGAGTAAGCCGTCGCAAATTTCAACCTCAACGTTGTCAAGGTTTTTTATACATTTTTCAATCATCTCAACCCTTTCGAGAGGGGTGAAACTACTAACTTTTTTCTTGTTGTGAGCCACAACCACGATAACCTTGTCAAACATACCGGCCGCACGACCGATAATATCAAGATGACCAAGGGTAACAGGGTCAAAACTACCGGGGCAAATCGCGATACCGTTTTTCATTATTCTGTCGCCCCTTTTCTATAGATTGAAACGTTTATTTTACCGTAACGATAGGTTTTTGCAATTTGGAAACCGCCGATACTCTCAGGTACTTCAACTTCAGGTGGATATTCGCAAACTATTATACCAAAATCGCTCATAAGCGGTAAAACCGATTTTAAAGCAGGAACCAAAATTCCTTTCATATAAGGCGGATCTAAGAAAACAATGTCGAAAACGTCACGACTCATAGCGGTAAAAGAAGCGTAGTCCGAAGTGTAAACCTTTGAAAGATTTTCAAAACCAACGTTTTCAATATTTTGTTTTATAATCTTAACCGAAGCCGCAGAGTTATCAACAAAAACCGCGCTACGAGCACCACGGCTCAAAGCCTCGATACCAAGCTGACCCGAACCCGCAAACAAATCAAGCACTCGTCTACCCTCGATGTCAAATTGTATAGCACTGAAAACCGCTTCCTTGACCTTTTGGGAAGTTGGACGAACGTCGTTGCCCTCAAGCGTTTTAAGATTTTTACCACGGGCAACACCTGTAATTACACGCATTTATATCACCAGAACAAAAATTTAATAATTAACACAGCACATAAACTGCCCATAATATGTCATTATTATCCCACAAGCAACCGTGTTTTGTCAAGTATTTTTTGCTTTTAAGCATAATATAATAAAGTCATTGCGTGCGAAACGTGGCAATCTCATTAAAATCACAAGATTGCTTGGTCGTTTCACCTCTCGCAATGACCTTCTAAATTTAATATCAAATTTCTATCCCATCGGTCGCAGGACCGTCCAAAAGTTCGCCGTCATCCGAAAAACGCGAACCGTGACAAGCACAATCCCAAGTACGCTCATATTTGTTCCACTTTAAAGCACATCCCAAATGCGGACAGCGTTTTAATGTGGGTGTTAATAAATTGACTGTTGATTCAAAACCGTTTGCAAACAACTGTGGTTTTAAAATACTACGCGATGGATAAAAAACTTCCAAAAACTCATTTTTCTTGCCTGTGAGTATATCGCAAAGAAGCAACGCCGAGCACATCGCTCCCGTCATACCCCATTTATTAAAACCGCTCGCGACATACATTTTTTCGGCATTTTTGCCATATTCCCCGATATAGCACACGTTATCAAGACTTATACAGTCCTGTGTCGCCCAAGCGCAAACCTCTTTCGCATTTGGATAATAAAGCCTTGCAAATTCACGAAGTTCTCTATAACTTCCGCCCTGTTTACCCGTGCGGTGTCCCCCGCCGCCCAATAAAAGCAAATCACCATAATTTCTAAAAGATAAACCTTTATCATTTTCATCAACATACATACCTTGGACATTTTGCGCTCCCTTTAATGCCAACACATACGAACGGTGCTGATAAAGTTTTAAAAAATACTGTCCGTGCTTATTTATAAAAGGAAAATGGGTAGCCACCACAACCCGCTTTGCCTTTATCTTTCCACTTTCGCAGACAGCGGTATTACCTAACATTTCCAAAACCTTTGTGTTTTCGTATATATTTAAATCCTTTGACACCTCAGCTAAAAATTTAAAAGGATGAAGCTGCGCCTGATTTTTAACTCTTACCGCGCCTTTTATATTTATAGGCAAAGCAGTTTTTGGCGCAAAATCCGCCTTACAGCCGATTTTTTCTAAAGCCGTAAGTTCCTTTTTTATCTTTGCCTCATTATACGAATAAACATAATTATCCTTTATTTCAAAGTCACAATCAATATTTCTGCAAAGCTCTTTATATTTTTCGAATGCCATTTTGTTTGCTAGAAAATACCCTTGCGCCCTACCCCGACCGCAAGAAGACAAGATTTTTTGATAATTAAACCCATGTTGGAATGTGATTTTTGCAGTAGTATTTGCCGTAACACCCGAACAAATACGGTTCTTCTCAACAAGGATATACTTAACACCTGCCTTTTCGAGAAAATATGCCGTCAGAAGTCCCGCTATTCCACCGCCGATTATAAGCACGTCGGTAGAAGTATCGCCTTTAAGACTTTCAAATTGCGGAAGTTTTTCATTTTGCCATAAAGATTTATTCATAATATCACCCAAGATATTATTTCACTCAAAATCCCCCATATACAAAAAAGCCCTTGCAAACACAAGGACTTGTATAATTTGGTCTCGGGTT
>JAZORM010000161.1:0-6507 GCA_045656585.1 Acutalibacteraceae bacterium
TCACCCTCAACGTTTAAATATTCTAATTTTTCAAAAGGCAAAAAAATTCTTATGAGTTTTTCGATTTCATACCTGAAATCATGTCCTATTAAGCAAAATTGCATTATTAACCTCTAATAAACGGATTGTGTTTTCTTTCATTAAATATGGTTGTGGAGTCGCCATGGCCTGGTAAAACAACCGTATCATCATCTAATTCATATAGCATTTTAACCGAATTTTCCAAAACTTCAAAACTACCACCGGGAAAATCGGTTCTGCCTATACTTCTATCAAAAAGTGTATCGCCTGAAAATAAAATATTATCAAGTATATAACAAACTCCACCAACAGTATGACCCGGTGTGTGAATAACCTTAAAGTTTAAATCGCCAACAGTAATTATTTGATTATTCAAATATTTAAAATCAGCCTCAAAGGGATTTAAGGGTTCTTGAAAAAGATTGGATAAATTAATATTGCCATCCAAAAGCGATGATGCTTCAAATTCGCCAATACCGATTTTTGTGTTGGTCAGTTTACGAAGTTTTTCGGCTCCGCCAACGTGGTCGAAATGGCAATGAGTCAATAAAATTAAACGTTCTTTATCTTGGTTTTTAAGTAAAAAATCAGTCAAAACATCCGATTCATAACCAACGTCTATTACAACTGCCGATTTTTCTGTATCAATCATATAACTGTTAGAACCGATATCCCCTAAAGGTAAAACTTTAATTTCCATTTTTTCTCCAAATTTCAGTATCATAAATAATTGTAACAGGGCCGTCGTTAGTTAAGGTAACCTTCATATCGCCACCAAAAACACCTTTGGCAACCTTCTTAACGCCGAGTTCCTTTAATTTTTCGCAAAAAATATCGTAATATTCTTCGGCTTGTACCGGTTCCATAGCTTTAATAAAAGAAGGTCTGTTCCCTTTTTTGACGTCTGCCGCAAGTGTAAATTGCGAAATAGCTAAAATTTCACCATCGATATCTAGGATTGAACGGTTCATTTTATCATTTTCATCGCAAAAAATTCTTAAATTTACCGTTTTTTGAGCGAGTGTTTGCAAATCTTCGAGTGTATCGCCTTCAACTGCACCAAAAAGAATCATATATCCTTCTTTACAGCTTCCGACAACATTTCCATCAACAGAAACTGAAGCATCGGAAACTCTTTGAATAACAGCTTTCATTACTGATTAATCCTTTCTACGTTAAATATCTTAGGTACTTTTTCAATTCTCGCTACAATACTGCGCAAATGTTCAACACTTTCGGCGCTAATTGTCATAATAATAACACAGTTGCCGTCTTTTGTTTGTTTTGCGCTGATACTATGAATCGGAACACGCATATTATTAAGCGCATTCATAACCTCTATCAAAATACCTTCGCGATCAACCGCAACAGCTTTAAGTGTAGAAGTGAAAATTTCGGTTTTTCCGCTATTCCAATGGGCTGAAATCCAACGTTCCGGCTCGTCATCCTCATTTATATTTTTAGGCACGTTATTGCAGTCGCGCTTGTGTATTGATACACCGTGTCCACGTGTAATAAAGCCGATAATTTCATCACCGGGTAACGGATTACAACATCTTGAAAGTTTGATAAGACAGTTATCAATGCCTTCAACAATAACACCCTCGGAAGACTTTGTATGATTATATCCAACGGTTTGTGGTATTGGAGCAGGTTTTGAATTGGAGACTTTTTTGCTGTAATCTTCCTTAATTCTCGGCAATACTTTTGAAAGCAAAATACCGCCGTAACCGATAGCCGCATAAAAATCTTCCGCATTTTCAAAACGGTACTTTTTAGCAAGTTCTTCGGTATATTCTTCGAGTTCTTCTTCGGAGAAATTGATATTATTTCGGCGAAGTTCTTTTTCATATTCGTTTTGACCGGTAGTGATATTTTCTCCGCGTTTTTCCTTTTTGAACCAAGAGCGGATTTTAGCTTTTGCCGATGAAGTTACAGCAATATTAAGCCAATCACGGCTTGGTCCGTGACCCGCAGCGTTGGTAGTCAAAATTTCGATTACTTCACCTGTTTTAACCTCGTGGTTAATGGGTACAATCTTACCGTCAACCTTTGCGCCAACCATCCGTATACCAACGGCCGAGTGGATAGCAAAAGCAAAGTCAACAACCGTACCGCCAACGGGAAGATTTATAACGTCACCCTTTGGAGTAACGGCAAAAACGTCTTCTTCGGATAGGTCAACCTTAATTGTTCTGATAATATCCGAAGCATCGTTGGAAGTATCCTGCGCATCAATAATTTGTCTAATCCAAGCCAAACGCTCTTCAAGACCCTTATCGTTTGAGGTGATTCCTTCTTTATATTTCCAGTGCGCCGCGATACCGAATTCAGCGGTATGGTGCATATCAAAAGTACGAATTTGAATTTCGAAAGGAATTCCCGCACGGCTGATAACTGTGGTATGAAGTGACTGATACATATTGGGTTTAGGCGTTGAAATATAGTCCTTAAACCTATTCGGAATAGGACGGAACATATCGTGCATAAGACCTAAAATATTGTAGCAATCAGCGACAGTATCAGTAATTACTCTGATAGCGTAAATATCGTAAATTTCGTCGAAAGCACGACCTTGAACATACATTTTACGGTAGATACCGTGGATTGATTTAACTCGTCCTTGGAAAGAAAGAGTGGCGTTTGGCATAGTTTCGCGAAGTCTTTCTTCAATTCTTTCGCGGATTTCGCTTAATATTTGTTCGCGATGATTTTTACGGTGAAGCAAGAGATCTTCAATTTCTTTATATGCAACAGGGTCAAGATGCTTAATCGCCAAATCCTCGAGTTCTTCTTTTACAGGTCTAATACCGAGTCTATGAGCGATTGGAGCGTAGATTTCGAGCGTTTCAACCGAAATATCACGTTGTTTTTGAGGTCTCATCGCGTCAATTGTTCGCATATTGTGTAAACGGTCGGCGAGTTTGATAATAATTACGCGGATATCCTTACCCATCGCAATAAGCATTTTTCGAAGGCTTTCGGCTTGTTGTTGTTCTTTGGTTGAGAAATTAAGCTTACCAATCTTTGTAACGCCGTCAACTAACAAAGCAACTTCGTCGCCAAATTCTTCGGAAATTTCTTCTATTGAATATTTGGTATCTTCAACTACGTCATGCAAAAGCGACGCGGCGATAGATTCGCTATCCATACCAAGTGAAATAACAATTTTAGCAACGTTGAACGGATGGTAATAATAATCTTCGCCCGAGATTCTTTTTTGACCTTCATGAGCGTGAACACAAAGCTCGAAAGCTTTTTTGACAAGCGTAAAATCATAGTCACTACCAAAATTTTCCATAGTGACCTTTAAGTCTTCATAGTCTTTTCGTTGGATTTCTGTCATTTGAGTTCACCCTCCTTTAATAATTTTGAATAAATAGTCGAATTTTGAAGATTAGTCTTTTCAGAAGAATTGTTTTTACAATACAAACCGTTCTTAAAAGATATAAGACCCAATTCTGATAAAACGTCAAGGCTAATTGAAGTTTTACCAAATCCTAATGAATTTATAAAATGGTATTTAATCTTTTCGGGCAAAGTGCCGTTTTGAGAAATATAACGATAAACTTCACCAACTTCGTTTCTATTTGGTGTAATTGAAATTGAATCAAACTCCCTATTATTATTGAAAAGATTGTAATTTTCAATATCTGCAAATAATTTTTGATCATTGGTGTTAGCGGTTCGAATAGCTTTTATTTGTACGCTGACCGACAAATTTCCGTTGTAACTATTCGTTTCGGCACTCACGGCTAAATCAACCGTATCACCCACTTCGAAACAAAAATTATCGGTAGAACAACCAAATAAAATCGCTTGAAAACTGTTTTTATCTTTTGAAAACAAAAGTTTTAAATGCTTGTTATTGGATAATGGTGTAATTCGTTGAAGAACAACACCGTATATACCAAACAAAGGCATCGGATTTTGAAAACCGAAAGGTTCTAATTGTTTCAAAGATTCAGTTAAATCAACTGTTAAAGCGGCGGGATTTAACTTGCAATCAAGATTTAAAACAGGCGGAATATATTCATTTGCAAAGGCAAATTTGTTAATTTCCTTACGGAATGAATCGATATTTTTATTTAAAATTGTAACGCCACACGCCAAAGAGTGACCGCCGAATTTTTCGGTTAAATCTTTACAACTGTTAACCGCATCGAAAAGCGAAAATCCTTCATAACTTCTACCTGAACCGTGTGCAATTTCGCCGTCGGTCGATAAAACGATACAAGGTAATCCATATCTTTCACAAATACGGGAAGCTACGATACCAACCACTCCGTGGTGCCAATTTTCGCCACAAACTACTATGATTCTGTCGTTAAATAGCTTCTTCTCTTCGATTATTTCAACCGCTTCGAGCATTATGTTTTTTTCAGTTTGTTGACGCGCGGAATTCAGCGAATCAATTTCATTTGCAATTTCGAGTGCTTTTAGCATATTGTCTTCACACAAAAGCTCGAGAGCCAATTTTGCGCTACCCATACGCCCCGCAGCGTTAATTCTCGGACAAATTGAAAAAGCAATTCGTTCGGCCGATACTGCAGAGAGTTCAACTCCCGAAACACTCAAAAGCGCGGCAAAACCTGTTAAAGCCCTTGATTTTAGTTTATTAATACCGTACTTTACGATAATTCGATTTTCGAAGGTCAAAGGCATAACGTCGGCAATAAGTGCCACCGCCAAAATATCTGCATACAAAGGCAACAACTCTTCGGGTTCTTTGCCTTCCATAACACAAATAAGTTTAAATGCCACCTCAGCTCCACAAATAGATTTATAGTCCGAAGGACAATCGATTCGATGAGGGTCAACAACAGCGGCAGCATTTGGCAAAACCTCACCCGGTAGATGATGGTCGGTAACGACAACCGTCATACCGAGTTCATTCGCAAGGTCGATTTCTTCCAAACAAGCGATTCCGTTGTCAACCGTAACAATCAAATTAACGCCTTCACTTTTTAAATATTCAACAGCGGAACAGTTCATACCGTAGCCTTCATCGAAACGGTCCGGTATATAATAGATACAATTTGCGCCTCTGTTTTTGAGATATTTATAAAGCAAAGCCGTAGCAGTTACTCCGTCACAATCGTAGTCGCCGTAAACTGCTATCTTTTCACCATTTTCAATTGAGGAATTTACAACGTCGGCAGCATGCATAATATCGGCTAAAGAATAGGCATCCGAAAAACAAGGTTCGTTAGAGAAGAATTGTTCAATATCCGAAGGTTCGCTATAACCTCTGGCGGTTGCAATAAGTGCTAAAATAGGCTCAATATCACACTCATAGGCTAATTGTTTTGCTAGTTCTTTATTCGATTCTTTCACAATCCATTTTTTGAAGCCCAAATTAACACCACCTTTAAAATAAAATTATTCATTATATTTTAACATTTTTTAAAGAACTTTTCAACACTTTATTTTTTTATTTATATAAAAAATAAGTCCCGATTTCTCGGGACTTAAATTTTTTTATTTTTAGTACATTCCGCCACTAGCGGCAGCAGCTGCTGCAGTAGATGCTGCTAAAGCTGCATCTTCAGGGTTTTCAGCAACCAAACTTTCGGTTGTGAGAACCATTGAAGCAACACTTGCGGCATTTTCCAAAGCCGAACGAGTAACTTTTGTTGGGTCAACGATACCTGCTTCGAGCATATCGGTATATACTTCATTATAAGCGTCGAATCCGTAGTTGATTTTACCGCTTTCAATGATTTTATCGATAATTACAGAACCTTCAAGACCTGAATTATAAGCGATTTGACGGATAGGAGCTTCCAAGGATTTAAGAACGATTTGAACACCCGTTTTGGTGTCGCCTTCAACTGTTTCAACCAAAGCTTGAACTGCGGGAATAGCGTTGATAAGAGCAACACCACCACCTGCTACGATACCTTCTTCAACAGCGGCTTTTGTAGCGGAAAGAGCATCTTCGATACGAAGTTTCTTCTCTTTCATTTCGATTTCGGTAGCGGCACCAACCTTAATTACAGCAACACCGCCTGCGAGTTTTGCGAGACGTTCTTGCAATTTTTCACGGTCAAAATCTGAGGTTGTAACGGTGAGTTCGTTCTTAATTTGACCGATACGGTCAGCAATTAAATTGCTATCACCTGCACCGTCAACAATGATTGTATTTTCTTTTGAAACCTTAACTTGACGAGCCTTACCAAGTTGGAACATTTGAGTTTCTTTAAGGTCAAGACCGAGTTCTTCGGAAACAACTTCGCCACCTGTCAAAATAGCGATATCGCGAAGCATTTCTTTACGTCTGTCGCCAAATCCCGGAGCCTTAACAGCAACACAAGTAAAAGTACCGCGAAGCTTGTTAACAATAAGAGTCGAAAGTGCTTCACCTTCGATATCTTCAGCGATAATAAGAAGCTTTTTACCCGCATTTACGATTTGCTCCAAAATTGGTAAAATTTCTTGAATATTGCTGATTTTTTTATCGGTAATAAGGATTAAAGCGTCATC
>JAZORM010000162.1:0-5010 GCA_045656585.1 Acutalibacteraceae bacterium
GAAATAATTGGTTTGAGTTGCGTTTTTAAGCATAACTTTAACCTCCTGTCTTTATTCAAACGAATTCATAATATCTTTTTCGAATTGAACTCCGGTCCTTCCGCCACCGCCACTTTCAAACCAACGGTTGTTTTTCATATAAATTGCGGTGATTTGATTTTCGCGGTCGATAAAGAAATGGGTGCCATAGGCTCCGCTCCAACCAAAAGTGCCGTCAGGTAAATACGGGTCGCCGTGGGTCACGCGTACAGCAAGACCCCAAGAATATTTTTCATCGGGATGCATATATTCCATAGGCACGTATTTTTTGTAAATTAGTGGAAATAGGTCGGGTGAGACAATTTGTTTGCCGTTCCAATTACCGCCAAGGCGTAGCATTTCGGCAAATTTGAAGTAATCTTCAATACTTCCAACAAGTCCCGCACCTGCACAGGTGTAGCTTAGCGGAAAACCTTCAAAGGTATGTTTGCCCATATCTACGTTGATAATTTCTTTACCTACGCTACGGTCGGACATACAAACAAGTCGAGACCATTGTTCTTCCGAAGGGCAGTAGGTGATATCGGTAATTCCGAGTGGCTCGAATATGTAATTATTAATAAAATCAGCGTATTTCATACCGCTGTGTTTTTCGATTAAAAGACCGATAAGGTCAAAAGCAAAATACGCGCTATAACCTGCGCTGTAGGATGGTTCAAAAGTGAAGCAGGTGTTTTTAATGCAGTATTCGACGGCGGTTTTATTTGTTTCGAAAGCACTTTTTGGCATAGCGTTTTCCTGGGGCGCGTATAGTTCACCACCTGCGCCACCCGCCATAAAGCCGTTGTCGTGGGATAAAAGTTGTCGCAAAATAACAGGGCGTTTTGGTTTGTGGTCGGGGATAACCTTTCCGTTTTGTAGGCGACCGACGTAAACGTTTTCAAACTCGGGATAATGGTCGCTCACCTTGTCCTCTAGCGAAAACCAACCCTTTTCCACGCCGATAAGTGCCGCAACAGCGGTCACAGGTTTGGTCATTGAAGCCAAGCGGAAAAGCGCGTTCTTTTCGAGAGGTTTTTTCGTTTTTGCGTCCGAAAAGCCGAAACGTTCGTGGCATAGAATTTCGCCGTTTTGCGCAACAATAACCGCAGCACCTGCGATAGCGGAGTTTTCCATGTCAATTTCGGCGCTTTTTTTGATGTTTTCTATTAGCAGAGTCTTGTTGAGTTTTTTCAAAATACGGTCTCCTCTCTAGGCTTTTGGTTAGTTTATATTATAACATACCGATTTTTAAAAGTGAATTATAAAAGCGAAGTGTCATCACTTTGTTTTTGGGTTTTTACAATATCATTGATTTGTTCTATTTTTGAAATAATATAACCGTAACCTGAACTTGTGTGAGGTATGGTACAGTTCGAGCAGCTTTTTATCCCCGTTTCAATGTAGGTGAAATTACCGCCACATTTATCACCTAGCGCATATAGAGGACAGTAGCAAAAAAGACAGTTAAAATCTTCCTCGTTTAATTTGTGGCAGGGGAAATATTCACACTCTTTGTTTTGAAAAAAAGAAAAATTGTTTTTCATAAAAGTGCCTCGCTTTATGTTTTTTTATTTATTCGGTTTCCCATAAGTACGGCATAAATTTTCGGCGCAAATTTCTCGAGAAAAGCGCAAACGAAATTGATGATTATCAGTGTTGAAATAATCATAACTATAAACTTTGGAATTTCAAGCCATTCGTTTTGTGGGATACAAAACGAAAATATTTTAAGTATAATGATACCTACGTTGAGGTGCATTGCGTAAATGGCAAAGGAGCGACGATAGATTGCGCGAGGTTTGATTCGCTCAATGAAAATATCTATGATATTCCACAAAGAATATGCCGAAAGAGTATATACGACGGTTTGTGTTAAATAGTTGTCGATATGTAGATTCTGTGGAACTATGTTTTTAGCAAGAATGTATGCTACAAGAAAAACAAATGAAGCGATTTGCATTGGTTTTGATGATTTTTGGAAAGTGAAATCAAAGAAATGATAGCCTATAATAGCACCTATTAAATAAAAAACAATCGCCATAGGATAGTAGAACACGTCATCCGGTAAGTGAACTCCAAATAACGATACTATTGATAAACCGATAACGGAAAATATGCCGACATATTTGTTTTTAATAATCAAATACACAAGTGGTGCTAAAAATGAAAATATGATTAAATTGAATATGAACCAAAACGGAATGTTACATCCGTAGAAAAAAACGCCTTTTAGTATGCTTGTTAAGGTTAGAGGGTAGGGTTCACTTGTGGAAAATCTCGCAACAAAGGAATAGGAAGTGAAAATTTCCCATAGCAGCCATATAGTGTTCCAAATCAAATAGGGTATAACTAAAGTGAATAAACGGCTTTTAATTTTTGTTAAATATTTTTTATTGCTATAACCTTTGAAAAAAGATATTCCTGACAACATAAAAAACATAGGAACAGCAAATTTAGTAATAGAACAGGAAAAAAAGTAAGACACTTTATGATTGACAATAGAAATCAAACTGCCGCTTGCGATATCTTGCGCAAAATACGAATGAATGAAAAAGACAAGAATACTCAGCAAAAAGGAAATAAACTCTTTCTTTTTCCAAAAAAGCGCATCATTTTTTGAAGACATATTTTTTCTCCCCAATATTATTTTTCTAGATTATATCATATTTTATTTCAAAAGTAAATTGTTGCAGTATAAATCCCCTCGAAATACAGATAATTACAACACAATTTTAAAAATTGGTGAAGGGACAATGTGGGCATTGTCCCTTACGAAGATAACAAGGAGATTGATTTATATAGGTTTTATGTCGCAATACATAGTGTGGTAAATAGGTATAAAAAATAGCGGAGTGAAATCACTCCGCTTATATTTTAGATTTTATACAATACCCAATGCTATTTCAACCAAGAGTGCTACGATAACCACCAATGCCGAAATAATAAATCCATGTAGCATGGGTCTGATACCCGATTTTTTCATATCTTTAAAGGATGTGTTAAGTCCGATTGCCGCAAGGGCGCAGACCATTAAAAATTTGCTTACAGATTTTGTTGACGAAACTACCGCTTCAGGTATAGTAAATATGCTTGCTATAATTGACATTGCTAAGAAACCTAAAATAAACCAAGGAAATATTTTGGAAAAACTAAATTCGGCCTTTATATTCTTTTCGTTTTGGCCTACCGCTTCTGCTTCTTTTCTTTTAAGTCGCATTTGAATAATGGCAAAGGTTAAAACGGTAGGGATAATCGAAAGGGTACGCGTAAGCTTTACCATGGTTGCAAAATCGCCTGCCGCCTCAGAAAAAGCATACCCCGTTGCCACAACCGAAGAAGTGTCATTTACTGCGGTCCCTGCCCAAATGCCAAAAGCCTCGGCACTCATACCAATTGCCCTACCCATAATGGGGAACAGTACTATCATAGCCATATCAAAAAGGAAGGTAGCCGACATAGCATAGGCTACGTCACTGTCATCGGCATCTATTGTGGGGGCAATAGCCGCAATGGCGGAGCCACCACATATACCCGTACCTGCAGAAATTAGGTTTGAAAGTTTCCAGTTAAGTCCCAACGCTTTGCCAATAAAGTAACCGCCGCCAAAACAAGTTGCAAGTGTAAATATCATAACAATAAGTGACATTTTACCAACGTTTAAAATGGTGTTGATATTAAGAGAAAGGCCGAGAAGTATAATAGCAAACTTAAGTACCTTTTTTGAAGTGAATTTAATGCCCGTCGCCAAAAAGGTGTTTTTGCCAATGAAATGATTTACGATCATACCTATAAACATGGCAATTACCGCGCCGCCGATTAAATGAATCGGTAAAAGATTTTCTATAAAGCAGGCAACGGCTGCAATCGCAACCGATACCGCAAAACCCGATAAAAGTTTTAATGTTTTCATAAAGTGCTCCTAAATTTTGAATAATAATGGTATCATTTTGAAATGTATTATATCATAAATAACCGGAATTGTAAATGTAGAAGTATAAATATTCTTAAATTACGGATAATAACAAACACAATTTGAAATTAAAGGAGATTTTACACGCTTTGCGATAGACTTTGATGGGCGATACATAGTGCGGTGGAGAGATATAAAGAAATAGCGGAGTAAAATTACTCCGCTAAGGTTTTAATCTTGTTTTGCATTGCACCATGGGCAACGAACATTTCTCATACCTTTTAGAAAAGAAAATTCTTTTCTACAGTTTTTACATTGAACATATATAAAATTATCGTCTTTTATTTGGTTTATTGATTTTTCTGCATTTGAATCTTCTAGGGGAACGTTTGGATTATCGTTTAAGTTGTTAGATTCTTCAACTTCGTGTTTTGAGTTTTCTTCAGCATCACACTTTGCTTTCTCTTCTGGAGATAGTTTATAAGCTGTTCCGCTTACCAAGAATGATAGTCCATCAATTTGGCATCTAACATCCATCACGCCATCTGCTCCTACCGCTTTGGCATTTACGGTTAGTTCTTCCATTGCAAGAGTTTCTGCTTTTTTCAGTTTTTGAGTAAACATATTATTTGGTATTCCCAATAAAGAACAAAAGCTTCCAACAAAAGCAGTGAGGAAACCAATACCATAATTGGCTTTTGCTGTAACGAGTTTTACGGGGGTTACATTAGGTAAAGAGATAGAATAAAAATCCATTTTCGTTACTCCTTTATTTTTTGTAGAATTATTATATCACAAGCTAAGTGAAAAAGCAAATGTCAAGTATAAATTCCCTTTAATCACAAATAATAGTATCACGATTTGAAATTAAAGGAGATTTATATATGAAAGCAACAGGTATTGTGAGAAGAATCGACGACCTTGGTCGTGTGGTTATTCCGAAAGAAATTAGGCGCACTATGCGCATTCGCGAAGGCGACCCTTTGGAAATATTTACCAATTCAGGTGGTGAGGTTATTTTTAAAAAATACTCTCCAATTGGTGAGTTGTCCAATTTTGCGGCACAGTATGCTGAGGCG
>JAZORM010000163.1:0-2898 GCA_045656585.1 Acutalibacteraceae bacterium
CATAAATATTAAAATCAAGTAGCCCACACAAGAAAAAATACAAAAAAGTAGTGTGAACCACAATAGCGAAAGGTTTTCGAGATTTAAAAGCAAAAATTTTGAAATTTGTGTGACACAAAGTGAAGCACATGCAGGAATGAATATAGTTTTTACAAAGTCGAGTTTAAGCTCGGCTTTTTTTATTAGTCGCCCAACGTTTAAAAAACAGGTCAAAAAATTCGAAAAATACATTATCCCAATAAATCCCCAAAGTCCGCTTTTCCGTAGCAACAAAACGATTAGTATTATTCGGATTACTGAATCGAAAATTGCGGTTCGAAAAGTAAATGTTTGTTGGTCGAGACCTTTTAAAATTCCGTCGCAAATACTGTCGAGGTACATAAGCGGAACGATGGGCGATAAAAAGCAAAGCAAATTTCCAATATCGAGGTCATTATAAATCAAAACACCGATTTCTTTACCCAATACAAAGAATATCGCGCCGAAAAGCAGACCGACAAGGGTAGTAAGCTTTATAATTCTTTCGCAGGTTGATTTTACAACGAGCGGTTGCTTTTTTGCGACAGCTTCGGAGATTTCGGGTATTAAAAGGGTTGAAACCGAGTTGAGAATTGCCGACGGAAAAAACAAAATCGGCAAAGCCATACCCTTAATCATACCAAACTGCGATAGTGCGCTACCGTTATTTTTCGGATATAGCGCGAGATTTTTCGGAACCAATATATTTTCGGCGGTTCGAAGCAATGAATTTAAATATCTGCCCGAGGTAATCGGTACTGAAATATGTAAAATTTGTTTGAAGATTGGGTGTTTTATATAGGTTTGGTTTGAATTTTGAGGTATTTTCTTTTTATCGGCGAGAAATTGGAAATATAGCATTAGGCAAGACAAGATTTCGGCTATTGAATCTCCTAAAATCACCGCAAAGCAACAAGCCGACAATCCGCTTTCCTTAAATTTTTCTATTAAAAGGAAGATTACCAAAATTCTTACAGCCTGTTCAAAGATTTGGGATAGTGCGTTTGGGGTGATTTTGCGCCTTGCAATAAAATAACCTCGAAGACAGGAGGTGATTCCTATAAACGGAAGGGAAAACGGCAAAATTTTAAGCGATGGAACGGTTCTGATATCACCTAAAATGATTTTTCCAATAAATTCGGCGCCGAAAAACAGGATTGCGATTGATAAAAATGCAATAATGAGGGTAATTTGCATCGCTCTTTTTAAAATTTTCACAGTTCCCTTTTTGCTGCCGAGCGCCAATTCTTCGGCGACCAGGCGGGTTACGGCGGTTGAGGTACCGCTTATCGCAAAGGTTGAAGCTAAAACGTAGACCGAAAATATGAGCTGATAAAGTCCCATACCTTCGCTTCCGATTGTTTTTGAAAGCCAAACCTTAAAAATTATTCCGACAAAGCGTAAAATTAGCGCCGAGGCAGTCAAAACCACGGCATTTTTAATAAATATCGTTTTCTTCAATTCTCTCATTCCTTTTTTAGTGTTATTAAATTGTATGAAAAAAAGTAATCACTATTGCAAGAAATGAAAAAAAGTTATATAATAAAAGGTAAAGGAAGTGAAATTATGAATTCTCCGTTGGCTGATGCCTTGAGACCAAAAAATATCGATGAAGTTGCGGGTCAACGCCACCTTTTGAGCTATGGCAAGATTTTGCGCAAGATTATCGATTCGGGCGATATCCCAAATTTGATTTTTTACGGACCTTCGGGGGTTGGAAAAACCACCGTTGCGAATATTATTGCCAATAAAAGCGGAAAAAAGCTTTGCTATCTTAATGCAACAACCGCTTCAACAGCCGATATAAAGGATATTGTTAGCCAAATTGGAACAATCGACACAGCGAACGGTATTTTGTTGTACCTCGATGAAATTCAGTATTTCAATAAAAAGCAACAACAAATTTTATTGTCCTACATAGAAAACGGAGATATAACCCTTATCGCTTCCACAACCGAGAACCCTTATTTCTACGTTTACAACGCGATTTTGAGCCGTTCTACTGTTTTTGAGTTCAAACCCCTTTCAAAAGAAGATATAATTTGGGTTATAAAACGCGGTGTGTCGCTTGTTGGCGAACAAAAGGGCAAGACTATTGAAATTTCTGAAGATTCGGTCAAGCGAATCGCCCTTGCCTCAAACGGTGACGTTCGCCGTTCGCTTAATATGTTGGAATTATGTATTGTTACCGCCGAAAATGGTGATAATATTGTGGTGAGTGATGATACGGTTGAGCAAATTTTGGGCTCAAATGCCGTTCGTTACGACCGTGACGGTGATGCGCACTACGACGTTATCTCGGCTTATCAAAAATCTATGCGCGGTTCTGACCCTGATGCCGCGATTTACTATCTCGGAAGACTTTTGGCGGCAGGGGATTTGCCGAGCGCATGTCGCAGACTTTTGGTTTGCGCTAATGAAGACGTGGGCCTTGCATATCCGCAAATTATACCAATCGTAAAAGCCGCGGTCGACACCGCTTTGTCGGTTGGACTACCCGAGGCGAGATTGCCTCTTGCGAATGCTGTAATTTTGGTTGCAACCGCGCCAAAATCCAACTCAGCGCACGACGCTATCAATGCCGCAATGGCTGATATCGAGCGAGGATTGGGCCTTGAGATACCTCGACACCTACAAAATAAGCATTTTGACGGTGAAGATGCCGAAATCAAGGGACAAAATTATTTGTATCCTCACTCCTATCCAAAACATTATGTAAACCAACAATATCTACCGAACGATATTAAGAATAAAAGGTATTATACTTTTGGAGATAATAAGACTGAAAGGCTTTGCAAAGAGTATTGGGATAAAATAAAGGGGGAATAACGTGAACCGCATATTTTTACCTAAAAAGACATTGTTTCTTTGGCAAATTCG
>JAZORM010000164.1:0-24901 GCA_045656585.1 Acutalibacteraceae bacterium
TTTTTTGTAGTTTTTCACCTCGCGTTTGAGGTTGGTGATGAACATTTTTTATGCACATTAATCTTAGAGCAGGTTTTGTCTGTTCTTTTTGTTATGCCAGTGTTATACGAAACTGCAACGTCTTGTCTTGTCGGTTTTATAAATACTGATTTTAGTATTATGTATAATATATTATGGGGTGGTGTGCGTATATCACAGCGGTTGCGAATATGTTGGTATGTAAATTGGATAATGATGAACTGTTATTATTGGCTTCGGTATTTGTGCAGTTAGGCGATACAATGGTCACGATTGCGACTTGGTGTGATATTTGTGAAAACAAGAAACTTCCAATAATATAAAAAAACGCCAAATTTTTGGCGTTTTTTTATATTAACATCGAGATTGTATATAACACTATTAAATGTAAAGGGTAGAAGACGTAAAACATATATTTCAGATTTAGGTTTCCGCGGTTTTCGTTATATATTGCCAAAAGCGGAATTGAAGCCAAGGCGAACCAACGAAGTTTATACGACAATATCGCCATAATACTTAAAATTATAGTTGCGCAAATTAACTTTAAGGTTTTATTAGGCATTAAATAGATTGCCACAGGTAAAAGTATTCCTAAAATTCCATAGTCGATTTTGAAATCGGTTCCGGGTAGTATTTTTGGTAGGAACACCGATAAAAAAACAACGGCAGCCAATTCTAAAATCAACACAAAAAATGAACCGAGTTTTTTTGTGTTTTTAAAATAGTCAATACAATAAATAGTTAAAATTGAAAGCGAAAAAGTGAAAAGTATGTTCATATATAATGAACCCGACGAAATGAAATATACCACTTGGAAAATAAACGCCAACGATACTATCGTAAGCAAATATTTCTTTCGATTTTTTGTATAGTGACACCCTTCGGCAATCATATAAGCGAAAATAGGGAAGGCTATTCTGCCGATTGCGGTACACCAAGGATATCCGAAATCTAAAATTTTACCCGCGTGGTCTATGAGCATAGATATCATGGCGATTATTTTGAGTTGATTGTTGTTTAAAAGTTTTAATTTAGAAAGCATTTATGACTCCAGTTCGTGTGATAACTAAATTATAAAAGATATACACAGTTTTTGCAATAAAAAAGAGAGTTTTTAAAACTCTCTTTTAAAATTTATCATAACCGATAAGCATACCGCCATTTTCAGCATAAAAACTGCAAAGACCGCGGCAGTTGTAAATTTCAACTTTTGCACGGGGAAGTTCGATATATATTTTTTGTTTTAAGTTTTCGGCTGCTTTAAGGTTGAAGCAATGGTGGATTCTGATTTTACCGCTTCGGCAACCCGCTTTCTTAATTTCATTAACGATTGTATTGAGTGAACGGTCGGTGCCCTTGCATTTAGCGAGTTGTTCTAAATCACCTTTCGCACTAGCTCTGCCTACAACACGAATTCCTAAAAGACCCGCAGCCTTTGCAACGAGGGGACTAACTCTACCGTTGTTGGCTAGATTTTTCATTGATTCGAGCATAAACAAAAGACCTGTTTTGGTCATATATTCATTTATTTGTTCGCAAATTTCTTCAAATGGAAGTTGTTTTGCAATAAGTTCTTCTAGTTTTTCAACGGCGAGTGCCATTTCAGGACCTGCGGTCAAGGTGTTAAGTACAAAAACTTTGCGCTCGGGATATTGTTCTTCGTAAATATCTTTTGCGACTAAAGCTGAGTTATAACTTCCCGAAAGACCTGCGGTAATAGGAACACAAAAAACATATTGTGCATTGCCGAAAGCAGATATCCAATCTTCAGGGTTTGGACAAGAACTCGACGAGCGTCCTTTATACGTTGAAAGAAAGTCTACCATTTCTTTTACATCTAAATTGATATTATCGGTAAACTCTTTTTCGGTTGTAATGATTTTGAGAGGGGCAACCTCTAAAATATCGTTGTCGGTTGATAATAGGTCTGCCGAAGAGTCAGCAACGATTTTAAAATTTTTCATTTTGTTCTCCTTTGGTTTTAGCATAACTACATTATAAATATTATTGACAAAAAGTTCAATCTACAAGCAGATTTGCAAATTCTACTACTCGAAAATTTTTCTCCACTCACAAGAGAATACGTGATTTTGAATTGACAATCATATAAAAACTGATATAATAAAGAGTATATATTTTATGATTTGGAAAGGACTGGCAATATGAATTTGATTAAAGTATTAAATAATCAGTTTCAGTTGAATACTCTAAATACAAGTTACGTTATGCATAACGAAAATGGTATTTTGGCACATACTTATTACGGTAAAAGATTACCTGATGCTGACCATAGTTATATGGCGAAGAGAAATCGTTATACTTGTGACTTTTTATCAAATGTTAGTGACAATTTGCCTACTTTGGATAATGCGTTGCTTGAATATCCCGCATTTGGCGACGGCGGTATAACTAATCCGGCGGTTGAAGTACTTAATACTGACGGTACAAACTTTGCGGAATTTAAGGTTTATGACTACGCTATTACTGAAGGTAAACCGAAGATTGAAGGATTACCTGCTTCTTACGCTGAAGAAGGTGACAAGGTTCAAACCTTGGAAATCAAAACTAAAGACGACGTTACCGGTGTTGAAGCTAGTCTTTTTTATTCGGTATTTTATGACTATGACGTTATAACTCGTTGGGTTAAAATTACAAATAATGGTAAAGGCAAAATTACTTTGCTTCGTGCAATGAGTGCTAATTTGGCGCTTGATAATGAAAATTTCGACGTTATTACAAACTTTGGTACCTGGGCTCGTGAGCGCCAAATTGAAAGAACACCTCTTATCCACGCGAGCGTTGGGATTTCATCTGTAGTAGGTTCTTCTTCACACGCGGCAAATCCGTTTATGCTTTTGGCAGAACACAACACAACCGAAGACAACGGTGAGTGCTATGGTGTGGCTCTTGCATATTCGGGTAACCACGAAATTACCGCTAATCTTAGTCGTTACGGAGTGGTTAATCTTTCGGGCGGTATCGCTCGTCAAAACTTCCGTTGGAATCTCCAGAACGGCGAAAGTTTCTCGACTCCCGAATTAGTGCTTTCGTTTAGTGATAGCGGTCTTAACTCTTTGTCGCAAAATTATCATGCGCTTATTAAGAATAGAGTTTGCCGCGGTAAATATCGCGACGTTCGCCGTCCTATGCTTCTCAATCTTTGGGAAGGCTGTTATTTCGATTTCACCGAAGAAACCGTTAAGCGTGAGGCTGACGCGGCGGCTGAACTCGGTGTTGAACTTCTTGTTATTGACGACGGTTGGTTCGGCAAGAGAAATTCTGAAATTGGTTCGCTTGGCGACTGGTACGTAAACGAGGAAAAAATCCGTGGCGGCTTGGCTCCTTTGTGCGACTATGTAAATTCAAAGGGTATGAAACTTGGTATTTGGTTTGAGCCTGAAATGATTTCTGAAAAGAGCGACCTTTACGAAGCGCATCCTGAATGGGTAATTAAGATTGATGGCAGAAAACCTGCTGAGACTCGTTGGCAGTTGATGCTCGACCTTACAAATCCCGAAGTTTGCGATTATATTTATAATTGTATTGCCGACGTACTTAAAAATACTAATATCGAGTATATTAAGTGGGATTATAACCGTACAATCGCTCATATCGGTTCTACATATTTAAAGGGTGAACAACTCGGCGAATTTTTCCATAGATATATTCTAGGTCTTTATAGCGTATTGGAAAGACTCACAACCGATTTCCCGAACGTTATTTTCGAAGGCTGTGCTTCGGGTGGCGGTAGATTTGATATGGGTATGCTTTATTACCATCCTCAAATTTGGACCAGTGACGATACCGACGCTGTTGAACGTACCGCTATTCAACACGGAACATCATACATATATCCTATGAGTTGTCAATCTGCTCACGTTTCGGTTTGTCCTAACCACCAAACCCACCGTACCGTAACAATGGAAGCGCGTCATATCTTTGCGCTTACAGGCTCGTTCGGTTATGAATTGGCACCAAGTAAGATTGCTGACAAAGATAAGGAATATATCAAGGAATTTATTAAGTTCTATAATGAAAACTACGATATTTTCCAAAGCGGTAAGTACTACCGTCTTTCAAATCCTGCGACCGACGGTTATGCTGTTTTTGAATACGTATATGAAAACCGCATTGTTGTAGGGGTTATGTGTCTTGATACCCACGCGGTTAACCTTCAAAAGAAATTTAGATTAGAAGGCCTAGAGGCTGAGCGTATTTATACCGATAGTAAAACAGGTGAGAAGTACTATGGTGCTCAACTTATGCAACACGGTCTTAAGATTTCGGGCGGTTTGGCTCAAAGCGATTATAAGACATATCTTTGGGTGCTTTCGTAATTCTTGAATTATAAATAAAATAAGAAGAAACTTTTGATAAAAAATACGGCAAAGAGGAGACACTTCGTAAAGAAGTGTCTCCCTACTTTTTTACAATAAAATCGGGAGATACATTCTGTTATATTATATTTGCCTTTGCATCATATAACTTAGGCGGTATGCCTCTTGGGGAGATTGAATTTTGTTTAATTTGTTTCGAATATTTTAAATCGAAGATATATTTTGTATGATTTGTATAAATAATCGAAAACTGTAAAAAAATTGCCGTAAAAGGTTGATTTTATCGGCATTTATTGATATAATAACTTAGTATGAAATATTATGGGCTTTTGTAAATTTGTAAATCGATAAAAAGTATATCGATATTATCGATACGGATTTTTAAATTTAAGCCTATACTATTTAGATAGAGCGTAGGAGGGAAGTATATGGAAAACAGTTCTATATCAAAAGCGACTTTGGGTCGAATACCTAGATATTTGAATTTTCTCAAAGAGCTATCTTTAGACAAAGTCCCGTATATATCCGCTACAACTATTTCAAAAGAATTGAATCTTGGTGAGGTTCAGGTTAGAAAAGATTTATCAATGGTTAGCGGTATCGGCAAACCAAGGCTTGGCTATGAAACTGAAGTCCTTATCAGTCAGCTTGAGGATTGCCTCGGATACAATAAACAAACCGCGGCGGTATTGGTTGGCGCAGGGCGACTTGGAAGAGCGCTTTTGCAGTATGACGGCTTTGAGCGTTTTGGTGTTAAGATTGTCGCGGCTTTTGACTCGAACGAACGCGCTTTGGGTCTCGACTCTAAAACTGAAATTTTACCAATGAATCAATTTGAGGTCTTTTGCAAGGAGCACAATATAAGTCTTGGTATTATTACGGTTGGCGAAGGCTCGGCACCGCAGGTATGTGAGCAAATGATAAAAAGCGGTCTTACTGCTATATGGAATTTTGCTCCCTGCAAGTTGCACGTACCAAGCGGAGTATTGTTGCAAAATGAAGATTTGGCATTATCATTGGCTCATTTGAGAAATCGTCTTTCTCGTACACAAGAATAAAAATAAATTATGTATCTTTTGGAGGAAAAAGCAATGAAGGTCACAGTATGTATTGGCAGCTCTTGTCACATTAAAGGTTCTCGTTTTGTTGTAGAAAATCTACAAAACTACATTAGCCAAAACGGACTTGAAGACAAGGTAAAACTTGGCGGAACTTTTTGTTTAGGAAAATGCCAACAGGGTGTTTGTGTTACTGTTGATGACGAGTTTTATTCAGTAACCCCTGATACAGTAGAAGAATTCTTTGAAAAGAATATTAAGGCAAAGGTATAAGTGCTATGATTATTCAAATTTGCGTAGGTAGTTCTTGCCACCTTAAAGGTTCTCCTGAGATTGTGGAGCTTTTGCAAAAATCCGTTGCGGAACACAATTTGGAAAACGAAGTCACCTTGACCGGCAGTTTTTGTATTGGTAAATGCAATCGTGTTGGTGTTACAGTTCAGGTTGACGATGACATTCACGTTGGCGTTACAAAGGAAAACTTTAAGGAGTTTTTTGAAGAAAACGTGTTAAATAAATTGGAAAGGGAGTAGATTAAATGCCGAATTGTTTGACACTTAAAAAATCAAACTGTAAAAACTGTTATAAATGTATTCGCCATTGTCCTATAAAGTCTATTCGCTTTTCAGGAAACCAAGCTCATATTATTGGCAATGAGTGTATTTTGTGCGGTCAATGTTTTGTTGTTTGCCCTCAAGATGCTAAAGAGATTGTTGACGAGACCGAAAAGGTAAAGGTTTTGTTGCAAAGCGATGACCCCGTTGTTGTGAGCCTTGCGCCTTCATTTATTGCAAATTACAGCGGCGTTGGAATAAACGCTATGAGAAAAGCGTTGAAGCAGTTAGGTTTTTATGACGTTGAAGAAACCGCTATTGGCGCTACTATTGTTAAAAACGAATATGAAAGAATGTTGCGCGAAGAAGAACGCGACGTTGTAATTTCTTCTTGTTGCCATTCAATCAATTTGCTTATTCAAAAGCATTTTCCCGCGGCGCTTGAATTTTTGGCTGACGTTGTATCTCCGATGCAAGCGCATTGTAAGGATATAAAGAGCAGAATCCCCAATGCAAAGACGGTATTTATCGGTCCTTGTGTTGCTAAGAAGGATGAAGCTGAGCACTACGAGGGTATCGTAGATGCGGTTTTGACTTTCGAAGAACTAACCAACTGGTTAGAGGCTGAAAAAATCACTTTGGATATTGAGAGTGATCAGGAAGAATGCTCACGTGCTCGTTTCTTCCCAACAACAGGCGGTGTCCTTAAAACAATGGCACAGGATATGCCGGGTTATACATATCTTGCGTTAGACGGAGTGGACAACTGTATCGCGGCACTCAAGGATATTTTGGCTGGTAATATTCATAAGTGCTTTATCGAAATGTCTTCTTGTGTTGGTAGCTGTGTTGGTGGTCCTGTTATGGAAAAATACCACCGCACCGAAACTGTAAGAGACTATATCACCATCGCTAATTATGCTGGTGAAAAAGATTTTGAGGTTAGCAAACCTAAAGCTATTGAACTTAAGAAACATTTTGAGTATATAGAACAACGTTTGCAAACACCTTCCGATATGGAAATTATGAACGTTCTTCGCCAAATGGGCAAGTTTAAACCCGCTCACGAGCTCAATTGCGGTTCTTGCGGTTATAATACCTGCCGTGAAAAAGCGATTGCCATTATTCAAGGCAAAGCCGAAATCTCTATGTGTTTGCCTTACCTCAAGGAAAAGGCTGAGAACTTTTCCGATATAATTGTTAATAACAATCCTAACGGTTTGATTGTACTCAACGAACAGTTGGAGGTTCAACAAATAAATACTGCGGCTCGTAACTTGATGAATATTCGTTCAGAAAACGATATTCTTGGTGACCAAGTTATTCGTATACTTGACCCAACCGTGTTTATAAACGTTCTCAAAACGGGTTGCAACGTTTGTGACGAGCGTGTTTATCTTGCTGAATATAAGCGTTTTGTTGAACAATCGGTTATTTATGATAAAGATTCACATTTGTTGGTTGCTATTATGCGTGATATCACTGATGAGCAAAACGAACGTGAAAAGAAAGAACGTATAAGATATCAAACAGTTGAGGTTGCTGACAAGGTTGTAGATAAGCAAATGCGAATTGTACAAGAAATCGCATCGCTTCTTGGCGAAACCGCGGCAGAAACCAAGATTGCTCTCGCTAAATTGAAGGAGTCAATCCAAGATGAATGATTTATGTGCAGATATAGGATATAAAAGTATAAATCATTACGGCGAACAACTTTGCGGTGACCATATAGACATTGTAGAACCTGACGATAATTCAACAGTTGTTGTGTTATCGGACGGACTTGGCAGCGGTGTTAAGGCAAGTATTCTTTCAACGCTTACGTCCAAAATCATTTCAACAATGTTGGCGGAAGGCTTATCGTTGGAAGAGTGTGTTGAAACAATTGCGGCAACCCTTCCCGTGTGTACGGTTCGCGGAGTGGCTTATTCAACTTTTACGATTATTCATCTTAAGAATAATCAAGTGGCGGAACTTATCCAATATGATAATCCCCACGCTATTATTATTCGAGATGAACAGGTTTGGGATTACCCCAAAATCGAGATGAACATTGGCGGTAAAAAGATTTATAAATCTATTATCAATTTACAAGAAAACGATATATTTGTTGCGATGAGTGACGGTTGTCCTCATGCCGGTATCGGAACGGCGTACAATTTTGGTTGGAAACGTGAGGATATAGCGGCGTTTATGGAATCACTTTCCCATGCGGGATACACAGCCAAAACCTTATCGACAATGCTTGTTAACGAATGCGATAATCTTTATGGTCATAAGCCGGGAGATGATGCTACGGCGTGTGTTGTTAGAATTAGAAAACGCGAACCGATGAATATGTTGTTTGGACCACCTTCAAACCGTGATGATGCCGACCGTATGATGTCACTCTTTTTCTCAAAGGAAGGAAAACATATTATTTGTGGCGGTACTACCTCTACGATTGCGGCGAAATTTTTGCGTAAGCCTTTAAGGGCAACCTTGAATTTTGAAATGAGTGACGTTCCTCCGATTGCTGAAATTGAGGGTGTCGACCTTGTTACCGAGGGTGTTATCACTGTAAATAAGGTGCTTGAATATGCTAAGGATTATCTTGGTGAAAACAAGTATTATGAACATTGGAGTTTCAAAAAAGACGGTGCTTCTTTGATTTGTAGATTATTATTTGAAGAGGCAACGGATATTAACTTCTACGTTGGTAGAGCGGTAAATCCTGCTCATCAAAATCCTGATTTGCCAATCAATTTCAATATAAAAATGAATTTGGTTGAGGAATTATCTAAATGCCTTAAAAAGATGGGCAAAAATATAAAAGTAAGTTACTTCTAAGGAGACAAGAAATGGGAGTAAGAAAATTTGATACAAAAGTACAACACCTTAAGTATAAGGTGTTGCGTGAGGTAGCGCGTCAAGCTTGGAACGATACGCTCCTTGAAAATTTAATGGATATTCCAAAATTAATAGTCCCCGGCAAAACTTCTACAATGCGTTGCTGTGTTTATAAAGAACGCGCAATTCTCGGAGAACGTGTGAAGATTGCTATGGGCGGTGATAAGGATAAATCTAACGTAATCGAGGTTATCGATATCGCTTGTGATGAATGTCCTTCGGCAGGTTACGTTGTAACCGAATCGTGTCGTGGCTGTTTGGCTCACAGATGCGAAGACGTTTGTAAAAGAGGAGCAATAACCTTTGATGCTAACCACGTAGCCCATATCGATAAATCGAAATGTATCGAGTGTGGTCTTTGTGCGAAGGTTTGTCCTTTCTCTGCAATTATAAATCGTAAGAGACCTTGCCAAAACGCTTGTAAGATTAAGGCTATTTCAATTAATGAAGATAACGCTGCGGCTATTGATTATAGTAAATGTACATCTTGCGGTGCTTGTGTATATCAATGTCCGTTTGGCGCGATTACTGACAAGTCGTATATTTTAAATGTTATCGACCTTATCAAAAAGAGCGAAAACAATAAAAACTATAAAGTTTATGCTATGGTCGCTCCTTCAATTTCAAGTCAATTCACCTACGCTAAACTCGGACAGGTTATAAGAGGTCTTAAAGAAATCGGTTTCCACACAGTTATTGAAGCAGCCCTTGGCGCTGACTTTGTGGCTCAGGCTGAAGCAAAGGAACTTGCGGAAAAAGGATTTTTGACAAACTCATGCTGTCCTGCATTTGTACAGTACGTTAAGACTAATTTCCCTGATTTAGCACAGTACATATCCCATAACTTGTCACCTATGGGAGCACTTGCTAAATATATAAAAAGTACCGATAAAAATGCAAAGGTTGTATTTATTGGTCCGTGTACCGCTAAAAAAGCCGAAGCCCAACTCGAAGAAGTTAAACCTTACGTTGATGCAGTTTTGACTTTCGAAGAACTCCAAGCGCTTTACGATGGAAAGGATATCGATATCACAACCCTTTCGGAAGACGTTTTGGATAACGCTTCCTACTTTGGAAGAATATTTGCTCGAAGCGGTGGACTTTCTGATGCGGTCCAACAAGCGCTAAAAGAACAAAATATTGAGTTCGATTTAAAACCCGCTGTTTGCGACGGTATTGAAGCGTGTCGTGCGGCACTTCTTAAGAAGAGTAAAAACGTACTTGACGCAAACTTTATTGAGGGTATGGCGTGTGTCGGCGGTTGTATCGGTGGCGCGGGATGTCTTACTCATGGCGAGAAAAATAAAGCCGAGGTTGACAAGTACGGCAAAGAAGCATTAGAAAAAACAATCAGCGACGCTGTTGCTGTTTTAAAATAGAAAGTTTAAAGGAGAATATAAATGAATAAAATTACTGTAATCGGATCAGGTAACGTTGGTTCAACAATTGCTTACACTTTAACTGTTATGGGTGTAGCTTCTGAAATCGTTATGATTGATCTTAATGAAGAAAAATCACTCGGTGAAGCTCTTGATATTAGACAAGGTGTTTCTTTCACAAACCCTGCAACTGTTTATGCAGGTTCTTATGATGACGCTGCTAATTCAGATATCGTTGTTATTACATCTGGTATGGCTAGAAAGCCCGGTCAATCAAGACTTGACTTGGCACAAGCTAACGTTGATATTATAAAGAGCATTGCTGACAAGATTGTTCCTGTAGCTCCCAATGCGACATACGTAATTGTAAGTAACCCTGTTGACGTTTTGACCTACGTTTTCTTAAAACACACAGGTCTTCCAGAAGAAAGAGTTATCGGTTCGGGTACAGTTCTTGATACAGCAAGACTTCGTTCTAGAATTTCGGAATACTACTCAGTAAACCAAAAGAACGTACACGCTTACGTTCTTGGCGAACACGGTGACAGCTCATTTGTTCCGTGGTCATTAGCTAACATTTCAAACGTTCCGATTGATAAATTCAAAAATGCTATTATGACTAAGGAAGAATATCCTGAGTTTGTAATGAGTGAAGCTGAAGAATATATGCGCAAATCGGGTGCTAGAATTATTCAACGTAAGGGTGCTACCTTCTATGCAGTTTCTATTTCAGTTTGCCACATTTGTAAATGTCTTTTGAGCGGTATCGACACCACTCTCACGGTATCTACAATGTTGCACGGTGAATACGGAATTGAAGACGTATGCTTAAGCCTTCTTAACGTAGTAGGCGATAAGGGTGCTCATGCGAAGATTATGCTTCCTCTTTCTGATGAAGAAGTTGCAAAACTTCAAAACAGCGCAAAAGTTTTAAAAGATTTGATTGCTAGTCTTAACATTTGATTCATTATATAAAGAAAGGAATAAATAAAATGGAATATCGTATTGAACATGACTCAATGGGTGAGATGAAGGTACCTGCGGACCGTCTTTGGGCCGCTCAAACACAAAGAAGTCACGAAAACTTTGAAATTGGCGTTGGAATTGAAACAATGCCTAAGGAAATTATTAATGCATTTGGTATTTTGAAGAAGGCTGCTGCTATTACAAATAACAAGTTGCGCCCCGAAAAGATGACCGATGAAAAACTCGGCGCTATTATGGCGGCTTGTGATGAAATTATGGCAGGTGAACTCAACGGCCATTTCCCACTTGTTGTATGGCAAACAGGTTCAGGTACTCAATCTAATATGAATACCAACGAAGTTATCGCAAACCGTGGTAACCAAATCCTCGGTAAAACCTTGCTCCATCCAAACGATGACTCAAATATGAGCCAATCTTCAAATGATACCTTCCCAACAGCTATGCATATCGCTTCAGTACTCATTTTGGAAGACAAGTTGATTCCTGCTGTTGAAGAATTGGTTGAAACCTTCAAGAGACTTGAAAAAGAAAATGAAGGCATTGTAAAGAGCGGTAGAACTCATCTTCAAGATGCTACCCCAATTACATTTACCCAAGAAATCAGCGGTTGGCGTTCAAGCCTTGAAAAAGACATTGAACTTATCAAGCGTTCAATTGCTCCTCTTTGTGAACTTGCTCTTGGCGGTACCGCAGTAGGTACAGGTCTTAACGCTCCTAAGGGCTTCGACGTCGGTGTTGCTGAAGAAGTATCAAAAATCACAGGTAAAGAGTTCGTGACCGCAAGTAACAAGTTCCACGCTTTGACTTCTAAGGACGAGCTTGTTTTCGCACACGGCGCAATTAAGGCTCTCGCTGCTGATATGATGAAGATTGCGAATGACGTTCGTTGGTTGGCTTCAGGTCCTCGCGACGGTCTCGGTGAAATCTTTATTCCTGAAAACGAACCTGGTTCATCAATTATGCCGGGTAAGGTTAACCCAACACAATGTGAAGCTGTAACAATGGTTGCAGTTCAAGTTATGGGTAACGATGTGGCTGTTGGTATGGCTGCTTCTCAAGGTAACTTTGAACTTAACGTATTTATGCCTGTTTGTGTTTACAACTTCTTGCAATCAGCAAGACTTATGGCTGAAGCGATTCGTTCATTTAACAAAAACTGCGCTGTTGGTATTAAGGCTAACAAAGAAAAAATGCACCACAACTTGCACAATTCTTTGATGCTCGTTACTGCGCTCAATCCTTATATCGGATATGAAAATGCGGCTAAAACAGCTAAGAAGGCTTACAAAGACAATATTTCTCTCAAGGAAGCTTGTGTAGAACTTGGTTTCTTAACTGCCCAAAAGTTTGATGAAGTTTTCCATCCTGAAGAAATGGTTTAATTTAGAGGTATAAAAATGAAAGTTAGTTATTTTCCCGGTTGTACCCTTAAAAACAAGGCTAAAGATTTAGATTTGTACGCTTACAAATCAGCCGAAGCTTTAGGGGTTACACTTGAAGAAATTGAAAACTGGCAATGTTGCGGTGGCGTGTTCACTACAGCTAATAACGAAGTTGCGACAAAACTTTCTTCAGTTCGTGCTTTAAAAGAAGCGGCTTCAAAAGAACAACCACTTGTAACAGTTTGCTCAGCTTGTCACAACGTAATCAAACAAACAAATTACACAATGCAAACCAATAGCGAATTTTGCGACAAAGCAAATCGCTATATGAACGAAGAAAAAGGATATTTTGGTGAAGCTCAGGTTTACCATTATCTCGAAATGCTTCGTGATTTGGTTGGTTTTGATACCTTGAAAGAAAAGGTTGTAAACAGCCTTAAGGGTAAAAAGATTGCGGCATATTACGGTTGCCTATTGTTAAGACCGAATAGCGTTATGAAGATGGATGACCCTGAAAATCCAACCATTATGGAAGATTTTATCAAGGCTCTCGGTGCTGAGGCTGTTGTATATGCAAAGCGTAACGAATGCTGTGGCGGTTACGTTAGCGTTGAAAGCCCTGAATTAGCTAAAAAGAACAGCAACGCTGTTGTAAATAACGCTAAGTCACAAGGCGCCGAGATGATTATCACTGCTTGTCCTTTGTGCAAGTATAATCTTGTGAAAAACGGTGCTGATATTCCTGTTGTATATTTCACAGAGCTTTTAGCTGAAGCTCTCGGTGTAAAGGAGGATACAAATGCATAATAACAAGTATCTTCGTGAGGAAATAATCTGTCAAAGCGGAGTAAATCCCAAAAAATGTATGAAATGTGGTAAATGTTCGGCTACTTGTCCTGCTTACGATGAGATGGAATACCATCCCCATCAATTTGTTAGTATGGTTGAGTCGGGAGACATTGAACCCCTTTTGAATTCCGATTCATTGTACAAATGCTTGTCTTGTTTCGCTTGTATCGATAGATGCCCAAGAGGTGTTGAACCCGCTAAGTTGGTTGAATCGGTGCGCTTGAGTGTAGTAAGACAACAAGGCAAAAACAGAATGACCGCTGAAAGTGTTCCGCCAATTATTGATGAGGACGTTCCGCAACAACTTCTTGTCAGCGCATTCAGAAAATATAGTAAATAAGGAGGAAAAGACAAATGCAAAGAGTTGGCGTTTTTGTATGTTGGTGTGGTAGTAATATTGCAGGTACTGTTGACGTAGAAGCAGTATCGGAAGCCTTGAAAAGCGAACCCGGAGTGGTCTTTTCCACCAACTATCAATATATGTGTTCTCAAGCAGGTCAAGATATGATCATAAATGCTGTAAAAGAACACAATCTCACAGGTATTGTAGTATGTTCTTGTTCTCCAAGAATGCACGAAGCAACCTTCCGCAAAACTGCGGCTGCTGCAGGTATCAATCCTTATATGGTTGAAATCGCAAACATTCGTGAACAATGTTCTTGGGTACATAAAGATATGCTCACAGGTACCGAAAAAGCTATTATTTTAGGTAAAGCGGCTGTTGCAAAGGTAAACCTCAACGCTCCGCTTACCCCAGGTGAATCACCTGTTACCAAACGTGCTTTGGTTATCGGTGGCGGTATCGCAGGTATCCAAACTGCGCTTGATATTGCTGATGCAGGTTTTGAGGTTGATATCGTTGAAAAGAAACCCACTATCGGTGGTAAGATGGCTCAACTTGATAAAACCTTCCCAACACTCGACTGTGCAGCTTGTATTTTGACACCCAAGATGGTTGACGTTGCTCAAAACGATAAAATCCGTATCTTCTCATATAGTGAAGTATCCGAAATCAAAGGTTTTGTGGGCAACTTTGACGTAACAATCAAAAAGAACGCAAGATATGTTAAGGAAGATATTTGTACAGGTTGTGGCGCTTGTTTAGAAAAGTGTCCTATGAAGAAAATTCCTAATGAATTCAACTTAGGGATGGACAACCGTAGCGCAATCTATATTCCTTTCGCTCAAGCAGTTCCGAAGGTTGCTACAATCGACCCGAATTCTTGTAATATGATTAAAAACGGCAAGTGCGGTTTGTGTTCTAAATTCTGTGCCGCAGGCGCTATCGATTACACCCAAAAGGATGAATATATCGAAGAAAAATACGGCGCAATTGTTGTTGCAACAGGCTTTAATCCAATTAGTATGGATAAGTTTGATGAATTTGCTTACAACCAATCTAAAGACGTTATCACTTCTTTGGAATTCGAGCGTCTTACTAATGCTGCAGGTCCAACAGCAGGTCACTTGGAAAGACCTTCCGACGGCAAATCTCCAAAGACTATCGTATTTGTACAATGCGTTGGTTCAAGATGTGCTTCTTGCGCTGAAAAGGGCAAGGAATATTGCTCAAAGATTTGCTGTATGTATACCGCAAAACATGCGATGCTCGTTCGTGATAAATATCCTGAAACCGAAGTTTACGTATTCTATATTGACGTTCGTACTCCTGGTAAGAACTTCGACGAATTCTATCGCCGTGCAGTAGAAGAATACGGCGTTAAGTACGTTAAGGGTATGGTTGGTAAGGTAACACCGGAAGGTGATAAGCTTAAAGTTCAAGCTTCCGACCTTATCGCTAATAAGCAGTTGCATATCGATGCTGATTTGGTTGTTTTGGCTGCTGCTATTGAACCTGATAAGTCAGCTCGTCCGCTCGCAACAATGCTTACTGCAAGTATGGATACAAACGACTTCTTCACCGAAGCACATCCAAAGCTTCGTCCTGTTGAAAGTCCAACTGCAGGTGTGTTCCTTTCAGGTGCTTGTCAAGGTCCTAAGGATATCCCCGAAACTGTATCACAAGCTAGTGCCGCAGCTGCAAAGGTTATCGGTTTACTTGCTAAAGACAAGCTAACAGGTAACCCCTGTGTTGCAGGTTCTAATGAACTTATGTGTAACGGTTGCTCGTCTTGTGCAAACGTTTGTCCTTACGGCGCAATCACTTATGAAGATAAAGAATTCCGTATGCCCGATAGAACAACCAAGGTAAGAAGAGTAGCGGTTGTTAATCCTGCGGTATGTCAAGGTTGCGGTGCTTGTACCGTTACTTGTCCTTCAGGAGCTATGGACCTTAAGGGATTCGCAAACTTACAAATTATGGCGGAGGTTGACGCAATATGCAAGTAAATGAATATAAGCCTTTGATTGTTGCATTTTGCTGCAACTGGTGTTCTTATGCGGGTGCTGACCTTGCGGGTAATAACCGTTTGGCATATCCTGCTGATGTAAAAATTATTCGTGTACCATGTTCTTGCCGTGTAAATCCAATGTTTATTTTACGCGCGTTCCAACGTGGTGCCGATGGTGTAATTATTTGTGGTTGTCACCCTGGCGACTGTCACTATACTTCGGGTAACTACTATACCCGTCGCCGTATGGCTGCTTTGTTCTCAATGCTCGATTTCCTTGGTATTGAGAGAGAGCGTACCCGTGTTGAATGGGTTTCAGCGGCTGAAGGCGCAAAATTTGCCGCTACTATGAATGATTTCGTAGAAAAAGTAACTGCACTTGGCGAAAACAAGAGATTGGAGGACTTAAGATGCAAAAAATAACTCGTGAACAACTTATTGCTAAGGCATCCGAACTCCTCGAGAATGGAACCGTTAGCGCAGTTTTAGGTTGGGGAATAGGTGAGTTCGATTACGACGTAACCCCTACCGTTTTCACCACAGTAGAAGAACTTAAAAACGGTTTTGTATTTAATGATTTCTGCGGTGCTAACTTCTCAAAATATCTTGTTGCTAAAACAGGAAAAATTGAAGGTAAGATTTTAGTATTTTTAAAACCTTGTGATACTTATAGCTTTAACCAACTTTTGACAGAGCATCGTTTCGACCGCGAAAAAGCTTATGTTGTTGGTATTCCTTGCGAAGGTATGGCTGATATCGCTAAGGTTAAGGCAATCACAGGCGAAGGTATCTTGGCGTTTGGTAACGATGGTGACAAGCTCACAGTTACCACCCTTTACGATGAAAAGCCTATCGCTATTGATTTTAACGATGTTATGGCTGAACGCTGTATCAACTGTAAGAGCAAAAAGCACGTTGCTTTCGATGAACTTTTGGGCGACGAAGGCGAAGTAATCGATTCTAACCGTTTCGATGAAGTTGCTCGTCTTGAAGCTATGACTCCCGACGAAAGATTTGCTTTTTGGCAAAATGAACTTTCTCGTTGTATTCGTTGTAATGCTTGTAGAGACGCTTGTCCTGCTTGTACTTGCGAAAAGTGTGTATTTGACAACCCAACTTCAGGTGTTGAAAACAAATCGCCTGCGAATAGCTTTGAAGAAAAATTGTTCCACATTATTCGTGCTTACCACGTAGCAGGTCGTTGTACCGACTGTGGCGAATGTTCGAGAGTTTGTCCTCAAAATATTCCTCTCCACCTTCTCAACCGTAAGTTCATCAAGGATATGAACGATTTCTACGGCGAATATCAAGCAGGTGCTGAGGTTGGTATGCGTGCTCCTTTGGTTAACTACACAACCGAAGACTTAGAGCCCGGTGAAGTTTTTGACAGGGGGGAAGAAAATGCTTAAATGTTCTCTTGATAAAATAAATCTCATTTTTGCTGAGATTTCAAAGAATGCATCGCTTTATCTTCCTGTTGACCAAACCGACGGAAGTGCAGCATATAAGAAGTGGGAAGAGGGTACTGCTTGGAGCAACGCCCTCAACACTGTAAGAAGTCCTAAGGATTTCTTCTTCCCCCAAACCGAAGATTTGATGCAATTCAAAATCGAAGGCAAAAATATTGAAGTTATCGATACAAGAAGCGCTACTGAAGATTTCGTTATCTTTGGCGTTAGAGCTTGTGACGTTAAGAGCTTTGATATTCTTGACCGTGTATTTTTGAGTGAACCTGTAGATAGCTTCTACGCTTCAAGAAGACAACACGGCGTAATCGTTTCTATGGCATGTACCAGACCTTCTGAAACTTGTTTTTGTAAGACTTTCGGCATTGATCCCTCGGAGCCTCAAGGTGATATTTCGGCTTGGAAGACCGAAACCGATGTTTTCTTTAAGGCAAACACCGAAAAGGGTGAAGCGCTTTTAGAAAAGATTTCGGCTTTGTGCGAAGAGGCTGACGAAACCGCAGTATCAGAACAAAAAGAAAAGATTAATGCTATTATGGATAAACTTCCGCTTAAAGACCTTACAACCGATGCTTTCGGCGGCGGAAAAACTAGCGAACTCTTTAATGCTCCCGAATGGGAAGAGATGTCTCAAACTTGTTTGGGTTGTGGTACTTGTACATTTGTTTGTCCTACTTGTCAATGCTACGATATTAAGGATTTCAACACAGGCAACGGTGTAATCCGTTACAGATGTTGGGACTCTTGTATGTATTCCGACTTTACAAAGATGGCTCACGGTAACAACCGTCTTAGCCAAAAAGAACGTTTCCGTCAAAGATTTATGCACAAGCTTGTGTATTATCCTGAAAACAACGACGGATTGTTCAGTTGTGTAGGTTGCGGTCGCTGTCTTGCTAAATGTCCTATTTCAATGAACATCGTAAAAGTAATGAAAAAGATTGGAGGAAAAAAAGGTGAATAATATTAACGATACTTTGATTCCAAAGATTGGTGTCATTACTGACGTTCGTATTGACACTCCTGATATTAAAACCTTCAGAGTTGTAACTCCCGACGGTAAAAAGGCTTTTGATCACAAACCCGGTCAATGCGCTATGTTATCAGTTCCGGGCGTAGGTGAAGCAATGTTCTCAATCACTTCTTCACCTACAAACGAAGAATATATGGAGTTTTCTATTAAGAAATGCGGTTGTGTTACCGATTGGTTGCATCAAGCTGAACCCGGTCAACAAATCACAATCCGCGGACCTTACGGAAAACCCTTCCCTGTAGATGACGTATTTGCAGGAAAAGATTTGTTGTTTATTGCCGGTGGTGTAGGTCTAGCACCTCTTCGCTCGGTAATCAACTACTGCCGTCACTATCGTGACCGCTACGGTAAAATCGATATCGTTTACGGTTCACGTAGTAAAGATGATTTGCTCGACTATAAGGAAATCATAGAAGAGTGGTCAACCGATGCGGGTGTTAACGTTCATTTGACTATAGATAATGCCCAAGAAGGTTGGGACGGACACGTTGGCTTTGTACCTACATACGTTAAAGAACTTGGCTTCGATACCAACAAGGTTGCTGTTTTGTGCGGACCTCCAATTATGATTAAGTTCACACTCGACGGTCTTTGTGAAATTGGTTTCGATAAGACAAACGTTTATACAACCCTCGAACTTCGTATGAAGTGTGGCGTTGGTAAATGTGGTAGATGTAACGTTGGTGCAAAATACGTATGTAAAGATGGTCCTGTCTTCCGTTGTGATGAATTGGAAGAACTTCCCAGTGAGTATTAAGGAGAAAAAATATGGAAAAAATGGTAAATATTTACCTTTATGGTAAGAAATATGAGGTTCCTTCAAGCCTTACTATTATGAATGCCATGGAATATGCAGGTTATCAACTCGTTCGCGGTGTTGGTTGTCGATGCGGTTTCTGTGGTGCATGTGCTACAATTTATCGTGTTAAGGGTCAACAAGAAATTAAAACTTGCCTTGCTTGTCAAACTAAGGTTGAAGACAATATGTATATTGCAACTCTTCCTTTCTTCCCATTGGTTAAGCAACCCTATGAACTCGAAAATATTAAGCCTACCGAACAAATTATGATGCAACTCTATCCTGAAATTTACGCTTGTATCGGCTGTAACGCTTGTACAAAGGCTTGTACTCAGGAACTCAACGTTATGCAATACATTGCTTACGCTCAAAGAGGCGACTTTGAAAAGTGCGCTGAAGAGTCTTTTGACTGTGTAATGTGCGGTGTTTGTTCTTCACGTTGTCCCGCAGGTATCACACATCCTCAAGTTGGTCTTTTGGCAAGACGTCTTAACGGTAAGTACCTTGCTCCCGAGACACAACATCTTTTGGAACGTGTTGCTGAAATCGAAAACGGCGGTTGCGAAGCAGATCTTCAAGATATTATGAAGAAAACTGCTGAGGAACTTAAAGAAATGTACAACAATCGTGATTTTGAGAAATAAGGAGGTGCGATAATATGTATACTAAAGAACAATTGGAATCAATTAAAAAGGTTGAGGCGACTCGTGCAGAGCGTCTTAAACAAGTTTTGGCAGGTAATCATCCAAGACGTATGACTGCCGACGAAAAAGACCAAGTTTTGCTTGAAAACCATCCTGACCATATCAAGTCTCAATTCGCTGAACTTAAAATCGGTCCTAACAAGGGTGAAAACGTGCCGATCGAACTCGCACAAACCTTACAAGCAAACCCAAGAATCAACCCCGAAGAAATCGACCTTACAAAGTTTGATTACGACGTTGACGTATTGGTTATCGGTGGCGGCGGTGCAGGTTCCGCAGCTGCTATTATGGCACACGAAAACGGTGCTAACGTAATGATCGTTACAAAGCTTCGCCACGGCGACGCTAATACAATGATGGCTGAAGGCGGTATCCAAGCTGCTGACAAGGCTAACGATAGCCCTGCTCAACATTATCTCGACGTTATGGGTGGCGGTCACTTCAAAAACGTTCCTGAACTCGTTTATAAACTTGTAAACGATGCTCCTGTATGTATCAAATGGCTTAACGATCTCGGCGTTATGTTCGATAAAGAAGCTGACGGTACAATGGTTACTACCCACGGTGGCGGTACTTCAAGAAAGCGTATGCACGCTTGTAAGGACTACTCGGGCGCTGAAATTATGAGAGTATTGCGTGACGAAGTTCAAAACCGTGCTATCCCTGTTGTTGACTTCACATCAGCAATCGAAATCATTAAGGACGAAAACGGTAAGGCAGCAGGTGCTGTTCTTATGAATATGGAAACCAAAGAAATCCTTATCGCTCGTGCAAAGACTGTTATTATCGCTACAGGCGGTGCAGGTCGTATGCATTACCAAGGTTTCCCAACCTCTAACCACTATGGCGCTACTGCTGACGGTCTTGTATTGGCTTACCGTGCAGGTGCTCCATTGCTCTATGCTTACACATTGCAATATCACCCAACAGGTGCTGCATATCCTTCACAAATCTTTGGTGCGCTCGTTACCGAAAAGGTACGTTCTATCGGCGCTCAACTTATCAATTCTGACGGTGAAGCATTTATGTATCCATTGGAAACTCGTGACGTTTGCGCTTCTTCAGTTATTAGAGAATGTCGCAAGGGTAACGGTATCGACACCTTCAACGGTGGCAAGGGTATTTGGCTCGACTCTCCAATGATTGATATGATTCACGGTGAAGGCACAATCGAAAAGAGAATTCCTGCTATGATGCGTATGTACCTTAAGTATGGTATCGATATGCGTAAGCAACCTATCCTTATCTATCCTACACTTCACTATCAAAATGGTGGTATTAAGATTGCTGACAACGGTATGTCAGACGTTGAAAACCTCTTTGTTGCAGGTGAGGCCGTTGGTGGTATCCACGGCGAAAATCGTCTTATGGGTAACTCACTCTTGGACATTATCGTATTTGGTCGTAACGCAGGTGTTAACGCTGCTGCCGCTGCTAAAAATACAACTGCAAGTGATAAGCTCAATCTCGACCACGTTGTAAGCTTTAAGAAAGAAATGGCAGATGCAGGTATTGTAACTGACGTTGTTTCTCCAAAACTGCTTCCTAACTACACAAAGCAAAAAGATTTTTAAGGAGAAAGTAAATAATGCAATTTTTTAATGGTGTAATTTCTATTAGCAATATCTACACTCTTTTATTCGTAGTGTTTGGTGTGCTTTTGTTCGGTTATGCTCTTGGTAGAATTACTATTAAGGGTATCTCCTTGGGCGACGCAGGCGTGTTTATTATCGCATTGCTTTTCGGTGCTTTGTTCTTTAATATGAGCGAAGCAGGGGAGTTGTTGTTCGCAGCTTCCAAATCCCCTTACGATTTTTCAAGCGGATTATCAATCGTAGAAGCTTTGGGTCTTATTTTGTTCGTAACCTCGGTAGGTTATATCGCAGGACCTAAGTTCTTCGGCAACTTTAAGCGCAATTTCAAGTCTTACGTTCTTTTAGGTCTAGTAGTAATTATCGCAGGTGGTATTTCGGCTGTTATATGTATTTATGCAGGTGAAATCTTCGGCTATGGCGCTACAATCCAAGAACAAGATGGCTTTGTTGCAATGATAGTCGGTCTTCTTTCAGGTTCACTTACTTCTACTCCTGCTTTCTCGGCTGCGAAGGCTACCGTTGCTCCTGAATTCACAGGTCTTGTATCTGTTGGACACGGTATCGCTTATATCTTCGGTGTTGTTGGTGTTGTTTTGTTTGTTCAAATCGTACCAAAACTCGCAAAAGCAAATATGGAAGAAGAAAGAGCAAAGTTGGTTGTAAAATCTGAAAACAATGATAAAAAAACTGCTGTGAAGGTTTTTGAAATCGACCATATGGGCGTTGCAGGTTTCTCACTTGCGGCTATCCTTGGCACTTTGGTAGGTCAGATTAAAATACCGCTTTCATCACAAGGTCTTAGCGGTACTTGTTTCTCACTCACCACAACAGGCGGTTGCTTGTTGATGAGCTTGATTTTAGGTCACTTTGGTAGAATCGGCAAGATTGGTATTATGCCTACTCAAAGCACTTTAAAATTGTTTAGAGAATTAGGCTTGGTATTGTTCCTTGTTGGTGCCGGTATCCCCGGTGGTGCTGAATTTGTTGCAAACTTTGACCCAATGTATTTCGTATACGGTATTGTTATGACAATACTTCCGTTGATTCTTGGTTTCTTGTTTGCTAAATACGTTTTGAAGCTCAGCCTTCTTAACAACTTAGGTTCAATCACAGGAGGTATGACAAGTACTCCTGCTTTGGGAACTCTTATCAACGTAGCAGGTACCGAAGACGTTGCTTCAGCTTATGCTGCAACATATCCTATCGCTTTGATTGCGGTTGTTTTGGTATCTCAGTTCTTGATAATTTTATTCTAATAAAAATTATAAAAGCTTTCGGAATTTCCGAGAGCTTTTATTTTTTAAAACGAGAATATTAGACGGCTAAATATCATACAATTTAATAGTCCTTTTAGGAGTTGATTGTATGAATCGGACGGTGCCATTAAGAGCGGTGGAACTTGGAGAATATATTTTAGATACGGGAGCGACGGTTCGAGCCGCCGCGAAAGTGTTTAGAATATCTAAATCTACCGTACATAAAGATGTTACCGAGAGGTTGGCGCGTGATAATCCCGAACTTTACCGCGCGGTAAAGGTAGTGCTTGAAAAGAATAAACAAGAACGACACATACGTGGTGGTATGGCTACGCGCAAGAAATATAAGGGAGAATGAAAATGCTCAGTCAGTTTATTCTGATTGAGCATTTTTTCACTTGAAAAGGCTTTAAGTAGCTGTTTTTTTGCTTGACTTTAGTGCGCTGATGTGATAATATGGTAACATATTGAATTGTGAGGTAGGTTTATGTATAGATTTCGCAACGAATCGATTGACAGATTGTTTCAAACTATGTTAAACTTAGAAACTATTGAGGAATGTTATGAATACTTTGCCGATATTTGTACAATAAAAGAGGTTCAAGATATGGCGCAAAGACTTGACACCGCTATTTTATTGTCTAAAGGGCAAAGCTATCAAAAAATTGCCGAAAAGGTTGATGTTAGTTCTGCTACTATTGGCAGGGTTAGTAAATGTCTTAACTACGGTAGCGGTGGCTATAAAAAAGCGATTGAAAAACTCGGTGATTTGGAGGTAAAATAATGCAAAACAGTGAACTTTTTTTGAGCTTTAATGAAAAGGTTATATTTTCGCTTCGTTCGCTTTATTCATCAAGAGGTTATTCTCAGTATAAGATGAGTAAGTTTGAGGAGTATGACTTATACGCAAGAAATAAAGACTTCTTAATCTCGGATAGTGTTATTACCTTCACCGATACAAGCGGAAAATTAATGGCGCTAAAGCCTGACGTAACCCTTTCAATTATTAAGAATATAAAGGATGAGCCTCAAGTTATTCAAAAGGTTTTCTACAATGAAAACGTTTATAGAATTTCAAAGGGAAGTCATACCTATAAAGAAATTATGCAAGCGGGTCTCGAGTGCTTTGGCGATATCGACGCTTATAGCATTTGCGAGGTTATAACCCTTGCGGCAAAAAGCCTTAAAACAATATCCGATTCTTGTGTTTTGGATATTTCGCATTTGGGTCTTTTGGAAAGCGTTTTTGAAAGCATTGAATTGCCTGATTTTGCGCGTGGCGAGGTTTTAAAGTTTATTAGCGAAAAGAACACGCACGACCTTGTGAAATATTGTAAAGAACTCGGTGTAGAAAAAGATAATATCGAGCTTATTAAACTTTTGGTAACAACCACAGGTTCGCCCGAAGAGGTGTTGCCGTTACTTGAAAACTCGCTAAAGGGCAAATCGGATATTAGTGCGCTCAAAGAATTGAAGTCGGTGCTTGATGCTATTGACGGTCAGTATAAAGATATGATTCGTATCGATTTCTCGGTTGTGAACGACCTTAAATATTATAACGGTATTGTCTTCAAAGGCTTTATCGAGGGAATTCCCGCAAGTTTGCTTTCGGGTGGACAATATGATAAACTAATGGAGAAAATGGGTCGCCGTTCACGTGCTATTGGATTTGCGGTATATCTTGATATGCTCGAACGTTTTAAATTTTCTTCGAATGAGTACGATGTAGATACTTATGTGTTATACAGTGATAAAACTAATTTATCAAAACTTAACCAATACGTTAATTCTTTGATTGAAAACAAGAAAACAGTTTTGGTTTGCAAGGCGGTATCGGAAAATATTAAATACCGCAAACTTATAAATTTTGACAGCGAGGTGGCAAATAATGAAAACAATGCTTAACGTTGCGCTTCCGAAGGGAAGACTTGGCGAAAAGGTTTACGCCATGTTTGAAAAAGCAGGGTTTGAATGTCCCTCGATTAAAGAAAATAACCGTAAATTAATTTTTGAAAATAAGGAAGCGGGGGTGCGCTACTTTTGGGTAAAGCCCTCGGATATTGCCATTTACGTTGAGCGCGGTGTTGCCGACGTTGGTGTTGCGGGAAAGGATATTTTGCTTGAATATACTCCCGACGTATACGAGCTTTTGGACCTTGATATCGGCAAATGTCGTATGGCGGTTGCCGCTAAAAAGGATTTCCGATATGATATGAGCCGTACACTTCGTGTTGCGACAAAGTT
>JAZORM010000165.1:0-13897 GCA_045656585.1 Acutalibacteraceae bacterium
TTTTCGATGACGAGAACGGCGGATGGGTTGACCGCGATAAAATCGAACCTAAACACTTTAAAAAGTGGGTTGATTTTTGTAAGGAACGCGGTATTGGTTGCGACTTTAATCCAACCTTCTTCTCACATCCAATGTGTGACCCGTTGACACTTTCAAGCCCTAACGAAGAAACAAGAAAGTTCTGGATTGAACACGGTAAGGCTTGTATCAGAATTTCGGAATATTTTGCTAAAGAATTAGGTCAACCTTGCGTTATGAACATTTGGACAGGCGACGGTTTTAAGGATATCCCTGCCGACCGTATCGGACCTAGACAAAGATATAAGGATTCGCTTGACCAAATCCTTTCCGAACCCTTCGATTTCAACTTTGTAAAACCTTGTGTTGAATCAAAAGTATTCGGTATTGGTGTTGAAGCATATACCGTTGGTAGCGCTGAATTCTCGCTCTCATACGCTGCTATGAACAGCGACAAGTGTATTCCTCTTATGGATAACGGTCACTATCATCCAACCGAAGTTGTTTCCGATAAAATCCCTGCTTTACTCGCATTTTTCCCTGAAATTGCATTGCACGTTACACGTCCTATCCGTTGGGATAGTGACCACGTTGTTCTTTTCGATGACGAAACAAAAGAAATCGCAAAAGAAATCGTTCGTTGTGGCGGTTTAGACGGCAAGGTTAATATCGCGCTCGACTATTTCGACGCTTCAATCAATAGAATTTCCGCTTGGGTTGTAGGTTATAGAAATGCTCAAAAAGCTTTGCTTTCCGCTCTCTTGGAACCAACTTGCTTAGCAGAACTTCAAAACAAATACGAATGGTCTGAGCTTATGGTATTAAGCGAAGAACTTAAGACATTGCCATTTGGTGACGTTTGGGCTGAATATTGTAAGCGTTCAGGCGTTTTGGGCGATGGTGAATGGTTCAAGGAAATTAAAAAATACGAAAATGAAATTTTATTAAAGAGGGTATAAAAATGAAAGATATTTTAACAGCTCCATTTATTGACGAAATGAAAAAAGTAACCGCAAATATGTATCGTCTCGGTTGGGATGAACGTAACGGCGGTAATATCAGCTATATGCTCGAAGAAGCAGAAGTTGCTGAATATTTAGACCTTAACAACGTCATCAGAACTATTCCAACAGGTTTTGACGCTACCGCTCTTATCGGTAAAATCTTTATCGTAACAGGTACAGGCAAATACTTCAAAAACGTTGAATTTGACCCTGCTCGTAATCTTGGCATCATCCGTATTGCAAAAGACGGCACAACTGCTGAACTTTTGTGGGGCTATGAAGACGGCGGTAAATTTACAAGCGAACTTCCTGCTCACCTTATGAGCCATATGGCAAGACTTGAAAAAGATCCTAACCATCGTGTTGTAATGCATACCCACCCAACAAACACTCTTGCTATGACCCATGTTCACGAACTTGATGATAAAAAATTCACACATACTATCTGGGAAATGTGTACTGAATGTATCGTTGTTTTCCCTGAAGGTATCGGTGTTCTTCCTTGGATGGTTTGCGGTAATAACGAAATCGGTTATGCTACTGCTGAAAAAATGAAGGATTATCGTCTTGTTGTTTGGGGTCTCCACGGTATCTACGGCGCAGGTAAGGATATCGATGAAACCTTCGGTCTTATCGAAACTGTTGAAAAAGCAGCTGAACTTTATATGAAGATAGCTCACTTGCCACATATCAACACAATCCGTGATATCGAACTTCGCGATGTTGCTGAAGCATTTGGTCTCAATTACAGAAAAGAATTCTTGGATTTATAAAATTTTTAGCCGACTCGTTTTGAGTCGGCTTTTTATATTGACAATAAAATTTTAGAATTATATAATAAATTTATAATTAAAAAGTGGGGTGAGCAAGTGTACAAATCCGCAAATGATTATTACAAGGAAAAATTCGGTACAAAGGTATATAAATTGTCGATTGATTGCGGCTTCACTTGTCCCAACCGAGACGGCACAGTGGGAGACAAGGGGTGTATTTTTTGCTCGAAGTACGGTGGCGGTGAATTTGCCGAAAGTGGTAGTGATATTCTAGTTCAACTCGAAAATGCGAAAAAACGTGTTGAAAGTAAGAATATAAGCGGAAAATACATAGCTTATTTTCAGTCTTTTTCTAACACTTACGCCCCGATTGATATCTTAGAGAAATATTACAAGTTAGCAATTTCACCCGAATATATTGTTGGACTTTCGATAGCGACAAGACCTGATTGTTTACAAGATGAGATTGTTGAATTGTTATCAAAATTAAATAAAATTAAACCTATAACTGTTGAATTAGGTCTTCAAACTTCAAATGATAATACTGCCGATTATATTAGAAGAGGTTATAAAACCGAAGTATATTTTGATGCTGTGAAAAGACTTAAAAGCGCAGGGCTTGAGGTTGTCACTCATATTATAATCGGACTTCCAAATGAAACAAAAAAAGACGTTTTGAAAACGACTTTGGATTGTGTTAATGCAGGGACGGATGGTGTGAAATTCCACTTGCTTCATGTTTTAAAAAACACTGATTTAGAAACCGAATATCTAAAAGGAGTTTTCGATGTTTTATCCTTGGAAGAATATGCTCAAATTTTAAAGGAAAGTATCGAACTATTACCCGAAGATATTGTTGTTCACCGAATTACAGGAGACGGTGCAAAACGCGATTTGGTTGCTCCATTGTGGTCGGCTGACAAAAAGAAAACACTTAATTTTTTGAATAAATATCTAAACTAAAATAAAGGTAGATACAAAACGTATCTACCTTTTTAAATTATTTCTTTTCAATCCAAATGAGTTTATCGCTTCGTTGATCTTTAAAGTTTAGAGATAATTCACAGCCGTTTAAATTGTAAATTTGTTTTGTGTCCTCATCGGTTAGTACATAATCGCCGTCTTCTAAAAATGAAAGCTTAATGGTTAGATTTTCTTTTTCGCACTTATCTTGGCGGAACGCAAGAATTATACCTTTTTCGGTTTCGGGATCGAAGTAACAAAAAGCGGTAAATTCTTTTTCGTTAAAACGATGATGCCAATCGGTTAAAGTATAGAAATCTTTAAGGAGATATTTATTTATCCTGCGCCATTCAGTAGTAGCTTTCTTTAAGTCTGAAAAATCGCCTGTTGGGTGATGAGCAAATGCAGATTGAATGTTAAATATAGGCAGGTAAGAAGCGCGGGAAATGTATCTGTCAAGAAGCTTGGACTCTGTATGTTCGCCTTCGGCTTCGCGAGTAGATGAACCGTGGAAGGGAATCCACTTGTTAAAGGTTGAGCTTATTGACAAGCGTACACCAATAGTAGTGCGGTCGAAGTCACTTCGCATAACCGGTATGCTTCGGCGCATCGATTCAATATCAAGACGACTACCGCCCGAAGAGCAGTTATCAATAAATGTTGCACCGCTATAGGAGGAGGTACAAGCAATAATATCGTCCCACATTTTATAGTGGCCGTCAACTGCCTTGCTTTCGGTAATGCCGAAACGGTTTTCGCCCTCAACATTAAGGTCCTGATGATGCCAAAGTGCAGCAGGTTCAGTGCCGTTGCGGTCCTCGCGGTAAAAATCTATATCATTTTCTTTTAAAAACTTACAAATGCGTTCGGTTGTATATTTGCGGCATTCTTCGTTACCTAAATTATTAAGTGTCCCTTTGACTTCCTTGTCGGTTACAGTATCGTGATAAACATCAGCACCGTAGTAGAAATGGTTGCCAAGGTGAACAAGACCTGGCATATCGGCAGGGTTAATTGCCCATTCCTTTTTATAGCCGTGGTTTTTAACCATATTTTCTACATCGTTTGTACGCTCGGGTTCAAACCACACGAAAGTCTTAATGCCATGCTTAATTGCATAATCAACCGACTCCTTAAAGGTGCCACCCGGCCATTTGTTTTGGTCTAATACCCAAGTACCGACACAGTTCCACCAGTCGTATCCGGGAACAAAGGACTGTGCGCTGCTGCCGTCTGGATGGGGATACCAGCCCGCATCAACCCAACGGTAATCCACATCTATATCTTCTTTGATAATAACATCAAGCGAGGGTTTCCAAGTGGTATAATCTTCGGAAATAGAGCCGTCGCTGTTTGTTTTGCCTGTGTCGTAGGAAATCATGGCAGTAGTGAAAGGTTCAAGTTCATCACCGTTTACGTTGGCTTTAGGAGTATTGTATTTTAAGAACCAGTCGCGCCAGTAGTTTGTAGCATAATCCTCATTGCGAACGGTGTAACTCGCCATTACATATAATGCTGTGCGGATTTTTTCATTTGGTTTTAAATATGCCTTAAAATCATTTACTGAATTGCCTTTAAAAAGTACGCCGTTTTCGGTTTTCTCGAAGTTTGCGCTCCAAGTACCGCCCCAACCGATAGCAACAAATGTACCACCATCACCGTATTCAACGTTATAATAAGGGAAGTAAATTTCGGTAGCTTTACCTGTTGTTTGTTTAAACTCGATTTTAGGTTCGGTAAAATCGTGGCAGTAGGGCATATAGTAGTTGTGGTGGTCGCCATAAATACCCTTTAGCAAGGGCTTTTCACCGCAAAATTTATACTCGAAATGCGGGTTTTCGATAACCTTTGTATCAGTATTTGAATTGTTTTCAAAGAAAAATGTAAAATCGGTAGCACCGTGTGTGAAGTAATGCTTGAGTTTCACTTTGATTTCAAGATTATCTAAACCAAAAGTGAGAATAGTGGTTTCGGTTGTTTCGTCGTTAGTTACAGTTTTGTCTAAAAGAGTAAAATCTTCACCGAAACCAAGATATTCCTTGTTGTTATAAGTAAAAGCAAAGGGAATTTTTGTGTAATCGATAAGTATAAGTTTATAAAAATTGTCGGCTTGTTTGTTGGAATAATTTTTTAACATTATTTTCTCCCTTATAAAAACATTAAAGTACCAATGAAGCATATGATAATGCCAATGATTTCGTTTTTGGATAAATTTTCTTTATATATTAATATTCCAAAAAGGGTTGTGCAAATAATTGTTCCTCCTGTATTAAAAGGATAAAGTACAGTAGCAGGAACATTTTTGGCGCCTTGAAGCAAAAGAAATGAAGCGCCGTTACTTAGTATTGTTGAAAGCGCGAGGAGTAGAAAGACTTTGTTAAGTTTTACATTTGAGTTATCAAACGTTGGCTCATGCTTTTTTATTTGGAAAAGGAACATTATTCCCACTATAACCGTTCTGAATATAGCGCCTAATAGAATAAAATCGTTTGTGCCTACCGTTTTATATGTGTTTTCAATTTGATGTACCTTTGAAACAACGCTGACAAAACCGTTTAATAAAAACACACTAAAGCATAGTAATATAAATTTAAAGTTAGTGTTTTTCTCTATTTTGTTTGAAATAGAAACTGCAAGTATTATTAAAAAGAGTCCAATAGTTCTTAGTATTGAAAAACTTTCATCTAAAAATATAAGTCCCCAAACGTAAGGTACCACCATTCCACCGGTCATCAGAAAGAGGGAATAGAGTGCAAGAGTTCCATTTTTGATTATAAATCTTCCTAATAGTGAATAGGTAATAACAAATATGTTCATTAAAACTGCCATTATAAGCGAAAATGGAGTAACGTTCAATATAAAATTATTTAAGCAAAAGAAAAGTATAATACATTGAATTCCAGAAACGACAATTGAAAAATATGCCGCTTTTGAAGATACACCACGCCACTGTTGGTATTTCTTACTGCAAACCGAACCTGCCGAAAGTAAAATATCAGCAATTAGAATCATTATATACGATATCATTATACCACCTCTTTAAATATATTAAAACATAATTTTTAATATATTTCTATTGATTTTTCACTAATAAATATGTTAAAATCACCATATAGGCGGTGGTGATATGGAAAAAGTGTTTTATCAATTGCCAAACTTTGAAAAAATGAATTTTCAAATTAAATACTATGAGTCGACAAGAGATGCAATTATCGAGGGATGCGACCAACATATTCATAGCGAATGCGAAATATATGTTAATTTAAGCGGTGACGTTTCTTTTATGGTTGAGGATACGATTTATCCTATAAGTAAGGGTAGCGTTATTATTACCCGACCTTATGAATATCATCATTGCATATATAATAGCGGTGCTGCTCACGGACATTATTGGATATTATTTTCTTCGAGCGGTAATGAGCATTTGCTTGATTTGTTTTTTAAACGTAAAATCGGGACAGGTAATTTAATTTTGTTTGATGAGTCCGATAGAGAGCAATTGTTAGAATTGTGTGAATCAATGTGTTGTGATACAAATGAATCTCATGTGTCAAAAATGGCTGATTTTTTCAACCTAATATCTTTGCTTGAAAGAGGAAAAAATCCTATTTTGAATAATAACGGTTCAAAAAGGGAGTTAAAAAATGTGTTGAATTATATTAACACAAATTATATAAATTCAATTACAATAAAAGAAATTGCGATGACTAATAACATGAGCGTTAATACGCTTGAACGCAAATTTTTAAAAGCGTTAAAAATGACTCCAAGCGCTTACATAAAGCAAAAGCGACTTGCAAATGCAGTAAGGCTTTTATCTGAGGGCGAAAGTGTTACCAATGCTTGTATAAACAGCGGTTTCTCCGACTGCTCCGCATTTATTACTTTGTTTAAAAAACAATACGGTATGACACCGCTTAAATATAAACAAAAAATTGAAGGTTTAGGGTGATATTATGAATTTTTTAGAAATAGCAAACGCGAGACAATCTTGTCGAAATTTTAATCCCGAAAAGACGGTTGAAAAAGAAAAGATTGATAAAATTTTAGAGGTTGCAAGGCTTAGTCCTTCGGCTTGTAACGGACAACCATATCATATTAACGTCTGCTGCGGCGAGACTGCTAAAAAGGTTGCAAAGGCTACAACGGGAATGGGTATGAATAAGTTTACAGCCGATGCGCCTGTTATGATTGTGATTTCGGAGGAACCTTACGTAAAAACTGCGGCTTTAGGTTCTAAAATCAAAGAAATTGATTATCGCTCGATTGATATTGGAATTTTGAGCGCCTACATAACCGCCGAGGCTACTTGTCAAGGTCTTGGAAGTTGTATTTTGGGATGGCTCGATAGCGATAAGATTTGTAAGGTGTTAAACACTTCCGAAAAGGTGCATTTAGTAATTGCTTTAGGCTATGCCAACAGCGATGATAAATTTAGAGATAAAAAACGTAAGTCTTTAGATGAACTTATCACTATTGTAGATGAATAAAAAGAAAAAAGCACCGCTCATTAATTTTGAGTGGTGCTTGAATTTTTTATCTTATCTATATACATTTTTGGAGAACAACCGAATTCATTTTGAAAAGAGCGATAAAAAGTACGAATAGAAGAAAAACCGCTCTCGAGCGCACAATAAGAAATATCGTGATGATATTCATTGATAAGATATAAAGCGTTTTTTAGTCGCAACATTGAAATATATCTTACCAAGGTTATTCCGAAGCAAGATTTAAAATATCTCGAAATATAACCTTGCGAATATCCAAAATGCTCCGCAACCGATATGGGAGAAATGTTGGTCTTATAATTTTCGTTTAGGAAAATTAGAATTTTATTTGTTAAATCATTATTTGAAAGGGGATTCGCTTCAATGAATTCGCCCTTTTCTAAAATTAAGCCTAAAATCAAATTCACAAGCGCATGTTGTTTTACAAGGTTAATATTTTCTTTTTTTATGTTGTTGTAACAATGCAATATGTTTTCAAATAGTTCTTTATCATTAAAAAACGGAGTTTTAAGCTTTTTGCCATTTGTTATTTCAATAAATTCTTCGCAAAGGTGAGGGGGGATTATTATTGAAAAAGAATTCGAGCTTTTAGGGGTTTTATAGTCGTGGCCAACGTAACTTAGCGCCACCGAAAACTCTCCTTCTTTTAAGGTTTTTCTTTGACCGTCAACCAACATCTCCATTTCGCCTTGGGTTACAACGTATATTTCAATTTGAGAGTGGAATTGGAAAATACAAGAATCATTTTTGTAGGATTTGAAGGATAATTGATTAGTTTTTTCACGAGTCATATTAAATTTTGGTTGCATAATTTTCTCCTATGTCAAAAAAGTGCATTTATAAATCAAATTTTGACACTTGATATATTTTGTTTTCGATTTGATTATAGCAATAGAATGCCGTGTTGTCAAGAATTTTGATTAATTTCCCAATAAATAATTGATTATTATCTTTATGTCAAAAAACTGCAATAAAATATTCGGATTTGACTATAATTTATATTTGCAAAATTTTTATAATGAGTTATAATTATGTTGTATTTACGAGGTGATTGTTATGAATAAAAGAAAACTGTTAGCGATTATATTGATACCGATTATGATTTTTACTTCAATAATTTTAACTTTTAATAAAAATCGTTTTAAAAATAAATATACAGTACAATTTTTATCAACTGCTATTCGTGTTTTAAGTGATTCACAGTTTAAAGATTTTGATCTTGCCAATCGTATATATATACACGCATTTACAAATAGTGCAAAAATATTAGAAACTTTCGGAGAAAACGCAGATAATGCTATCACATTACTCAAAAGTGGTTCACTTAGTGACAATTATATCAAAGCAATTGCTGATGGTTTATACGGCGGAAGCGAAATAGACTCAATTGATGGAGTGAAAGGAAAGCCTGTAAAGAAAATTAAATTCAAACAACTCTTTGTTGGTGATATTTTGGTATATAGTTTTGGCGGTGAATCAAAACTATTAATAAAAGACAAACAAAATTTTGTAAATCTTTCAAATCCTACTCAAAACGTGGATACAAAAAGCGTATTAGAGGATGTTAAAAATTGCGAAGCTTTTGTTGTTTTACGACCTATGAATATTATGGAAAATTATGATTTTTCAAAAAATTCATCAAAGCAAAAGCTTAACGATTACCAACAGGCAATCATTTCGACTGCTGAAAGTTATTTGCTACGTGGCGATAAACTACAATACGCCGATACAAGATTGGGACCCGGATTTAGTTCGGAATTTCGTTGGAAAGCGGGATTTAACACTCCTGAAGACATCACAACTGATGAATGGGGATATACAAATTGCGCTGCTTTTTGTTATGACGTTTATTATCATGGATTAGGTTATAATCTAGAACATAACGGATATAAACTCTATACAACTTCTAATTTTGCAACATACAGCGCTGATAAGGGTATTGAAGTATATAAACATATTTGTCAAACCGCCAATACCTATTCTGAAGAAGAAAAGAATGAAATAATTAAAGAAATTAAATCAAACCTAGAACCTGCCGATATTTTGGTTGTTCGCCGTTCAAACGGAAACGGTCACGCGATGCTTTATACAGGTGACGGAAATATCATTCACTCGGGCGGTTCGGTATACAATTTAAACCAATCTAGCGAGGTTTACGAGGCTTCGGTTAGAAGAATGAGATTTGATGATTATTTCTTTGTAGAAGGTAAAGCGGGGTATATATTTGGTTCTGATACCGGCGCACAAGTCACTTCATTTTATATAATAAGACCACTCAAGATTTGGGATAAAGAAATTCCTGAACAAACGATAAATCGTGTTGAAAATTTGAGCGGTATTATTGCTCAAAAAACAGCTTCACACAATTCGGCACATACTGTTAATATAGGTGAAGAAATTGTATATAACTTCGAAGTTTATAATACAAATGATAAAAAAATGAAATTGGAAATTCGTGATGAATTGCCAACAAATACTGAGTACGTTTCGGGCGGACAATATGTTTCAGGAAAAAGAATTGCTTGGGATGCAGAGATTCCTGCTAATACAAGAGAAAAATTCTCCTATAAAGTCCGAGTTAGCAGTAACGCTAAAAAGGGTGATTTAATTCAAAATGGAGAAAGTACTGTCGGCGGCGTTAAGGTTGTCACAAAGGATTTCGTTGTAAATTCAACACTTTTAAACGAGCAAAAAGACAAATTGATAAACGAAATGAACGCTTATAATACAACAAGCAAAAAAGGCTTTGAAGTTATAAATGATATTTACAAAAATGCTTTGGGTTTCACAGCTTTTGATGATGTTCAATTTGATAGTGTTTTAGATGGTGTATTTTCAACAAATGGAGCGGGTTATAGTTTGAATTACGGTACTAAATATTCAGATATGCTTATTCCATCACTTTATGGCGGTCGTGGTTTTGTTTCTGGAAATTGGACAAGTAGAACCCGTTTGCCTAGAGAAAGTAATCTTGTTGTCGGTGACGTATTGGTTCGTAAAACTTTATCAGAAAATCAAATTTATTTCTATGCGGGATTTGGTGTTTTCTATAATTTGACAAACGGTTTTGAAAAAGACTCTATGTCGGCTATGGACCGACTTGAATCGTGCATTTCAACAGGAAATGTTTATGCGATATTGCGACCGTCTTTTGTAAGATAAAATTGGTTAGGGGATTAGAATTTGAAATTATTTTTTAATGCTTTGTTGAAATTTTTGTTTGGTGTGGTATTGGTCGGAGTTTTGATATTTGTGCCGGCGGGTTCATTTTTCTATATATCAGGTTGGATTTTTATGGCAGTTTTGTTTGTTCCAATTTTGATAATGGGTTTGGTTCTATATTTTAAATCTCCTCAATTACTACAAAAACGTCTCAATAATAAAGAGAAACAAAAGACACAAAAAGGTGTTGTTGCGTTTTCGGGGATTGTGTTTTTGATAGGTTTTATCATGGCGAGTTTGGATTTTCGTTTTGGAATTAGTAAAGTTAATAATATTGTTCAAATAATTGCGATTTTAGTCTTTTTATTGTCATATGTTATGTATGCCGAGGTTATGCGAGAAAACGAATATCTATCACGAACAATTGAAGTTACAAATAATCAAAAAGTTATAGATACTGGACTATACGGAATTATTCGCCATCCAATGTATACCGCAACGATTTTTATGTTTTTAAGTGTTCCGATGATTTTAGGCTCGTATTTGTCTTTTGCGGTTTTCTTAATTTATCCCGTTTTAATTGTTATTCGCGTTTTAGATGAAGAAAAATTTTTATCGAAAGAACTTGCGGGTTATTGTGAATATAAAGAAAAAGTAAAATATAGATTGATACCGTTTTTATGGTGATTTTAAGGGAGTTTAATACTCCCTTATATTTTTGTTATAATTGCAAATAATACTTTTGAGGTGTTATTATGGCAATTAAAATCGGAAATAGAACAATAGAACTCGAAACCAAACCAAAAATAATCAGTTACGGTTCGATTGTAGGAAAACTTGAACACGAGGGTCCATTGGGCCACGAGTTTGATAAACATATTACTGATAGTTTCTTTGGCGAGAAATCGTTTGAGAAGGCCGAGAGCAAACTACAAAAAATGGCGGTGGAAATTGCGCTCGAAAAAGCGAATTTGACACCTAAAGATATCGATAAAATCTTTGCGGGAGACCTTTTAAATCAATGTATTGGAAGCTCGTTTGGTTTAAAAAGTTTTGGTATTCCTTTTATCGGACTTTATGGTGCGTGTTCAACAATGGCATTGTCGACAGGTATTGCTTCAATGTTTATCGAAAGCGGTGCTGTAAATCGCGCGATAGCGGTCACATCGTCGCATTTTTGCTCGGCTGAGCGTCAATATCGCTTTCCGCTTAATTACGGCTCACAACGTACGCCAAACGCTCAAAGAACGGTAACAGGAAGTGGGGCATTAATACTTTCGGATAATGGTGAAGGTCCGTATATTGACAAGGTTACTTTCGGCTCGATCGAAGATTACGATATTACTGACGTAAATAATATGGGTGCCGCCATGGCACCGTCTGCATGTTCAACACTTGTGCATTTTTTTAATGACACAAATACTAAACCTTCTGATTACGATGTAATATATACAGGAGACCTTGGAAGTGTTGGGACCCTGCTTTTATATGAGCTTGTAAGTAGGGAAGGCTATGACCTTAAATGTCATCACGCTGATTGCGGTCTTTTGATTTTTGACAACGAGGGTCAGGACGTTCATGCAGGCGGTTCGGGTTGTGGTTGCTCGGCGAGTGTATTGGCTTCATTTATTATGCATCGTTTCGAAAGCGGAGATTTTAAAAATATACTCTTTATGTCGACAGGCGCTTTATTGTCGCCAACTTCTTCTTTCCAAGGCGAGAGCATTCCCGGAGTTTCACATCTTCTCAATATAAAAATATGATTTTTAGCCCTCTAATTTAGTTAGAGGGTATTTTTCACATATTTTCTTAAAAATCGCGATTTTTTTCCTGAAATTTGTGTAATTTCACTTGCATTTGTATTTTTATTTGATATAATTGTTATATATGCTATGAAAGGGAGTATTGCTATGTATACAGTATTATGCATATCTTGTCATCCTGATGATATGGAAATTGCTTGTGCAGGTACACTCTTAAAGTGTAAAGAGCGTGGCGACCGTGTTGTTATTTGTCATTTATCAAGCGGCAACTTAGGTCACGAAATAATTAAGCCTGATGAACTTCGTGTAATGCGCGCTAAAGAGGCTGAAAAGAGCGCCGAGATAGGTGGATTTGAGATTATTCACGGCGGTTTTGACGACCTTGAGATTTATGACAACAATAAGGAATCGCGCGATAAGGTTGTTGACATTATAAAACAGGTTGACCCTGATTTTATCATTACCCACGACCCTGATGATTATATGCCTGACCACGTTGCAACCTCAAAACTTGTTTTTGATGCAAGTTTTACTGCAACGTTGCCTAATTATCCAACAAAAGTAGAAGGCAGAGCAAGACTTGTTCCTATTTACTATATGGACACCTTAGCAGGTGTAAATTTCAATCCGACCGAGTATGTTGACGTATCAAAATATATTGATACAAAACTTGAAATGCTCGAATGTCACGCTTCACAAATTGTTTGGATGCGTGACCACGACAATATAGATTTTCCTGATATGGTAAAGACCTGTTGTCGCTACCGCGGTTTCCAATGCGGTGCTGATTATGCAGAGGGCTTCAAACAATGTCAGGTTTATTTAAAAGGCACAACAAAAAGATTATTACCGTAAAGGAGAAAACAAAAATGGATTTTAATTCAACCGTAAAAGGCTCTGCATTAGAGGGCTTTTATCCTGCAGGATGGGATTTCGAAAAGATTGATGCTTGTATCGATGCTCCTGAAAAAATCACTGAAAGACAGGCTTTTTGGAACGAAAAGTTCAACCCAATCAAATGTGATTCCTTAGAAGAATTCAATACATATATGGGTCATGAAATCGCAATGCAAATCAAACTTGCTAAAGAAAAAGGCGAAAAGATTGCTTTTATTCTTCCCGTAGGTCCTATGGGTATGTATAAGTGGGTTGTATACTTCATTAAAGAATGGGGTATTTCTTGTGAACACGTTTATACTTTCAATATGGATGAGTGGGCTGACAGCGAAGGTAATACTTTGGCATCAGATAACCCCGGTGCTTTCCAATATGCTATGGAACAAGCGCTCTTTAATCCACTTGGCGAACTCACAGTTCCAAAGAACCAAAGAAACTTTGCTACTAAGGAAAATCTTCCAACATATCCCGAAAAGATTAATGCTTTGAAGGCTGAGGGTGCAAAATTAGTTCTCGTTTACGGTATTGGTAGAATGTGCCACATTGCTTTCTGGGAACCTACATTTGCTGCTGATTATGAAAGTGCTGAAGAATGGGAAAAGGCTCCTTACAGAATTGCATGTAAGATTCACCCATTAACAGTTGAACAAAATGCTCTTACTTCATTTAAGTCAAGAACCACTTTGGTTCCTTGTCGCGCTAACACCATTGGCCCTGGTTTGTTTCTTAAAGCAGACTATGCTATCGGCGGTGCTGACGGTACTTTGGGTCGTGGAATGCAATGGCAAGGTATGTCGCTTTGGATGACT
>JAZORM010000166.1:0-7775 GCA_045656585.1 Acutalibacteraceae bacterium
GCAGGTGTTACCTACTATCTCAAAGCCCGTCCATATAGTGAAAACTATGACGCTACATACCTCATATCAATAAAAATGGCTCCTCAAGTTTCTAAAATTGAATTTGTCAAGAACAATTCTAACGTTATAAAGTACGATACCAACATTGGTTATTGGGAAGAATATAACGACACGTACGGTAACGAAAAGACCTGGTTCCGTTATAGTGAATATTCCATTTTATCAAATTGCGAATTCAAGGTTACATACACTGACGGCACTACTGAAACCATTTATGGCTACAATGGAGATTTATCCTATTCATCTACACAGTCCTCAAGCAAACAATGGAAAATTGGTGGTAAAAACAACATAACCGTTTCCTACTTTGGAAAATCAGTTACCTTCTCGGTTCCTATCAAAGAAACAAATATCAAGAGTATCAGTGTTGTAGACGATGAAGGCTACCAATATCTAGAGAAAAACGAAGGCAACGGTAACTGGCACGCCGATTATAATACCAGAAAATTCTGGTATTCCTACAATTATCACAACGCACTCCAACACCTCACTATTAAAATCACCTACAAGAACGGTAAAAGCGAATATACTTCATACCGTACAGGAAATTACTTATCAAACGCTCTTGTAACCACAGATCAAACCAAGGATAAGCAATGGTCCATTGGTGGCAAAAAGAATACCATCACCATTAATATCCAAGGTGTAAAAACAACGTATAACGCTAAAATCAAGAAATATTCTTCATATAGCGATTTCCAATGTTACTTTAATGAAAATGATAAAACCGCAAGTTTAGAAGGATATGTAGGCACAAAGAAAACCGGCGTAAAAATTCCGAAAGAAATCGGCGGATATAAAATAACCTATATAGGCAGCGACGCTTTTTGGGGCACCGACTTTTATAAAAATAAGAGCAACTGGAAAGATGGCGCTCTATACATTGGCGATTGGCTAATCAGAGTTAATACAACCGCTACAAGTTTCACCGTTAAGAGTGGCACCAAATACATAGCTGCCCACGCTTTTTCAGGCTGTGAAAAACTCCAAACTTTAACACTTCCCTCAAGTGTGGAAATTGTTAACTACAACTCATTCTTGGCATTGAAAAAAATCAACTATAAAGGCTCAACCGAAAAATTAAATAAAATTTGCAGTAATATTTGGTCAGAAGTTAGTTTAACCCAAAATGCAACAGGTGCAGCTTGTAAACACAGTTGGTCTTGGGTAACCGAAGCTAAAGCAAATAAATACGTAAACGGTTACCGCCATAAAGAGTGTTCAAAATGCGGTTTCTATAAAGAGGGTTCATATCAAGAAACAACCAGTTTGCTAAAAGCAAAAGTGACAGGTATCAAGGATAAAACCTATACAGGCAAATCTTTAACACAAAGTATAACCGTAAAAATCGGTTCAAAAACCCTAAAGAAAGATACCGACTATACAATCAGTTACAAAGACAACAAGAAGGTTGGCAAAGCTACCATCACCATTAAAGGCAAAGGAAACTACGTTGACAGTATTAATAAAACCTTTAAAATTACACCTGTAAAAACAAGTGTTAGCAAGGTTAAAGCTGATAAGAAGAGCCTTAAGGTTACTATAAAGAAAAAGTCAAGCCAAGTAACAGGTTATCAAATTCAATACTCTACTTCTAAGTCGTTCAAATCTGCAAAGACAAAAACTATAAAGAGTTATAAGACAACCTCAGCTACAATCAAGAGCCTTAAAGCTAAGAAAACTTACTACGTAAGAGTTAGAACCTATAAGACCGTAGGAAAGACAAAATACTATTCTGATTGGTCAAAAGCAACTTCTAAAAAGACTAAATAACACAACAAAAAACTCTCGCTTTACTGCGAGAGTTTTTTCGTGTTAATCCCTTAATTTTCTTCAGGCTTTATTCTGCGAAGGACTATTGCTAATACCATACCAACCGCAATAGCAACCACAAGGTCGAAAATAACGGTCAACAAAAATGTTACAACCAGTATTAAAATATCGCGTTTTTTAGCGTTTTTAACTACGTCCAAAAACTTTCTCCACTCGCTCATATTATAAGCCACAACAAAAAGTATCGCCGCAATTGTCGGCATTGGAATAAGCTTTGCCAAAGGCATAAGCACAAGCAAAACGAGAAGCAAAACAACCGAATGAACCATACCGGAGACACCTGTTCTACCGCCGTTTTTAATATTTGCCGCAGTTCTTGCAATAGCACCTGTAGCGGGAATACCACCAAACAAAACCGACAAAATATTACCAACACCTTGAGCGCAAAGTTCAGCATTTGAGTTGTGTTTTTCGCCTACCATACTATCCGCCACAACGCAAGAAAGCAAAGACTCAATACCTGCTAAAAGTGCGATAGTCACAGCGTTTGGAAGAGCTTTTAGTAAAGCGTCACCGCTTATTTCTAGACCCGAAATTGCAAGTTTTGGAAAACCTGCGGGGATTGTATAAAGCTCACCTATCGTGAATACACCATCATCTAAAAACGGCAAAAATTTCACTAAAAGCGCACTAACGATTACCGCTATCAAAGAGGGTGGTATCTTCTTTTCAAACTTAGGGTAAATAATCAAAATCGCAAGGGAAACCGCACCAATCAAAAATGCCCAAGGGCTAAAACTCGAAATCGCGTGGATATTCGCTTCAATTTTTTCAATCGTTTCAATAGGTCTTATTCCGTCAGCGTATGTAAGTCCCAAAAAGTCCTTAATTTGACCTACAAGAATTGTTACAGCAATACCCGAGGTGAAGCCGATAGTGATTGTTTTTGGTATAAACTTAATTAGCACACCAAGTTTCAAAACACCGAGCAAAATAAGAATAACACCCGCAATAAGAGTGGACAAAATAAGTCCGTTCATTCCATCATTTGCCACAATTCCCGCAACAATTGTTGCAAAAGCGGCTGTAGGACCCGCGATTTGAACGGTACTACCGCCCAAAAGCGCAACCGCAAACCCCGCGAAAATCGCGGTATAAACACCGCAAGCGGGTTCAACTCCCGAAGCAAGTGCCAAAGCGATTGACAAAGGTAAAGCGATTATTGCAACAATCACACCGGCAATAATATCGTTTACTAATTGCTTGGAAGAATAGTTTTTAATGCTACTTAAAATCTTTGGTTTTAAATAAAATTCTTTCATTTTTTCTCTCCAAAATTTAATCAACCAATGAAGTATATCACATCTTGTCAAATTTTGCAAATAATAATCGAAAAATCTACACTATTCACAAAAGTAATTATTGCTAAAACCCATGTTTCGTGCTAAAATCTATATGAACTTTAATTTAAAGGTTGGTAATTTATGTTTAATTTCTTTGCTGAAGAAAACAACAAGCAAAATTCTCATTATATACTTGACGGAACAAACTTTAATCACATAAAAAACGTTCTTCGTATGGAGATTGGCGACACCTGTCTCGTAAGTTTCGAGGGCAAGAGTGATTTATGCCGTATTGACTCATTTTTGGCTGATGCCGTTTCTTTAGAAATTTTAGAGGAAGACTACACCGACACCGAGCTTCCAATAAAGATTTATCTTTTCCAAGGACTCCCCAAGGGCGACAAAATGGAATATATTATCCAAAAATGCGTTGAGCTTGGAGTTTATGGTATTATGCCCGTAGAAATGAAGCATTGTATTGTAAAACTCGACGACAAAAAAGCGAAATCCAAACAAACTCGTTGGCAAAGCATTTCCGAAAGCGCCGCCAAACAAAGCAAACGAAATATCATCCCTGAAATTATGGAAGTTTCAAGCTACAGGGAAGCACTGGAATTTGCAAAAACGCTTGATTTGATTTTGGTACCTTACGAAAACAAGGAAGGTATGACCGCCACCACAGAGGCTTTAAAAGAACTCAAAAACGTCAAAAGCGTTGGTATATTTATAGGTCCCGAGGGCGGATTTGAAAAGGCGGAAATCGAAAAAGCGCTCGACAATAACGCTAGAATAATATCTTTAGGCAAAAGAATTCTTCGCACCGAAACCGCCGCTATCACGGCCGTTGGTTTATGTATGCTATATACCGAAATGCTCGAAGGGAACGACTAATGAAACAACTACCTACCGCTTTTGAAGAGCGAATGAAAAAACTTTTGGGTGAAGATTTTGAAAAGTACACAAACGAGCTTCAAACCCCACCCGTAAAGGCTTTCAGGGTTAATACCGATAAAATAAGTCTTTTAGAATTCGAAAAATTGAATATTTTCGGGGCTGACAAAATCCCTTACGTCGAGAACGGATATTACCTCGATTTCGAAAAGGTTGGCAATCATCCCTACCATCACGCAGGAATCATCTATGTTCAAGAACCTGCCGCAATGGCACCCGCTGAATGTTTAGATATCAACCCCGATTGGTGTGTGCTCGATATGTGCGCCGCTCCCGGCGGCAAGAGCACTCAACTCAAAAACAAACTCGGCGAAAACGGTGTTCTTGTATCCAACGAAATTATCTCCTCGCGTTGTAAAATCCTCACAGGAAACGTTGAACGACTGGGACTTCAAAACACCGTCGTTACATGTATGGATACAAAAAAGTTAGCAAAAACATTTTTGGAAACCTTTGATTTAATAATGGTCGATGCTCCCTGTTCAGGTGAGGGTATGTTTAGAAAAGAAGAAATCGCCATTGACGAGTGGAGCGAAGAAAACGTCAAAATGTGCGCCACACGTCAAGCCGAAATTTTGGAAAACGCCGTAAAAGCGCTTAAAGTCGGCGGTTATATCATATATGCAACCTGTACATTTTCGTTGGAAGAAAACGAAATGATGGTTGATAGCTTTTTGCAAAATCATCCCGAATTTGAAATTTTGCCTGTAAACGAACGCGTTATAAATTCTACCGCCGACGGCATAAAATTCGAGGGTTGCAACTGTGAAAACATAAATTTTGCCCGTAGATTCTACCCCCACACCGCCAAAGGTGAGGGTCAATTTATGGCGCTTCTTCACCACAAGGGAGAAAATTTTAAAACCTATACTTTCCCATCGCAAAAAAAGAAAATCGACAAAACTGTCACCGATTTTCTCGACACTACACTAACCGATTATAACCCCGATTATATCGGCGAATACAACAAAAATCCAATTTACTACAACAACCGTATTCCGATAAAAGACGGAACCGCTTTTTGCTGTGGTGTGACCATTGGCGAGGTTAGAAAAAATTACATTATGCCCCACCATCAATTTTTTATGGCACTAGGACATAAATTCAAAAGAAAAATCAACCTTACCGCCGAAAGTGAGACTATCAAAAAATATCTCCATGGAGAAGAATTCGACACCGATTGCCCGAACGGTTGGGCGGTTGTTATGGTTGATGGTGTTACTTTGGGTGGCGTAAAGGTTTCAAACGGCAAAGCCAAAAATCACTATCCCAAAGGGCTTAGAAAATAATAATCATACACTTCTTAAAATTCTTCATACCTTCAATCAAGTTTACGATATAATAAATTGTCAAACATAACTTTTTTACGAGGTAATATAATGAACACGAAAAATATTTAAAAAAATTTAAGGTCCGACTGAAAAAAGTCGGACCTTTTTTAATTACTTATTAAAATTCAAAAAATGTTTTTTTACCGCTTCGAAAGATTTGTCACTTATTACGTGTTCAATACGACACGCATCTTCGGTTGCGGTTTGCTCGTCTACACCAAGAGAAATCAACATATTCGAAATAACGGTATGACGATCGTACATTTGCTCAGCCATCTCTTTACCCGAAGGATTAAGGGTTATACAACCATCTTCCCCAACCGTAATATAGCCACCTTTTTTCAAAATTCCGATAGCGCGGCTTACCGAAGGTTTACTATATCCCAAATATGACCCAACGTCTATAGCACGAATTTTTTCATTTTTTTGAAGCAACACATGTATCGCTTCCAAATACATTTGTCCCGATTCTTTAAGTGCCATATAAAAACCACCTTAAAATACTATGAATTTATTATATCACACCAAAAAAATTTTTACAAGAGAAACTAGATTTTTCCTTTTTGTGCAATATGTATGCCATTAAAGTTAGCAAAGGCTAACTGAATTGTAATTATTTACAAAATATAAAAATTTTCCATATTTCAATTGACTTTTTTGGGGGTTACATTTATAATATTAAAGAGTTAGCAGCGGCTAACTTGTCAAAATTCAACATGGAGTTAAATTATGAATTTAAAAGAAGCGCTCGAAGGAAAAGAGTATATCGTAAATACAATTGAAACCGGTGATGAACAGTTGGAAGCCTTTTTATTCTCACTAGGTTGTTACAGCGGTGAAGCAATCACAGTTATTCGCCAACTTAAAGGCGGTTGTATCGTGGCTATTAAAGATAGTAGATATAGCATAGACAACCAACTCGCTAAAGCAATTACGGTTTAATTTATTTTTTTACAATTCCAGTTAGCCTTCGCTAACCGAAATTGTGAGATTTTCGCTCAGGAGGAAAAATTATGAAAATCGCCCTTACAGGCAATCCAAATTCAGGTAAGACAACAATGTTTAACGCACTCACAGGCCGCAACGAGAGAGTCGGCAACTGGGCGGGTGTTACGGTTGATAAAAAGGAAAACAATCTTAAAAAAATATATAGTACAAATCAAACTATCACAGCGGTTGACCTTCCGGGCGCCTATTCGATGTCGCCATTCACAAGCGAAGAAAGTATCACAAGCGCGTACATAAAAGAAGAAAATCCCGACGTTATTATAAATATTGTCGACGCTGACAATCTAAGCCGAAGTCTTTTCTTCACAACCCAAATATTAGAACTTGGCATCCCTGTTGTCGTAGCACTCAACAAAAGTGACCTTTCAAAGAAAAAAGGCAATACAATCGACAAGGACGCTTTAGCGAAGAAGCTCGGCTGTCCTGTTGTTAAGACCGTTTCAACAGGTTCAAAAGGTCTTAAAACACTTATCGAAACGGCGGTAGCGCAAATCGGCAAACCTCAAACCGCACCTTACCTACAAAAAAACATCGACCTTAGCGATAAAGCAGCAGTTGAAACCGCCGACCGCAGTCGTTTCGAATTTGTAAACCAAATTGTAAAAGAAACAGAAATTAGAAAAGTACAAACAAAGGAAAAAAATGTTGGCGACTCTATCGATGCGCTACTCACAAATAAATGGCTAGGTATTCCAATTTTCGCGATTGTCATGTTCCTTGTGTTCTATATTTCCCAAACAACACTCGGTGCCTGGATTGCCGAAGGATATGAACTCAAAAACGGAACCTTTATTCCCGGTCTCGTGCCATTGCTTGAAAACTTCCAAGCCTTTGTGGGCGACCTTTTAGGAAATGCTAATCCTCTACTTTCGGCAATACTTGTCGACGGTGTCATAGGCGGTGTGGTAGCTGTTGTGGGCTTCTTGCCACTCGTTATGATAATGTATTTCCTTATAGCCCTTTTGGAAGACTGCGGTTATATGTCAAGAGCCGCAGTTGTGCTCGATCCAATCTTTAAAAGGGTTGGTCTTTCAGGTAAATCGGTAATTCCTTTTGTTATTACGGTAGGTTGCGCCGTACCCGGAATTATGGCAAGTAGAACCATCCGCAACGAACGCGAACGAAGAGCAGCCGTAATGCTTGCACCCTTTATGCCTTGTGGCGCAAAAATCCCTGTTATTTCACTTTTCGCAGGAGCATTTTTCGATAACGCTTGGTGGGTTAGCGGTTTGATGTATTTTTCAGGAATCGCTCTCATTTTCCTTGGCGCATTGCTCGTAAACGGTATAACAGGTCACAAAACCAAAAA
>JAZORM010000167.1:0-15300 GCA_045656585.1 Acutalibacteraceae bacterium
AATGTTAAAGGAACGTCTTAATGAGAGGCTTAGAGTTATTGACGAAAAAATTGCCGGACTTACCAAATCGGCAGAGCAATTCAAAAACGGTATCAACGAAGATAACGACTTTGTAGCGCATTTTAAGAAGTACGGCAATATTGAGGCTTTAACAAGGCCGATAGTAACCGAACTTATAGAGGAAATTTTCGTTCACGAGGGCGGAGATATCGAGATTGTATTCAAGTTTTATGATGCTTATATGCAAGTTGTTGAGTATATTGAACTTAACAAGCATCTTATTGAACCTGAAAAGCCTACAAAAAAGAAAAAGACGGCGTAATTATAAAGCGTGTGACAGTTTACTGCCACACGCTTTTGTCTGTACTGAAAACGAATATGCCTAATGTATGTTATCATATATGATAACACGTTGTGCTTTTCGCAGACTGCCGTGCTTTAATGTTCTTGACTCAGTTTCAGTAGATCGTTATAATATTTATGGATATTATTATAGGCGGTGAATGTAGTATAAATGGATAATGATAAAATAAAAGAAGAGCGTGAACGCTTATACGAATATGGATTGCCGTCATATCTTCAGCACGACTTAGATGCATATAAGAAAGGTCTTGAAGAAAAATCATCTTTACTAGATTGCTTGTGGGGAGAATTGTATGGCAGTATTAATATTGCAGAAATCAATGATGGAAGTATAACGCCTGAACATGCAGATTATCTGAGAAAGAAATTTTTGTTTTGATTTTCTTTTTGTTTTCTGTCAACGGGCTATATTTTTGATTTTGATAAAACAGTTAAAAGCGTGTGCCGTTTCAGCACACGCTTTTATCATAGTTATTACCACTCGTCTTCTTCATCTTCTTCCTCTCGGCGGTATTCGCTGTCATCCCAATTATACACATACTCACCGCGGTCAATGCTAAAACCGTCCTTGTCTATGTATTCGTATTCACCAGAATCGTAATTAAAACACCATTTAGACATAATTAGAGTTCCTCCAAATGTTCTTTAAGATTAACAATTTCCAAATATGACTCATTGAGTTCTTCTGTTAGATATTTTAAAATAGGAGAGGAGGGTTCTTTGGTTACGTGGGGAACATTAGTTATTATGCCGTTATATTGTTTGTTTGATGAAATGAACACAGATGTAAATGTAACAATATCACCATTTTCATAAAATTTAAGTTCGTCTTTACAGGCCTTTTTCCATGCATCTTTCAAATATTCGGCTGAGTAATACTCATCGTTTTTAACAGATAATATTAGTTCACAAAGTTTTTTATATGTTCTTTTATTGTAGTTTAATGCTTTTTTTAATGCAGTTTCTGTAAAAGGAGATTTTTTGATAATAAGTTGATCTAAAAGTTTAGATATGTAAGGGAACATGAATGTATGAGTACGATTGCTACCGTCTTTATATCTTACATTATCTCTTATTTCAAAAGAATCAGTGAAATAATTAAGTACAAATTCGTTCGATTCGGCAATGTGTTTCACCATTCTTTCGTTATAACAAGCATCAAAATCTGGATGTTGCCCTGAAAGATAGTGCGTTCTAAAATATAATTGCGGATTTTCTCTTGCCCGCAGAGCGTTAAGCATTTGAATATCATTGTTATCACAAGCAAGGGAAATTAAATTTATACGGAGTTCATCTTCTTCGCGTAATTTGCCTTGTAAACCGTAATCTACTGAACCAATTTGTCTTCTTTCAATGGAAGTTCCCGCACCAAACGTTTGGATATAATCTTGGTCTTTTCTGCTGTCAAACCAAATGTATTTATTATCCATAAGATATTTAATGAACTCATAGTTTCCGAATTCTAATGCATAGTCGAGTACAGTCTTACAATATTCATCGGAATTTAGAATAAGTTTGTCTTCTCGGTTTATATACTTATCCCATTCTTTTGGATCATTTGAACATGCAATCGAATAGTTGGTTACTCGGTTGGTAAGGGGAGCAGAGCATTCACCGGCACTTAATATTTGCTCACACGATATTCCTAACAATTCGGTGAAGTAAGGTAAATCGTATGTTTGAATCGCTTTATTACCTTTGGAGATTTGCATTAAGCGATTGGACATATTGTTGATGGTTTCATTTGTTGGCTCTTCACCTGTAGCACGTATATAGGCACGGCAAAAAGCTCTTCTTGAGTCATATTTTTGTTCGATGATGTCTGCAAGATATCTTCCAATTTTCGCATTATTCTTTTCAACTTTAAACATAATGTGCACCGCCTTTGTTTTTCTAACGAGATTATATATCGTAAAAATGAGAATTGATATATTAACTTTGCATATACAAAAAGCATACATAAAATATAGTATATAAAAGTATATGCTTTTGGAATATATTATAAAGCCGAAACACCGTAAAGTCAATGATTAAGCGCAAATACGAGATGTTTTTAAATGCCTCAAAAAAGAAATTTCAAAAAAATTATGGTGTTCTCTTGACATTTTCCCCGAGAATAGAGTTCTCCATAATTTTCCAAATTTCGATAAAAAGTCTTAAAAATATTACAATGATAGGGAAGACAATTTAATTTTAAAATAAAGTAAATATGCATCAAATTAGCAAAAACCGTGTATCAATTTGATACACGGTTTTTGTTTAATATCTATATTACTTATTTTAGTTCACATCTAACTGTTATACGCTGTTGTCCGCCCTTGGTGCAAGTGAACAGTGTGAAATCCCAACCGCCGGATTGCATATCTGATACTGCAGTTCCGTCTAAGGTTCTAAGTTCGCGCACTTCATATTGATGCGACTTCCCGTAAGCATCAATAAATTCAACTTCATCGCCAATCACCAACTTGTTTAGTGAACCAAAATGGCTTTTATAATTGTGTGCGGCAATTATAATATCATTTGTATCAATGCTTCCTTTGTATCGGCAAGGGGCGGATTTTAGGCGGGTATAATTCCATTCATCATATACGGGGAGTTCCACAGACAATTTTTCAATAATAACCTTACCGCAAAAAGCATCGCCATCCACTGTAATTACGGGCACGTTTTTATCTGTTTTATTTTGCGCCTCATCGAATTCATTTAATATTTCCGATGCATATTGTCCGGCATTTTTATCCTCGACAATATTATATACATACCATCCGCAAGCAATAAGGATAAGAATACAACCAATGCTAAGAAAAACAACACCCTTATTTCTTTTTAGCATTCTTTTTTACTCCTACTTCATATACTCCAAGCGCGATAAATCCGGCACCTGCTATCGCAATAAGAATAATCGGCCACCAATACTGACCGGTTTGCGGAAGTTTTTCTCCGTTATAGGTGTTTGTTACCACAAAACCGTTTGTTATGTCACCGCTGTAATCTACCTTATAATTGGCAACTGTTTTTTCTCTTACTGAGTAATTGCAATCATTCGAAACGCCTGTAAATGTATGAGCCCAACCATTTTCTTCACCCAATACAACAGATGAAACAACCTTATCACCATTTAAGAGTTCAATGGTTACTGATTCGGGCCTTTTTTTAGAGGCGTTGTTTTTATCTTCCCATTTTTTTATAACATAGATATTGATTTCGTTGGGCGCATTATCTTCAAGTTTAGGTTCAGAAGATACTTCATAATAAAGCTTTCCGCCCGACTCGTAGGGGAAAAATACGATATATGGATTAAATGTATATTTACTGTTCTCGCCACAGAACACAACCCATATACCTAAATCCAAATCTGAAAAAGTTGCTTTTCCGTTTTGAGATACCGCCGAAAGCACATCAATTTCATTATTCTTGATATAATCTGTAACGGATTTGGCAGATGATTCATCGGGTGAGTTTATAATGCCCGAAATAGATATTCCCGAGTTTTCAAATGCTGTCACAGGGTAATATCCCGCATTATTTAATGTGGCGATTTGACAAATATTAACCACCATATTGCTTATTTTATTTTTTTCTTTATCTTCGAGCAAGACTGTAATCGTGCCGTTTTGAGTTGCTGCAAAGCAGGTAAGAGCCGAGCAACCCAAGAGTATGACAGTTAACATCGTTATAAATATTCTTTTAATGGTTATTCTCATTTGTTTTTTCGCCACCTTTATCTATGGTTGCTGACTTCTTTTTGCGGATATCCAGTGATTTTTTTACTGCAATAAAAATAATAAACAATCCAATAAGAGAGAAGGTTATTAAATATTTCATATCAATATTTGAAAGTTCGTTAGCTATACCATCTTCTTTTGCTGATAGATTATTTCCATCGACTCGTACCCCTCTCACCAAAAGTCTGTGAGAATTAACTCCATACGGCGTACAGGTTACCAAGGTTACACAGTCCTTACCACTTATAACATTAAGTCGTGATACTTCATCCGGCTCCACAACAGATACATCATCAATTTTATACTCTAGAACCTCGTTTAACACATGAATATAGAATCGGTCGCCAACTTTAAGGTGGTCGATATTGGTTAGTAATTTTGCAGACGGTAGACCTGTATGACCGGCGAGAACACAGTGCGTATTTTTACCGCCGACAGGCAAATGGGTTTCTGGAACATGACCAATTCCTTTTTGTAATATATCCTCATTAATAGTATGATAAATGATTAATGATACGCTGATTTTAGGGATTTCTACATATCCCATTGTACCGTTATTTGCAACATTAAGTATCTCTTCATAGGTTAAACCAAGCTCTTCGAGCTTATTAGGATTTGCGAAATTTTCATTGAAATTTATTGCATCCTGCATAGCTTTGTTTAATTCTTTTGGGGGTGTATCTACAAAGGCTTCTTTATATTCTCCAATGAGCTTATTGTTCAAATGCTGATTATATAAATTACTGACGGTAGGATACAAAAAGAGGGAAAGACCGCAAAGGAAAATAACCGCCACAATAATTGTCGGTAAATGTTTCTTCATAAGTTTTCCCTCCTTTAATTTATCCTTGTTGGTTTTAGAAAAAGAAATAGGTTTGCGGGGTGGCTAAAATGCAAGTCGCTCCGTCAAAAACGAATATTTCTTTTAAGCCATACTACTTCTTTTTCTTGAAGTAAAAAAAGCTGCTGCACCTGCCATAAGAACGATACCTAAAACTGTAAAGAGTGTGGTACACATACCACCGGTTTCGGGGAGCTGAGAACCAGCGGTATTTCCTACATCTATCCAGGTTAAATAGTTTGTAGATTCGCCGCCGTAGTTACCAATAGCACCGGTGCTTGAATGCTCGCCTACGGTTGTAGTTAAGGTAGAAACCATACCGTTAGCATCGATAGTATCACTTACTGTGATTGTAAAGCCGTCAGTAGGTGTTACATAACCGTCAGGAGCCTGTGTTTCTTCGATATAGTATGTGCCTTCCTTTAAACCGAAGATAGTGATATCACCGAGGTTTCCGCCGAAATATGTAGAGTTTGTTACTCTGCCGGGAGCATTGCCGTCAAGAACGGTTATTTCTTCAATATTTCCGCCTACGGAATACATCTTCTTATCACCGTCAACCTTCGGGTTTATGGTTTCAGCAAATTTAATGAGGGTCTTGTTGCCTTCATCATCAACGCTATAGAACTTAAACTTTGCACCTGCAAGACGAGCAGTTGCAGAAACGTTGCCGGTTGAGTCAATAGCATATTTCGTTAATACAAACATATAGGTATATACTCTGGCAGTATCCTGAACGCTACCAATACTGGTAGGAACGTTGGGGTCGTTAGAATAGGTAAGAGTTGCAGTATTTGTAGTTCCGCCGAAGGGAATTTCGGAGGTTACTGTAGCGGTATATTCAATCTCTATTTTTGTATCGGTTTTTAGTTTGTCTTGGCCTATCAAAGCATTTTCTTCAAATTCAACTTTGAAGGTGTTTGCTGCCTTGTTTTCGTTAATTGTATATAAGTTCTGTGTAGTAATAGCAGAGCCTTCCGGACTGGTTAAGGTTACATTTACAGAATTTTCATCTAAAGAAAGACCTGCCGGTAGAGTATCGTCAATATAATAAACATATGCATCATAATACTCGTGACTGGGTATATATGAAGTGATTTTGAAGGTAACGGTTTCGCCGATTTCCGAGGAGGTAGCCTCACCGTAGGTTTTTCCGTCATTTTCAAGAACCTGTTTTTGAAGTTCAGGGCGGTTAGCCTTTAGGGTGATTTCGATATTGGTATTAACGGTGTCTACCATTACAGCCGAACGAACTGCACTTGTACCATCCTGGAATGTGGTAGCATCATATACTAGGTAATATCCGTAATCCAAATCATCAAAAACAACCTCGGTTTTCTTATCTTCACCTGTTTTTTTGTCTATTGGTTGGATTGCATTATCAACAATATACTTGTGAATTTTTTCTGCAAATTGAGATAAAGCAAAGTTTGTGGGGTGCTCTGTGTTAATGTGGTTAATAACCCTCTGAATATTGCTGTACTCGCTAGGCTCTTTGCCTGCTTCAACCAGAGGTTTGCCATCTGCATCATCAACAGTTGCAAAATATTCATAAAATGGGTTTACCTTGGGGTCATCCTTATCCTTAAACCAGGAATAAGATGTGTTCTGACCATCAGTAGTAGCATAGAAGATTCTGTAAATTTCAAAATCCTTGCCTTCTACGGTTGCCTCGGAAGAGGTAGGGTTTTTGATGGTGATTGTACCTTTAACGTCTTCTGCAAAGGCTGTTACTGAAACACAGCCAAGAATCAGACAAAGGCACAAGAGGGCTGCTAGTGCTTTTTTAATTGCTTTCATTTTAATTTCTCCTTTTCTTAAAAATTTTTCTAAATTTATTGAAAGTGATTTAATGTTGGCACCTCCTTTTACGGAAAGTGCTTATGTAAATACCTGCGGCTGCCATAATCAAAAGCAAACCTACGGCATAAAACATACCTGTTCCTACAGAACCCGATTCGGGTAGGGGAATGCCTGAAGCATTACGGACGATAATGTTATAGGCTGTGCTACCGGATTCGGCGTAGAAGTTTTCTTCTACTGACACCGAGCCATCCTCGTTAATAGTGAAATAAATATATTCATCGGTTTTAATATAGCCTTTAGGGGCTTCCTGTTCGGTGAGCCTGTAACGAACGCCACATTTAAGGTTATCAAATATAAGCGTTCCGTTATCTCCGGTAGTTGAAGTTTTCACAACCTCTGAAGCAAGTAGGTTACCATATGCGTCCACTCCTTCAAGCACAAAGGTGGCTCCGCTTAGCTGAAGGCTGTTATTAAAATCAGTTTTAGTAAGTCGGAGCATTACACGCTTGGTGGTATTGGTTACGGTGAGTAAAACATTTTCATTACCGAGCGAATCGGTAGAATAAATCGGCAGCTCATAGGATACAAGCCAGTTTACAAACGAGCCATCAGCCTTAGCCGACTCGGTACCGATTTGAGTTTCCCTGATAGACCACTCAATCTTCTCACCATTTACATATACAGGAAGGTTTTCCCAGGTGTATTGCCAATTATTAGCGGTGTTTAGTGTCACCTGAGGCTGAACACTTGCAATAACCGTTGTAACCAGCTTGCCGTTCGCAAGAAGCTGTACATTTACATCCTGCCATTCGTTTTGGGGACAATCCCAACTCTTTTTAGCGGTAACTGACATTGAGTCGGTACTGTTTCCAACAATAAGTATACCATTCATATACTTTATCATTTCGCTGTTACCGCTGAGAATTCCTATTGTTCCGTCATCGGTATAGCCTATCTTAATATCACCGATAGGTGAGTATCCCGTAGGTGCCGATATCTCACGGATGGTAATAGGCCCCTTATCGTAACTGAAATCTTCGATGGATATTTCAAAATACCCGTTAGATGAGCCGCTAAGCACAGTTTGTGTGCCCGAAGTCTCATCGTGCTCATAAGAGTCTGTTTCGCTATTGTAATTAAACTTAAGAGCTTTTCCGTTTTGCAAGAGCTGGAAGGTAGCACCTCCGATAGAAACACCGGTCAGACTATCCTGCTTTTTAATAACTATAGAATTGCTCTTGTTGTAGATATTAGTAAACTCTGCTCTCAGTACTTCATCGGTGCCCTCGTCAAGAGCATAGGTCATACCGCTGACCATAAGGGATGTACCAGAGCCTGTGATTGACTGGTCGCCGTGGGCATCCATAACGGTATATTCCGAATACACTCCAAAATCAACGCCCGGGTCGGCAAACAGATGTGGATGCTCGGTTATTTCCCAATACTCACCGTAATCTACATTGGTAATCTCCCACATATATGTATCGGTTTCGGCATTGTAGGATTTGCGGTTATCCAAAGTAAGAACCGTGTTGGTGCCGGCAGTTATGTCGGTTGCATCTATGTAGAAATCGGTTTTGGCCTCAGAGATAAGTTCCTTATTACCTGCAAAGGTCTTGTAAACGTGAATAAGACCCTCTTTCTTTACCAATTTTCCGTCTATATGCCAAGCATCATCCTGACATTTGAAAACGTACCAACGTATTGCATATTCCTTATTGTTGAGGTCCTCGGCCTTAACGGCTACACCGTCTACCGATAAATAACCTGTATTAGCATACTGAACGAGACTTTGGAAAATAAAGTCGTCCGCCGGGAAGGCGCTCAGCCATACGCCGTCGGTCTTTTCACCATAGAGTGCTCGTATTTTTTGGTCGGCTCCAAAAGAGTTATCGGAGGTTGTGTCGGCAATTCCGTATTTGTTTTGTAGGTTGCTTGTGCCAAGAGAAGTATCTACCTCGCCAACATATGCCGAGAAAATTTCTTTTGTATATTTGTTTGAGTCTTGCCCCGTGATATTTCCTTCTGTGTCAACTGCAACCGAGTCAAAACGGATAAAGAAACTTGCTGTTTGAAGCGGAGAATATTCCCAAACGGCAGTAAGGATGAGTTCGGTTTCGTTAGCATACCTTAATAATTCCTCCCAAACGAGTGTGGTATTAGGCTGAATTATTGTATCGGTATCGTCCACACGCCAGCCCTTAAACTGAACAACTCGGGAAAGGTTTGTATTGTTGCCATTTACTTTGCCCTCAACCGACTGCTGCGAAACATTTCTAAGCGTCGCAGAAGAGCCTTGCGCATATTTGTCGGTCACCGTCGTTGCGGTAAGTCCTGCAAGAGTTGGCTTGGTTGATACCGTAACACCGCTAACGGTTGGGAAATTAATATTATAACTAATACTTATATTTTCAACGGGAATTATTTCGGCAGTAAAGGTGGTAGTGCCGGTGATAGTAACCGATTTCTCTGCTTCATATACCGAATTACCGCTTTTCCAGGTGTACCTGCCCTCAGGTAGGACTATAGCAGTTCCCGTAGGAACAATTCTTTCTTCTACACTGCCGTCAGGATATACATATCTTACAGTATAAAAGGCAAAATTGGTTTCGGCAGAGCTTGCACTTACGGGCACTAGTCTCATATATCTTGCCTTACTTATATCACTTGAAGACTGCGAAGCACCGATGGTTGTTGTACTGCTCGATAAAGCGTACCTTGAATAAGTGCCATCAAGAGAACTCGAAATGGAAAGCGAAAAGGAATTCCTAGTAAAGCTAGTATCTAAAGTATTATTAACAAGTGTTAATAGACTTTGGGTGCTGATACTAGCGGTATAATTTCTCTGCCACCAACTGTATGTTGTATCAAAACTTATATTACCGATACAGGTCCACTTTCCATCAAGATAGATATAAACATTGGCATTTTTTTCGGTGGAAACGGGAGTTTCTTCAATATCCAAAGCTACCGAACTTACATTATTCTGTGTTTCATCCATAGCTAAGGTGCTTACAGTGTTTATATTTTCATTAAGAACTATGTTGGGCAGTTCCTCTTCATTAGAAATTGTGGTATTTAATTTCGCAACGGTATCTTGTGAAAGTTTCATAACTGTCTCTTGACTGGTTTCTGCCGAATTCAGATTTGGGTTAAAGGTAAGTGCTGATGACATAGTATCGGTTATAACATATTCGAGTGAACGGGTGTTGCTGTTACCAAGCAGTGTGAGTATACCGTTAATATTATTTTCCTTTAATAGAATGATATAGCAGTTGCCGTTATGAGTGTGGTTAGTTTTTTCACAAACCACGAAATCCCCGATATAGCAACTGTCTGTATGGGTGTGCTCCTCAATTCCGCAACGGATTTCCTGCTCTAACGCCACGGTAGGAACAATATTTAAGCAGAACAACAAGACGCAAACTGCGGCACAAAACACCGCCATGGTTGCGACAAATACAATGCTTTTTATATTCAGTTTTTGATGCGATTTGAAAGCATGCATTGTTATTCCACTCTTTACTAAAAAGAAATTACTCCACTAATCCAAAAGGATTAATTGAAAATACTACCTTACCAATCAACCTATCGCTGGTTACAACGCCGATTTCTTCTAGTCGGCTATCCATTGCAATATCTCGATTATCCCCTAAAACGAAATAAGATTTTGCCGGAACATTGTATGGAAAATCAAGGTTACATTGACCAAGTGTTTTATTATCAAGATACGGCTCGTCCAAATTTTTTCCGTCTACCGAAACCGTGCCAAACACATCAATAGATATTTGGCTGTTCCCGGTGGCTATTACACGACGAACTATTACCTTATTGTTGTAATAAAACGCTATTATATCTCCGCTTTTTATTTCCGCCATCTTATTTACTATCAGTATTTGTCCGTCTTTAAGTGTTGGAGACATACTATTTCCATAATACTTAACTACAGGCATAATAAATGTAAATAGATTAAGCAGTAGAGAAACGGTAATAATGATTATTACAACGATTTTCAGAGTTTGTTTGAAAACTTGACCTTTAAAAAAGCTCTGATTTTGCTTTGAATGTTTAGACACTTTTTTCTCTCCTAAAATAGAAACATCGACCAAGTGCACAGAGGAAAATTTCTGTGTTTAACAGTAGGTAATTTAAGTTGCCAAATTGGTTGGAGCTTGAAAAAGAGCAGAGATATCTTTTGCTTGCATATAGAAACTATCATACCTGCATTCATCATTACCAAGCTCTTTCGTGAAGTTTTATAATATATTCACTTATATGATAGCATATTTAATCGATATAATCAAGATAATGTCGATTATTATATTAAATAATTACAAAAAATATGCAATAAAAAAATTGGCGTTGAGACTCAAGGCTTTGATAAGTATATGGAGGGGGTTGTTTTTGTGTAAAATGCACTAAAAAACCGCCATATGGTGTTTGTTTAACATTTACCTCCCCATAGCCGCCTGCACACCATAAGTGCTCTAAACCCGCATAAATACAGGAAATTTTTGGAAGGCAAAAATTTATGGTGTTCTCTTGACATTTTCCCCGAGAATAGCGTCGTCCAAAATTTTCCAATTTTCGATATAATATAACAGAGCAGTATAAGAAATGACTAATTTATCATACTTGACAAATTAATTCCAATATGGTATTATAATTATGCAAATTTGATAAATTAGTTTTATGGAGTGCTGATATGAAAATTGGTGGAAATCAGAATGAAATATCTATTTTAAAAGAAATTGGTCAAAGAATAAAAGAACATAGAATTTCTTTAAACATCACACAAGCCGATTTGGCAGATAAGTGCGGTATTTCTTCCAGTACGGAGGTCCGAATTGAAAATGGTGTGGATTCTAAGTTTTCAAATTATATTAAAATTCTATCTGCACTAAATATGCTTGATAATTTAAATATTTTAATTCCCGAAGTTCAGCCCGATTTTAAATCGATTTTTGAAGAAAAACAAAAAAGACAACGAGCAACGCCGAGCCATGATATGAAGAATACTAAATGGGTTTGGGAAGAAGATAAATAAGAGGTATTAATTATGAGCATAAAAACAGTTAAAGTTAAAATGTGGGGGTCAACGATAGGTTACCTTCATGAACAAGATAACGGGTTAATCGGTTTTCAGTATGATGATAACTTTATTTTGAGTGGTATTGAGGTATCGCCAATTAAAATGCCATTGTCAAGAACAACCTATTCTTTTCCTTCGTTAAGCGAAGAAACTTATAAAGGTTTGCCAGGTATGCTTGCGGATTCTTTGCCTGATAAATTCGGTAATATTGTTATCAATCAATATTTGGAAAGTCAAGGTAGAGAGAAGGATAGTTTAACTACAATTGAAAAGCTTTGCTATACAGGACAAAGAGGTATGGGAGCACTTGAGTATGAGCCGTCACAAGAAATCGTTGACTTAAGCGAAAAGGTAGATCTTGATGCTCTTACTAAACTGGCTTCAGAAATCCTATCTGAAAAAGAAAGTGTTAAATTAAAATATGATGATAATATGATTGCACAATTAATGCAAAGCAGTTCTCCTGTCGGCGGAGCAAGAGCTAAAACATTGATAGCGTGGAATAGAGAAACAAACGATATTCGTTCGGGACAAATAAATGCAGGTCCGGGTTTTGAATATTGGCTTTTAAAGTTTGATGATATAGAAAACAATAAAGACAAAGACGAAACTCCTGATGACAAAGAATATACAAAGATTGAGTATGCTTACTACCTAATGGCTAAAGCTGCAGGTATTGAAATGAGTGAATGCCGTCTACATAAGGAAAATGGACGTTCGCATTTTATGACTAAGCGTTTTGACCGAAAAGGACCTAAGGGTGAAAAAATTCATATGCAAAGCCTATGTGCAATGGCGCATATGGACTTTTGCTCTCCGAGGGCCTATTCTTATGAGGATGCTTTTAGTGTAATGAAACAGTTAAAGCTTGGCAGTCATGACTTTATTCAAATGTTTAAACGCATGGTATTTAATGACTATGCTAAAAACTTTGATGACCACACAAAAAATATTGCTTTTCTTATGAATAAAAAAGGTGAATGGTCATTGTCACCGGCGTATGATGTAACTTTTTCATACAAAAAAGACAGTTTGTGGGTAAGGAGCCATCAAATGCTCATAAACGGCAAAGTAGACGGAATTACTATGGAAGATTTTTATAAAGTTGCCGAAAAAGTTGGTATAAAAAAAGCTTCCGCGACAAAATGTATTCATCAAGTGTTAGATGCAGTAAGAAGATGGAGTGAATTTGCTAAAGAAGCCGGTTTGTCACAAACTAATGCCAATAGAATCAAAAAACAATTAAAAACAGAAAACTGAAATGAAACAAAATACCGCTATGCAATTAAATGAATATTGTATAGCGGTATTTTATCTTTATGTGGTACAATTAAGTGACTGAAAGGAGGTGGAACGTATGGGTAAATATACCGATGAAGAAATTAGAACTATGCCGAAAGTTACTATAAAGGCTGCGGCGGATTATCTTGGAATTTCTCCTATGATGCTTACTTTGGGTATGAGGAATAATCTGTTACCGATAGGCTTTGCGGTGAAAAATGAAGAAACTTATCGTGATAGCTGGTCTTATGTAATTATTCCCGAGCGATTAATTGCTTACAATCATGGAAGAATTAATGAGGTTCAAGTTGAAGCTATTGAGAACAATTTACAAACAATCATTCGCAATTTTGAGGAAATGAAGCGTGATTTGGTTTTTCTATTAAAAGAAAACGAAGAATTGGAGGAATAACTCATTTTGAAGAACTAATGAAACCATCTGACTCTCAAACTCACAAAACAACAGAAATAATAAGAAAGGAGGATGAGAAAGTGGAAACATATACGGTAACTAGATTAACCAGAAAGCAAATATACGATGAAGTATGATCAATTTCTATTTCAGGAATGGTTAAAAAATATGATATTTCGTATTCGTTGTTATATAAGCAAATAAAAGATGCGAATATTCCCATACCACCCGCTGGATATTGGACTAAAAAAGAATACGGCAAAGAAACTGTAGTGGAAGAACTAAAGGGAAATCCGGATGAGGTTGTTGAATTAAACAAGCGCATGCCATTCATATCAAAAAACAAGGATAATTCGAAAATACAAGCAGAAGAAAAAACTGTGATAAACACCTCTCAATCCACTATTGAAAATGAAGTAAAAGAAAATGATGCTGCAAGTAGTAATTATAGTGGAGAATACGACGCTATACTTCCGTTTTTATCTGCCGATGAAAAAGAACAGCTTTTTGATGCGGTTTCAAATGTCAAGATAACTGACGAAAAGGAAAGACTACATTCCAAAATTATAGCACACAGAAAGCGAATTGAAGGTTGGGAAAAGGAGTTTAAGAAACAAACTCCATATCAGCAAAAACAAAGTAAGAATACTGCACCATATTTAAAATACGATGTTGCAGACAATTCTTTACGAAGAGTTTTTAGAATTATAGATTCGCTTATAAAGGCCATGAAACCACTTGGCGTTGATTTAGATGATAATTTATGTTTTCATTATAAAGCAGATTATATTCAACTCAGTTTTTCTGAGGCAACTACGGAAATGCCACATGAACTAACAAAAGAAGAACGAATGTCCTTATTAAAGTACGAAGATGAGCGTAAACGTTATAGTTGGGCTAGCAAACCTCAAATACGCAAATACGATCACATACATAATGGGCGTATCAGTGTTGGTGTAGGTTTAAAAAGAAGATTTAGAGACGGTAAGTCTATAACTCTTGAAGAGCAACTTGGAGATCTGATGATTGCTATATTTATTGCTATCAATGATGCAAAACTTGCTCGTGAAGAACGTGAGGAGGCAGAACGCAAACGACAGGAAGAACAACGGAAGAGAGAAAGACTTCGTGAAAGATATAATGAAGAGGTTGAACTGACTCTTGCATTGGAAAATCAGGCTGAAGATTTTGCTATGGCATGTAAAATACGAGCATTAATTAATGAGGTTGAATCTAAGGCGGATAATGATAGCGAAGTTGCGGAATGGATTTTGTGGGCAAAGGCTAAAGCAGATTGGTATGATCCTACTGTTGCTGCCAAGGATGAATTCTTTGGAGAACGTAAACACGAAGAAAGTCAAGAACGTAAAAAATTAGAAAAGCGATATTATTGGTGATATCCTTAAATAGCATACAAAAAGCGTGTGACATTTACTGCCATACGCTTTACCTCTGTGTCAGTATGTTTCGATAAAAATTTTCGTTTACAAAATTCTATGTCAATTTACTATGGTCTTTTTTATTCAAAATGCACTATAAAATTGGCTTATGGTGTATGTTTAACATCTACCCGCCTATAGCCGCCTACACACCATAAGTGCTCGAAACCCGCATTGTTAAAGGAAAATTTTAACAGTGGAAAATTTATGGTGTTCTCTTGACATTTTCCCCTGCTGCGGCGGATACTATTGCGGCGTTTTTGGGTGACTCGGGCACTGCACCCTCGGACTATGACCTTATTTTGACCGGTGACCTTGGCTTTACCGGCAGTAATCTTCTA
>JAZORM010000168.1:0-3337 GCA_045656585.1 Acutalibacteraceae bacterium
AATGCTGGGGAAGGTTTTTATCGTGTTGTGAATTCTTCGGGCGTGGATGATTTTTATACCTTTACCGAGACCGCGGGTAAATACGGTGTAAATTCCGATAGATATGATATAACCGCTACCGCGAAAGATGATAGCAAAATTATAGCGAAAGACGGATATCTTGTTCTTCCAAAAGCGGAACAATATGAAGTTACCGTAGTAAAGGACGTCGAAACCGCAACTTACTACGTAAGCTCGAGCGGTAAATCAACCAACAGCGGTTCGAAATCCTCTCCGTTCTTGACGGTTGGAGATGCTGTTTTAGCTGCTAAAGAAGCGGGTTATTGGGCAAAAGATACTGTAACGGTCAGAATCTTGAGCGCCACTGCCGAGTGGGGTGTTAATTACGATTCTACTGCCGATAGTGGAAATAACGCGAAAGAAAACGTTCGTAAAAACCAAAAGTACGGATATGAATTTTTGCTTGTAGTTCAATCTGATTCCTCTGCAACAAAATCCACTCTTACCATTCCCAAAGGTGCCCCAATGTTGGGTGGCGTTAAATTTGATAATATCAATATTCCGACAATAGAAAAAATATCAGCATATGATGAGTGCGTTACTTTCACAAATAGTGTGAACTTTAAGCCTCAATATATTGCGCTTGGTTATGCCTCAAAACAAAACTCTGTTGGCAAGAAAATCGATTTGGTTTTGAAAAATCAATTTAACGGTTATATTGAACTTACAAATGGAACGTATGCTGGAAAGAAGTACAATCAAGACGTTACCGTTACGGTAGATAATTCTAATACTAACGTTTCTTTTTCTTTCGTACTGTATTGGGGCGGAACGACAACGTTCAACGGTAATTTGAATATCAACGTTGTTAATGCGAAAAGTGTCAAGTTTGGTGCAGTTAGCAGACCTAAAATAGACGACAGAAATGCGGGTAACTGCGTTATTAATAAGGCGGCACATATTATTGTAAATTCAAAAACCGAAATGGATTCCGATAGTATCGCTAATTTACAAAGTTTAGCAGAGGTTGGAAAGGTTTACCACATTTCAAACGATTCGGGTATTGGCGATTTACTTGAATTTACCGAAGCTGAAGGAAAGTTCAAGGTTAAGTCAAATTACGTTGCAACCGCTGTTGATGCAAACGGTAAAATCACCGTTTCAAAGAATGGATATTTAACGCTCAAAACCCCAGGTGAATATGCCGTTTCAGCTCAAGTGGAAGTTCCGGGGGTGAAAACTTGCGCTTCCGGTTCTCATAAATATACCGACAGTTGTGACGGTATGTGTAACGTTTGCGGCACTACAAGAAAGATTACTCATACTTATAAATATTATTGTAGCCGCGCTTGTACCTACTGCGGTATTAAGCGAAAAGCTTATCACTCTATCGCTTGGAAAACTATACCTGCTACCGATAAAAAAGATGGTGAAAACCAAGATATTTGTGACGTTTGCTTTATAGTTTTGGCAAGATATCCTATCGCAAAAATTAAAACCTTTGAACTCTCGCAAAAATCGTTTACATACGACGGAACGGTTAAAACTCCAAAAGTTATAATGTACGATACCGAAGATGTCAAACTTGTAGAAAAGGTTGACTATAAGCTAACCTATCCAAAGGGCATGATAAAGGTTGGAACCTATGAGATAAAGATTAAATTCAAGGGCGAATTTAAGGGCACAAAATATATGTCCTATAAAATCAATCCGCCTAAATCATCGGTAAAAGAACTTACCCCGAGTAACAACAGTATAAAGGTTGAGGTTAAGAAAAAATCCTCACAAGTTGACGGATATCAAATAGAATATTCAACCTCAAAGAAATTCACAAAATCTGCTACTAAAACTAAAACCATAAAGGGTTATAAAAATACTACAACCACCTTAAAAAGCTTGAAAGCGGGTAAAAAGTATTACGTGAGGGTTAGAACTTACAAGACTGTCGGGGGTAAAAAGTATTATTCTTCTTGGTCAAAAGTTTCAAGCAAAACAATTAAGAAAATAACCGTATCGAAGACAAGTGTTAAAAAAGTTTCTTCCCAAAAGAAGAGTCTAAAGGTTACGGTTGCTAAAAACAAAAAGGTTTCGGGCTATCAAATTGAGTATTCAACCTCAAAGAAATTTAGTTCGTCTAAAACCAAAATCGTAAAAGGTTATAAAAACGTTTCTGTGACCCTTAAGTCTTTGAAGTCTAAAAAGATTTATTACGTAAGAGTTCGTTCTTATAAAACGGTTGATGGTGGAAAATATTATTCATCTTGGTCTAAAGCTGTCAAGAAAAAAACAAAATAAGAGGTGTCTGAAATGAAAAATAAATTCTTAAAAGTAGTTAGTCTTTTATTGGTTTTTGCGTTGGTTTTGGGTCTTGGCGTTGGTATGATTGAATCTGTTTCGGCGGCAAATATAACCAATTACAAAGATTATATCAAGGAACGCGGTCAAAATCTTAGAAATACTTATGCGAAGATTAAGGCGGGAGAAGAGGTCAACGTTGTGTACTACGGTGGTTCGGTTACCAACGGAACAGGTGTTGGCGATGCTACAAAAACATGGCGCGGATTAATTGGTCAATGGTTTGTTGATAATTTCCCTGAAGCTACCATAAATAATATTAACAAGTCTTAAGGCGGTACAGGCACTAAGTTTGGAGCATACCGTTTGAATAATGACGTAATTTCAGCAAAACCCGACTTGATATTTGTTGAGTTCTCAATCAATGACCATTACGATGATCAGGTTGAAGATGCGACAATGGAAGATTATTCTACCCGTTTTGAGACTATAATTCGTAGTTTGCGTAATCAACTTCCTTATTGCGATATCGTAACCATTCTCACAACCGAACAAGGTTATTTATCAACAAACTTGGCTGGTGAACTTCATAAACACGCGAAAGAACACGAAAATATATGTATAGAATATGATGTGCCTTCTATTCACGTTGGTCGTGCTTTGGCGGACACAATTGGCTATTCGGGTGAATGGAGCAATTATGCGGGTGATATTGTTCATTTGAACGAAAACGGTTACGGGGTATACTATAATGCTATTAAACAATATTTTGAGCAATATTTGTTAAGAGGAAGTTATGATGGAACGGCAAAAAAGCATACCGTACCTGTAAGACCTGTAAACGATTATCTCCTCGACGGCGACGTTGAATATATTCCCGTTAGTCAAGAAATGTATGATGAATCGGTCAAGTTGGGCGGAAAAACCAACTGGGTTGTAAACACAAAGCCTGATTCCTCTAAAGTTTGGTCTACCTTCGAAAAGGTTGTTTTAGAACCAAAGAGCACAAGCCAAACTGCTGATTTATCTTTTGCCTTCGAGT
>JAZORM010000169.1:0-6780 GCA_045656585.1 Acutalibacteraceae bacterium
GCTCATTAAAAAACAGTCCACCGGACTGTTTTTCTTAACACTCGCAGCCCTCTTAGGCTTCAAGTCCCACCCCTTTAATGTAAAGAAACTCCCAAACCAAACCTAAAGGTCTGATTTGGGAGTTGGTGCAGGGGACGGGACTTGAACCCGCATGAATTTCTTCACTGGTGTCTGAGGCCAGCTTGTCTGCCATTCCAACACCCCTGCATTTTTTTATGTATGGGACATAAGTCCCAATGATTACTAAAAAATTATACTAAAAACCATGGTGGTTGTCAAGATAAGTCTTGGCTGTCGTCACTGTTTTTTCGGCTTGACCATTTAGCGCCTTTGAAATGCTTGTTTTGGCGGTCGGTTTGAATTATTTTGGGGTTGTAGCCTTGTGCGATTGTGGGGTATTGATTTTCGGTGTCGCAGGTGGGCTGAATTTCATAAGTTCCGTATTCGTTAATAAGGTCGAAGACGTTTTTGCTCTCTTCTTTAGGTTTTAGGGGTGAATTTGGCGCTCTGTCGGGTGTTTCGGGGAATTTTTTATCTTTTTTCATATTTTTTTCTCCTTAAATTTGACATAGGTTTTTATTTGTGTTATACTTTACAAGTATAATTTTGCCCGTTGGAGGAGAAAAAATGCTTGACATTAAATTTATTTGTGAAAATCCGCAATTAGTAAAGGATAACATCTCTAAGAAGTTTAAAGATTCTAAACTTCCTTTGGTTGATGAAGTAATTGAACTTTACAATAAAAAATGCGAGGCAAATAGCCGCGCAAATGAACTTCGCGCAAACCGCAATAAGATTAGTAAGCAAATCGGTATGCTTATGGGTCAAGGCAAACGCGATGAAGCCGAAGAAATGAAAAAGCTCGTTAGCCAACAAGCTGAAGAACTCAAGGCTTTGGAAGAGCAAGAAGACGTTTTAGGTAAAAAGGTTTTGGAAATCCAAATGAAGATTCCTAACATCGTGGACGAAAGTGTTCCTGTTGGCCGCGATGATAGTGAAAACGTGGAAGTTACTTGCTACGGCGAAAAGACAAACCCTGATTTTGAAATTCCTTATCATACCGATATTATGGCAGCTTTTGAAGGTATCGACAAAGAGGCAGCAGGTAAGGTTGCAGGTGAAGGCTTCTATTATCTTATGGGCGATATCGCTCGTCTTCACTCGGCTGTATTGTCATACGCTCGTGACTTTATGATTGACAAGGGTTTTACCTATTGTATCTCGCCTTTTATGATTAGAAGCAACGTTGTAACGGGGGTTATGAGTTTTGAAGAAATGGATGCTATGATGTATAAGAGTGAGGGCGAAGACCTTTATCTTATTGGTACGTCGGAACACTCAATGATTGGTAAGTTTATTGACACAATCACTCCGGAAGAAAAGCTTCCTCTAACCCTTACAAGTTATTCACCCTGTTTCCGTAAAGAAAAGGGCGCTCACGGTATTGAAGAACGCGGTATCTACCGTATTCACCAATTCGAAAAGCAAGAAATGATTGTTATTTGTAAGCCCAGTGAAAGTATGGATTGGTTCAACAAAATGTGGAACTACTCTGTAGAACTATTTAGAAGTTTAGATATTCCTGTTCGTACTCTTGAATGTTGTACAGGTGACTTGGCTGACCTCAAGGTTAAGTCTTATGATATCGAGGCTTGGAGTCCAAAACAACAAAAATATTTCGAAGTTTGCTCTTGTTCAAACTTGGGTGATGCTCAAGCTCGTCGTTTGGGTATTCGTGTTAAGGGTGAAGGCGGCAAGAAATATTTGGCGCATACTCTCAACAATACAGTTGTTGCACCGCCAAGAATGCTTATTGCTTTCCTTGAAAACAACCTTAAGTTTGACGGTCAAAAATATTCAATCACAATTCCCGAAGCACTTCGTCCTTATATGGGTGGCAAGGAAATTATCGAAAGTAAGTAAAATTAAAATCTCCGCTTTTATAAGCGGAGATTTTTGTTGCTTTTTAATTTGTATTGTAGGGGAGGGGTTCCATCCCCTCCCGATAAGATTTTGCACAGGCTTACGGGAAGGCGCGGAGACCTTCCCCTACAAAATAAATCAAATTATATTATCTATCCGTTTAAAACGGCATCGGCTTCTAAGAGTATGCAGGTAACAATTTTTATAGCATTCAAGAAGCCTTTGATACTCAACTTTTCGTCAGGCCCATGGTAGTTGCCGTGGCCTTTCGGAAGGTCTATAGGTTCTTCTATATCGTGGTTGATAGTGCCTATCGGGAATGCGTTCCGAAGTTCACGTGCATACGTGCCACCTGAAATTAAGTGTGTCTTTTTGCCTTTAATACCTGTTACATATTCAAAGGTTTCAATAATGGAGTTTGCAATAGGTGAATTAGCGTCCATAATATAACCCTTGCTGCATCTTGAAAATTCGGCTTTCCAAGTGTTGCTACAAGCGGAAAATACTTTATGTTTGATGTCTTCAATTTCAAATTCAAGTCCTGCTCTTATATCGAAACTGAGACTAAGTTTGCCGTTTTCGGTACGGGCAATACCATTTGAGCAAATGAGACTACCAAAGTTTGAGTCAATATGGTCGATACAGAAGCCCTTTCCGTGACCGTCGCATATAAATTTGCTCACATCACTGAGAATTGCTTTGTCATTTTCGGGTAAGCTTTGGCAAGAAAGTAAGGCATCCGCCAAAAGTTTTGCGGCATTAAGACTTTTATCCACAGCGCCAGTGTGAGCGCTTATACCTTTAGCACAAACAAAAATAGTGTCTTCATCATTATAAGCGGTGATAGCGTCATTTTCGGAGCATATTTTTTCTATTTCGCTAAAGAGGGCGGGAGAATATTTGATTTCGGCATTAACTTCACCTAAAACAATATTTGCCGCATTTCCGCCACGGAAATCTTTTATGGTCTCAAACGATTTTTCGCTTGTTGCAAAAAATCTTAAAATACTGCGTTCGCCATGGTAAAAGGGGAAGTCGGCATCGGGTACGAAAGAAAGGTCTGGCATTTGTTCGTTCTCTACAAATTTTATGATATCATCCATACCTGCTTCTTCATTTGTACCTGTGTACATTACAAGGCGGCTTTTAAAAGGAAGATTTAATTCTTTTATCATTTTTGCAGCATATAGGGCGCCGATTACACCCGATTTATCATCGTTACAGCCACGCCCAAACATATAACCGTCTTTTACAATCGGCTCAAAAGGTGGGCAAATAAGCCATTCTCCATCTGCCGGTACAACGTCTCCGTGTGAGAAAATACCAATGGTTTTACCACTGTTTTCAAGGTAAGATAAAGCATAATAACCGTCTTTTTCGATTTCACTTTTAAAGCCGTTGCGCTCAAAAAGAGCGGCGGTTTCGTGAATCATTTTTTTGTTTCCCTCACCAAATGGAGCGCCGGGTAACGCTTCAGATTTCACTGAAGGGATTCGCACGAGTGATAAAAGGTCTTCTATAATGGCATCTTTGTTTTCTTCTATGTAATTGTCGATTTGGTTCAAAATAGTTTCATTTACAATTTTCATAAAACCCCTCTTTTCTTAAAAGCGATTATAGCACAATAAATCCTTGTTTTCAAGGTTGGATTTTGGTTGACGAAAAGTAATTTTTGAGTATAATTAAAGGGAGGAGTGAATGCTATGAAAATTAAATTTTTAGGAACTGCAGCAGCAGAAGGTATACCTTCATTTTTTTGTGAGTGTGAGGTTTGTCGAAAGGCACGTGAACTTGGTGGCGAAAATTTAAGAAGTCGCGCTCAAGCACTAATTGACGGCAAATTGCTTTTGGACTTTGGACCCGATACATATTATCATTTTACCCAGTATAAAATTGCGAGTACCGATATAGAGCATTGCCTTATAACACATATCCACGAAGACCATCTTAATGAAAAGGAACTTATTTATCTTAACACAAACTTTGGTCATTCGCACGATGGTTATACTTTCACTCTTCACGGAAGTTGTGATTTAGCATTTTTGCAAGATGAAATACTTAAAAAAGCCGGAGAAAAGTTGAAACTCAATATGGTGAAGCCATTTGTTCCGTTTAAGGCAGGGGAGTATACCGTGACCGCTTTGAAGGCTTGGCACGGCACCGAAAATCCTTTTGTATATCTTATAACTGACGGTAAAAAGACCTTGCTTTACGGCAATGATTCGGATATTTTCCCCGAAGAAAGTTGGGAATATCTTGAAAAAAATAAGGTTCATATCGACGTTGCGGTGCTTGACTGTACAAATGCAAACGACCCTGCAATCACATATCGTGGACATATGGGAATGATTCAAAACCGTGAATGTAAGCAAAGACTTTTAGAAATTGGTTCAGCGGATGAAAACACCACTTTTGTTTTACATCATTTTTCGCATAACGGCAAAGATTGCCTTTATGACGATTTTAAGAAAATTGCCGAAGCCGAGGGCTTTGCTGTGTCTTATGATTCAATGGAAATAGATTTTTAAATTATACCGCCCGAATTGAATTTCGGGTGGTTTTTTGTAAATAAAAGTTGCAACCATAAAGAATTTATAGTAATATAGAAATATATTGTTTTTGGAGAAGATTTGATGGATAACAAAGAATTTGAAAGACTGCTTCTCACCGTTCAAAAACCGGGTAGGTACTCGGGCGGCGAGATTAACAGCGTTATTAAGGACAAGCAAAAGGTTGACGTGCGTTTTGCTTTTTGTTTTCCCGATACATACGAAATCGGTATGTCTCACCTTGGAATGAAAATTTTATATTCGCAGTTTAACTCACGCGAGGATATTTGGTGTGAGCGTGTTTTTGCGCCGTGGCTCGATTTTGAGGAGGTTATGCGCAAAAATAATATTCCGCTTTTTGCACTAGAAAGCCGTGACCCAATAAAAGATTTCGATTTTATCGGGTTTACGCTACAATATGAAATGAGTTATACCAACGTACTTAATATGTTCGATTTGGCGGGTGTGCCTTTGAAGGCTTGTGAACGTGACGAAAAGCATCCTTTGGTTGTAGCGGGTGGACCTTGTGTTTGTAATGCTGAACCGCTTTGTGATTTTATTGATATTTTCTTCCTTGGCGAAGGCGAAGAGGTTGATCTTGAAGTAATCGACCTTTATAAAAAACACAAGAAAAACGGTTTCAATAAGGCGAAATTCTTGGAAGAGGCTGCAAAAATTGAGGGCGTTTACGTTCCGTCTTTGTATGATGTTGAATATTGCGAAGACGGTAAAATCAAGGCGGTAACACCTAAAGGTGACGCGCCGAAGACCATCAAAAAGCGTATTATTGCCGATATGGATACCGCTTTTTATCCCGAAAGTTTTGTTGTGCCATTTATTCAAATCGTTCACGACCGTGCAGTGCAAGAAGTGTTCCGCGGCTGTATTCGAGGTTGCCGTTTTTGTCAAGCGGGCTTTATTTACCGCCCTGTTCGTGAAAAGAGTGTTGAGGTTGTAAACAAACAGGCGAAGTGCCTTTGTGAAAGCACAGGTTACGATGAAATTTCTTTGTCTTCGCTAAGTACCAGTGACTATACCGAAATTGAACCACTTCTTAATAATTTGCTCACTTGGACCGAGGAAAATCATATAAGCCTTGCTTTGCCGTCGCTTAGAATTGATAATTTCTCGGAAGAACTTTTGGAAAAAATCGCCCACGTTAGAAAAACGGGTCTTACTTTTGCGCCCGAAGCGGGTACACAGCGACTTCGCGACGTTATAAATAAAAACGTTACCGAAGAAGAAATTATGTCTACTTGTAAAATGGCGTTTGAGGGTGGATATACCTCGGTTAAGCTTTACTTTATGATGGGTCTTCCCACCGAAACCGACGAGGACTTAAAAGGTATTGCCGATTTGGGTCAAAGAATTGTTGATATGTATTATGCTATGCCAAACAGACCAAAGGGCAAGGCAGTATCGGTTTCTATGAGTGTGGCGGTTTTTGTACCAAAGCCGTTTACTCCTTTCCAATTTGAGCCACAAATTACAAAGGCAGAAATGGAAAGAAAACAGGCATACTTGAAGTCTTGTATCACGACTCGTAAAATTGACCTTAGTATGCACGACAGCTCGACAAGCTTCCTTGAAGCTGTATTTGCAAAGGGTGACCGTAGACTAGGCGCTGTATTGGAAAAAGCATATAGAAAAGGTTGTAAGTTTGACAGTTGGACCGAATGTTTCCAACTTGATAAGTGGAATGAAGCGTTCGCCGAATGTGGAATTGACCCTGATTTCTATTCACTTCGCACACGTGAATATTCTGAAATCAATCCTTGGGATCATCTTGATTACGCGGTTTCTAAAGAATTTTTAATCCGCGAAAATAAATTGGCACACGCTGACACTACAACACCCAACTGCCGTGAAAAATGCTCGGCTTGTGGTGCTGCATGCTATGGAAAGGGTGTTTGTTTTGAGAGACGTTAGAGTTTTTTACAAGAAAAAGGGCGCAATGAAGTTTGTGTCACATTTGGATATGAACCGCTTTATGACAAGACTTATCAATAAAGCAAAAATCCCGATTTGGTTTACCGAAGGCTTTAATCAACACGCATATTTTAACTTTGCGGTACCGCTATCTTTGGGGTTCGAGGGCGAGTATGAAATTTTAGACCTTAGAATTGTGGACCCCAATTATTCAAACGAGCAACTTGTTATCGATTTGAATTCGGCAACGGTGCCCGACATCCAATTTGTCAGCGCAATCGACCCTGTGCTTAAAATGAAAGAGATTGTTTTTGCTGAGTTTTTGGTTTCTTTTGAAAACTTGGAAGAAGCGGTTAAAGAAAAGATTCAAAATTTCTTC